>JBKPNW010000219.1:0-29112 GCA_046732815.1 Actinomycetota bacterium | reverse complement strand
TTCATGTAGCCTCTAAGGATCCCTCTTTGCCCGTCCATCGGGCGCTCGACCGCCTCGGCCTGTCGTTTTCGGGGTTCAGGCGGTTTGCCGGATGCTCCGTTTGTGGTCTTCCCAGGCGTCCCTTTCGACCTCCGAGGACGGGACCTTTCCGGCATTGAACGCGGCCACCACCGAGCCGCTACTTCGACGGAGCAGCAACATGTCGGCACCGTACTCCACGGTGTAGCCGGGGGGAAGCAGGAGCTTACCTTCCCTAAAAGCGTCCAGTACGGCCACGTCATCCACCATGCTTATCCTCCGTCTGTCTGACGCGCCAGCATACAGCATCCTTCGTGCCGAATGAACGCGAAGGAACCACGCGGATGGCAGACCTCGGGCTTCCAGAACCCCGGCGCCCTGATAGGGCCTCTTCCCGAAGTGGTCCTCCGCGACGGCTTCCTAAGGCTTAAGTCTCGGTGCTAAACACGAGCGACCCAAAAACCATCCCGCGGTCTATGGTGGACTTCGCTGCCGCGAGGCTAGAATGGAATCGGAGGGCGATGCCTATCTCGACAACGTCAGGGACCTCTACCCCCCTCCGTCCCTGCGTCGCACGAGGGCTGCCCTCCTTTCTGTAGCTAAATGTGCCCGCGCTTCAGCGCAGAAGTCCGACCGCCGTGGCGGTCGAGCGGCCTTCGTTTCCCGACATGCCAAGGTAGCTCGGTACTTTACCGAGCATGAGAAGAGCATGCCAAACCGACCTTTCCGACGCCGGCTGACGGGCGTTCTTGCCTAGCAGCCCTGTTCTATGTCGTTGCAAGCTTCGAGGTGCTCCAGGTTGTCCTGGAGGAGCTCCTCGCCGAGCTCGAGTATCTGCATGACCCTCTCGTCGGCCACGGTGTAAAAAGCGTTCCTGCCCTCGCGACGGACCCGCACGTAACCGCACCAGGCCAGGCAGCGCAGGTGGTCGGAGACCCTTGGCTGCGGCGCCCCGAGCTCGTCAACCAGCTCCCCGACCTTCATCTCGCCCCGCTGCGCCAGGAGCAGCAAGATCGAAAGCCTCGTCGAGTTGGCGAAGCCATTGAATAGTTTGGCGAGCAGGCACATCACCTCGCTCTCGCGCCCTACTTCGATACCGGACAGTGGTTCCGATGTGATGAGATCCTTTTGCACCTTGCACTCCTTCCACGTCTTTTCCTACTATACACCGCCAGTTCTAAAGTTTGAACCCTATTACAGTGGTCAGCCCTCAGCCCTCAGCCCTCAGCTTTTCGATTGCTTCGGCCGGGAGGCTAATGGAGGCGAGAAGGCCGTTCTTGCGGCGGCGAGGTCCCACAGGGCGTCGCCGACGCTCTTGAATATGATCGTCCCCTCGGGGCGTTCGGACGAGCGGAGCGCGTCTTGGAGATCCGTGGCGGTCTCCCAGCTGAAAGCGCCGGCTTGAGAGGCCTGGATCAGGTCCCCCGCCTCTTCTCTTGTGCCCTCCATCGTATCCACGAAGATCCGGGAGGCCGAGATCAGGGCCGGCGGCAGCTCGGCCGCCTCAGGTTCGAAAGACCCGACAGCGGCCACGAAGACGCCCTCCGGGATCTCCTCAGGAAGGACCGGCTCAGAACTCGTCGTTGCCGTGACGACGAGGCTCACCTCGTCAAGCACTTCTTCGGGTCCCACGACCTCTTCTGCCTCCATGTCGAGACTCCTGGCGTGTCCTGCGAGGGAGATGGCGCTCTTCGAGCTGCGGGAGTAAACGAAGACCTTCGAGACGCCGAGGCCCTCGCGGAAGGCGTCGAGGTGCGACCGTCCCTGTGTCCCCGCGCCCACGACGAGGAGGGGCCCTCTGGGGTGCGCGGCCAGTTCGCGGGCGGCGAGCATGGAGAGGGCCGCTGTGCGCCTGGCGGTTACCACGCTTCCGTCGAGGAGGCCGAGACGCTCCCCGGTTGTCGCGTCCATTACGACGACCTCGCCCTGTATCGTCGGCTGGCCGCGTCCCGGGTTCTCCGGGTGGACCGTGACCAGCTTGGTGATGGCGAGCTCCGGATCCGAGGCCGGCATGACCAACAGGACACCGCCCTCAGATAGCGGCACCACGAGCCTGGGTGGGGCCTGCAGATCCCCCGAGCTCCTGGCGAGGGCCACCTCGCGGATGGAGGCGGCCAACTCCGGGTAGGGCAGGCGGTCTACGGTCTGGTTTGCGTCCAGGATCTCCAAGGTTAACCTCGCGTGGTGCCGACCAGGCGGCTTGGTGAGAAGAGGTCTATCGGGTGGTCGGTCTCGCCCTCCGTGACGAGGTCGGCCAGGGTCTCACCGACCACGCTGCAGAACTTGTAGCCGTGACCGGAGAAGCCGGCGGCGATGGCGACCTGGGGGTGCTGGGGGTGCGTGGAGATCACGAAGTGCTCGTCCGGGGTGTTGGTGTACATGCAGGTTTTGGCAGAGAGAAACTCGCCGTCGAGGGAGGGGATGTACCTGGCTAGATAGCCCCGGATGAACTCGACCTCCTCGCCGTGGACCTCGCGGTCTATCGTCTCGGGGTTCGCCGGCTTGCCGTCGGCCCTGAAGAACGCGACCTTCACCCCGCCTGCGGGTCCGTCGTGAGCGGGGATGGCGTAGAAGGAGTTGCCGTCCGCGGGCTCCCAGATAAAGATGGGGAAGCGGTCGGGGAGGAAGGGTTCGATGCCGCCTTTCGGGTCGAACCAGAACAGGAGCTGGCGCGTAACCTCGAGCGGGAGCCCGAGGTCAGCGAGCAACTTCGGCGCCCACGCCCCGACCGAGACGACCATCCGCTCTGCCTCATAGGTGCCCGATGCTGTCTCGACCAGCACACCTGACCGCGTCGGTTCCCAGGTCACGATCTCCTCCACGAACCGGAGGTCGGCACCCAGGGAGGCGGCTCTGTCCAGGTGGGCCCTTACGCAAGCCTCGGGTCTGAGAAAGCCAGCCCTCTCCTCGAAGAGGGCTACGGTATCGGGCGTTGGTCTGAAGACCGGGTAGCGACTTTTCAGTTCGTCGGCGTCAAGGACCTCGTGGGGCAGGTCGTACCTCTCGGCACTCTTCTTGCTGCCTTCGAAATACTTGCTGCCGGGAGGTCCGATCATGAGCCCGCCCGTGATCGTCATTAGATCCTCGCCCGTCTCACGCTCCAGCCGCTCCCAGAGCTCGTAGGCCCGGAGAACGAGCGGTACGTAGGAGGGGTCTTCGGAGTAGGCCAGGCGGATGATCCTGGATTGACCGTGGCTGGATCCCTTGTCGTGGGCGGGGGTGTGGCGCTCCAGCCCGAGCACACGCTTGCCACGCGCGGCGAGGTGGTAGGCCGCCGCGCTACCCATCCCGCCGAGGCCGGCGACGATCACGTCGTACATCAGACGCCTTTGTCTTCCTCGGGCAGCGTGTAGTCGAGGTCGGCGGGGAGGTCGGCTATGTCCATCTGGGCCTTCTGGAGCTTGCCGGCGTAATCCCAGTTCATCGACTGCCAGCGGGTGAACTGGTCGAGCACCCAGATCCCGGAGAGACGGCTCCCGTTGCCGCTCTTGCCGTTGCCCCCGAAAGGCAGGTGGGCCTCCGCGCCACTGGTGGAGTTGTTCACGGAGAGCATCCCCGCGCCGTTACGCTCCCTGAAGCGCAGCGCGTTCGCCGCGTCGGTGGTGTAGATCGCCGCAGAGAGCCCGTAACCGTGCCCGTTGGAGAGGGCAACGGCCTCGTCGAAGTCCGAGAACGAGGCGACGCCGACGATGGGGCCGAAGGTCTCGGTGCGGTAGATCTCATCCTCCATCGTAACGCCGTCGACGATGGTCGGGTGGTCGTAGATGCCGGCCTCGGGGTCCCCGACGAAGCCCTCGCGGGGGTTGTCGGAGGAGATCCTGCCCCTCCCGCCCGAGCCGTGGACGGTGTGATGCTCCTGGATCAGGTCCAACCACCCCAGGAACCGCTCGTGGAAGCGCTCGCTGAGCATGGGGCCGTAGAGCACGTCCTCGTTCGGATCTCCAAGGGGTGCCTCCTCGACGGCGGCAGCGAATTTCGAGATGAACTCGTCGTGCACCTCCTCGTGGACGATCACGGTTCCCAGGGAGGTGCAGCGCTGGCCCGCGGTGCCAAAGCCGGAGAACAGGGCGCCTTCGACGGCGAGGTCGAGGTCCGCATCGGGCATGATTACGAGCGGGTTCTTGCCCCCGAGCTCCAGGCAGGGAGACTGCATGTGCCCGCCGCAGAGCTCGCCTATCTTCTTGCCGACCTCGGAAGAGCCCGTAAAGCCAACCTTGTCGACGAGGCCTTCGTCCAGGGCCCTCTCCAGTCCCTCGAAGGCCGCCGGTCCCTCGGCCTGCACGACGTTCAGGACGCCGTCGGGGAGGCCGCCGGCCACGAACAGCTTGGCCAGGGCGTCGCCGATGGCGGGGGAGTATTCGGCGGGCTTCCATACCACGGCGTTGCCGCAGGTCAGTGCCGGTATGATGTACCACGAAGGGACCGCGACTGGGAAGTTGCCGGCCGTGATGATGGCCGCGACGCCGACGGGGACGCGGAAGGTGAACAGCTGTTTGTCTGGCATCTCCGAGGGGACGGTCTGGCCGTAGAGGCGTCGTCCCTCACCGGTGAAGAAGTCGCAGGTGTCTATGATCTCCTGCACCTCGCCGAGGGACTCGGCGTAAGGCTTGCCGATCTCACGGGTCACTAGCCTGGCCAGAGCCTCCTTGTTGTTCTCGACGACGCGCCCGATCTTCTTTATTACCTGGGAGCGGACCGGGGCCGGCACGTCGGCCCACCCCCGCTGTGCTCCGCGGGCCGCCCGGCACGCCTCCACGAACGTGCCCGCATCGCCGAGCAGCACCTCCGCCACCGTCTCGTCGGTACGCGCCGGGTTCGTCGAGGTAACACGCCCACCGGGGGCACCGTCAGGGGCACTCCCCCCTATCACGGAGGCCACGGTAAGGGTCCCTGCAGCCTTCTTTTCGCGGGCGTCGGTGGTGCTCATTCTCTACCTCCAGGCCTCTCTCGTTTGCCCTTCTTGCCACTATCCTACACCAAAGCCTCGGGACGCTCCTTCGAGTAAAATCGTGGTGAATCGGGCGCAATGCAGACCATCATGTGGGGTTTCGAGACATGGGAATACTGGACACGGCCATAGCGAACTCGGTGCCCGTCATCCCGCGGCCCATCGTGAGGAAGATATCCAGCCGATACATAGCCGGCGATACGCTGGATGAGGCGCTCTCCACGGTCAGGGACCTGAACGCTCAGGGCTGCGTGGCCACCATCGACCTCCTCGGCGAGAGCACCGAGAGCAAGGCCGACGCCGCCGCCAAACTCAAAGACTACAAGAAGGTCGTCGACGCCCTCGACGAACAAAGCCTGAAGAGCGGCATCTCCGTCAAGCTCACCGGGCTCGGGCTGACCTTGAACGAGCAACTCTGCCGGGCGAACCTGGAGGAGATAGTCGAGTACGCCGCCGATAGGGGCCGTTTCGTGCGGGTCGACATGGAAGATTCCCCGCACACGGAGGCGACGCTAGAGATCGTCCACGACACGCACGCGCGCCACGAGAACACGGGCGCCGTCCTCCAGGCCTATATGCGCCGCAGCCTCGAGGATGTGCAGCACATAATCGAGGCGGGTTTCTCCGTGCGGTTGTGCAAGGGCATCTACGACGAGCCGCGGTCGATCGCCTACAAGGACTTCGACACCGTCCGCCAGAACTACATCTTCTTGCTCGACGAGCTCCTCAAGGGCGGCGTCTACGTCGGCATAGCCACGCACGATGAGTTCCTGATCTGGCACGCCCTGAGGCTCATCCACCAGCTAGGGGTCCCCGAGGACCGCTACGAGTTCCAGATGCTGCTCGGGGTCGACGAGGAACTGAGGAGCATACTGGTGGGGGCCGGGCACAAACTCAGGGTCTACGTGCCCTTCGGGGAGGACTGGTACGAGTATTCCAGCAGGCGCCTCAAGGAGAACCCCAAGATCGCCGGCTACGTGGCGAAAGATGTGATCGGCAGCATGACCGCCAAAATGAAGGGATAGGAGCAGCGATGGGACTGATTCCGTACAGGAACGAAGCGTACCTCGACTGGACCGACGAGAAGAACGTCGAAGCCATGCGGGCCGCCTTGAGAGACGTGAACTCCCGGCTGGGCCGGAGCTATCCGGCGATTATCGGCGGCAAGCGCGTGGAGACGGACGGCGAGATCGTGTCGGTGAACCCGGCCAATCCCTCGCAGGTGGTGGGCCGCACGGCCAGCGCGACGGAGCGCGAGGCGGACATGGCCCTGGAGACCGCGACTTCGACCTTCGAGACGTGGAGCCGTACCTCTCCGGAGGCGCGGGCGCGCATACTCCTCAGGGCTTCTGCGATCATGAAGCGCAGGAGGTTCGAGCTTCTGGCCTGGGAGGCCTACGAGGGTGGCAAGCCCTGGGCCGAGGCCGACGCCCAGGTCGCCGAGGCCATAGACTTCCTGGAGTACTACTCCAGGGAGATGCTACGCCTCCGTGACGGGGTCGAGATCTACTCGGTCCCTGGCGAGGAGAGCCGCTATTCCTACCAGCCGATGGGTGTCGGGGTCATCATCGCGCCCTGGAACTTCCCCACCGCCATCCTTACCGGGATGTCGAGCGCGGCCATCGTCACCGGGAACACCATCATCATGAAACCCTCCGAGTTCACGAGCGTCATCGGTGCCGTGGTCGCCGAAATCTTCGAAGAGGCTGGCCTACCCGAGGGCGTCCTCAACTTCCTGCCGGGCTACGGCTCGGAGGTCGGTGACTATCTGGTGGAGGACGCGAGGACGCGCTTTATCTCCTTTACCGGCTCTATGGCGACGGGGCTCAGGATAAACGAGCGCGCCGCAAGACAGATCGAGAACCAGCGCTGGGTCAAGAGGGTTATAGCCGAGATGGGCGGCAAGGACGCGATGGTCATAGACGACTCGGCCGACCTGGACTCCGCGGCGGCCGATATCGTCAAGAGCGCCTACGGCTACTCGGGACAGAAATGCAGCGCCGCCAGCCGGGCCATCCTGCACGCCGACGTCTACGACGAAGTCTTGGACAGGGTCGTCGAGAAGGCCAAGGCGCTCAAGATCGGTGGTCCCGAGAGCGCCGACGTCAACGTCGGTCCCGTGATCAGCGAGCCGCAGTTCGAGAAGGTCTCCGGCTACGTGGACGTGGGCAAGCAGGAGGGTGACCGCGTCCTCGGCGAGGATCCCGGAGATCCGCAGAGAGGCTACTTCATCAGCCCGACCATCTTCGAGGTCGAGCGGGATGCCAGGGTGGCGCGGGAGGAGATCTTCGGCCCCGTCCTCTCTGTCATAAAGGCCCGCGACTTCGACGAGGCCCTCCGCGCCGCCAACGACAGCCCCTACGGTCTCACGGGCGGCGTCTACTCCAAGAACCGCGACCACCTCGAGCGCGCGCGCCGGGAGTTCAAGGCCGGCAACGTCTACTTCAACCGCAGCATCACCGGCGCCCTCGTCGGCGTCCAGCCCTTCGGCGGCTTCGGCATGAGTGGCACCGACTCCAAGGCCGGCGGCCCCGACTACCTGCCGCTGCACATGCTCGCCCGTACGGTTGTCGAGAGGTTCTGAAAGAACCTCTCAGCACGCTCCCTTTGGTCGCTTTCAGCACGCCGCCAGGCTTCGCCGGGCGGCTTATCAGCACTTCAGCATTTCAGCAAAAACAAAAAGCTGACTAGCTGACAAGCGAAAGCCGAAGGCTTGAGCGTGCTGAAGTGCTGATAAGCGGAGGCCGCAGGCCGGAGCGTGCTACTCGGAGGCCCTGATGCCTTCCCTGGCGCGGTCGAACTTGCCGGAGAGGATGGTGGCCACCTGTATGACGGGGCTGAGGGCGGGGCCGTAAGGTGGGGCGTAGGCCAGGTCTATGTTGACGAGGTCGGGGTAGGAGAGTCGGCCCCAGAGGGCCGCGGCGCAGACGTCGATGAGCTTGTCGGTGCTCGAGCCCGCGGCCTCGGCGCCGAGCAGGCGGCCCGTCGCGCGGTCGGCGATGAGCTTGAGGAACACTCTTTGTGCGCCGGGGTAGTAGGCAGCGCGGTCGTAGGCCCGCTGGCCGGCGCTAACGACCTCGAAGCCAGCCTGCTCGGCCTCCTGCTCGGAGAGGCCTGTTTTGCCCACGTTCAGGGCGAAGACCTTGAAGATGCCGGTGCCGAGAACACCAGGGAACTCGAGGGTCTCCTCACCCGTGGCCGCGTTCGTGCCAGCGACGCGGCCCATCTGGTTCGCGGTATCGCCAAGGGGGATCCAGGCCGGTCTGCCGCTCACGAGGTTGGTCGTCTGTACGCAGTCCCCGGCGGCCCAGACATCGGGGACGGTGGTCTTCATGTGACGGTCCACCAGGATGGCCCCTGTGGCCCCGATCTCCACCCCTGCCTCCGCGGCCAGCTCGACGTTCGGGCTTATCCCGACGCCGACGATGACCAGGTCCGTCTCCAGCTCTTGACCCCCGAACCTTACGCTCCTGACATGCCCTTCGCCGGCGAACTCGGCGACCTTCTCGCCGGTGTAGACGCCGACGCCGTTGGCCTCGAGCTCGGCCTCGACGTTCTCCGAGACCTCGGGCCCGTAGGCGAGGGCGACCCTATCTTCGCCTTCGATCAGGGAGACCTCCATCCCGAGCCTGCACAGGTTCTCGGCGACCTCGAGCCCGATGTAGCCGCCTCCGACGATCGTCGCCTTCCCGGGGGAACGCTCCTCGATGTACCTGCCAATCTCGTCGGTATCCGTCAGGAAGCGGAGCTTGAAGACGCCCTCGAGATCCGCGCCGGGGATGGGAGGAAGGACGGCCCGCGCGCCGGTCGCGACGATGAGACGGTCGTAGGTATCGTCGAAAGCCTCGCCCGCTCTCAGGTCGCGTACGGAGAGCGTCTTGCCTGTGGCGTCTAAACCCTCGACCCTGTGGCGGACCAGGACCTCGATATTCTGGTCCGCGAACTTCTCGGGGGTGCGGGCGATGAGGTTTTCGCGCTTGTCGACGACGCCGGAGAGGAGGTAGGGCAGGCCGCACTCGCTGATCGAGGGCTCCGGTTCCTCCTGGTAGACTGTTATCTCTAGCTCCGGGTCCAGCCTGCGCGCCCGCGACGCCGCCTTCGTCCCCGCCGCCACGCCGCCCAAGATCACAAGCCGCATAAGTAGGAATCCTTCCGCTCTCGCACCCTCGCTGCCGGATAAGTCTACAGGTTTGGTCTCGGGTGCGAAGGGGTCTTTGTCACCACATCCTGATACCGGGCCCGTTCTTGGATGGGACGGTATGACGTGCAACCGGGCGCAAGAAGAAGCCCCCGGGATAAGGACCGGGGGCTCCACCCTCTTACTGTTTAGCCGGTGCTGCTAGGCGCTCTTGGCGGCCTGGTAACGCCTCTCGGCCTCGTCCCAGTTGACCACGTCCCACCAGGCCCCGATGTACTCGGGGCGGCGGTTCTGGTACTTCAGGTAGTAGGCGTGCTCCCAAACGTCGAGACCTATTACCGGCGTCTTGCCCTCCATCAAAGGAGAGTCCTGGTTGGCCGTCTTCTCGATGGTGAGCGAGCCGTCGGGGGAGGCGATAAGCCACACCCACCCCGAGCCGAAGACGCTCCCCGGAGCGCCCATCGCCGCCCACTGCTCCTTGAAATCGTCGAAGGAGCCGAACGTGGAGTCTATGGCAGCGGCGAGCTCTCCTGTCGGCTCTCCTCCTCCCTGGCCGGATGGTCCCATGATCTGCCAGAACATGGAGTGGTTGGAGTGGCCCCCGCCGTTGTTTCTTACGGCCCTTCTTATGTCTTCGGGGACGGAGTCTATGTTGGCGAGGAGCTCCTCTATGGAGCCGGGGTCGGCCTCGGGGTGTTGTTCGAGGGCGGAGTTGAGGTTGGTTACGTAGGTGTTGTGGTGTTTTTCGTGGTGGAGGTGCATGGTCTGTTCGTCTATGGTGGGTTCGAGGGCGTCGTAGCCGTAGGGCAGCTGCGGTAGCTCATAAGGCATTTTTTCTACGTTCTCCTCTCCTAGTCTACCTTTGCATTCCTCGCTGTACATACCCCGAAACGGCGAACCTTTAACGTTGGCGACGATGGGAGCATGGCGTGCCCCGTGGAGGCGTAAGGCTGTAGAATACGGGGGTTGGAGACACACTCTTCACGTACCCCATGCGGTGGAGACCCGGGGCGGCCCGCTTCGGAGGAGATGCGGCGCCTGCTCGATCGGGCCGTGGCCGCCAGCTCCAACGGGATCGTCATCACCGACCCGAAGCTGCCCGACGATCCCATCGTCTACGTCAACCCCGCTTTCGAGAGGATCTCGGGCTACACCGCAGAGGAGGCTGGGGGAAAGAACTGCCGTTTTTTGCAGGGTGACGACCGGGATCAGCCCGCGCTCGACGAGTTGCGGGGGGCGCTAAAGGAAGAGCGGGAGTGCAGGGTAGTCTTGAAGAACTACCGCAAAGACGGGACTCCTTTCTGGAACGAGCTGTACGTTTCGCCCCTCCAAGACGAAGAAGGCAAGCTGACCAACTTCGTCGGCATCCAGAACGACATCACACACCGGCGCAGGACCGAAGAGGAACGCGACCTGCTGCTGGTCAAGGAGCAGCTCGCGCGGGCCGAGGCCGTGGAAGCGAGGCGGCGCCTGGCGTTGTTAGCGGCGGCCGGTCCTGCGCTCTCGGCCTCCCTCGACTACGAAAAGACCCTGGAGAGGATCACACGCCTCCTCGTGCCGGATCTCGCGGACTGGTGCCTGCTCGATATCGTGGAGGACGACGGGAGCGTGAACCAGCTCGCCGCCGCGCACGCCGAAAGAGGGAAAGAGGGACTCCTGAAGAGGCTCAGGAAGCACAGACAGTTCGGGGAGGAGGACCCCGGGAGCACGGCCGAGGTGCTCAGGACCGGACGATCCGTCTTGCTACCCGACCTCCCCGATCCTACCTTCTACGAGCGCGCGCTGGGTCGCGGCGAGCACCTGGATATCGTGCTCCGTCTGGAACCTCGTTCGCTGATGTGCGTGCCGCTCTCTGCGCGGGGGAGGACCATCGGCGCCGTCACCCTCGTCTCCTCGGGGCCGGATCGCCGCTACGACGAAGAGGACCTCCTGCTCGCCGAGGACCTGGCCTACCGGTGCGCGCTGGCAGCGGACAACGCCCGCCTGTACAGGGATCGCAGTGAGATCGCACGGGTTTTGCAGAGGAGCCTGCTCCCGCCGCACCTGCCCGAGATTCCCAGCGTCGAGGTTGGTGCCGAGTACCTGTCCGTCGGGGAGTCGAGCGAGGTGGGAGGAGACTTCTACGACCTCATAAACACCGTGGAGGACGGTTGGGTCTGCGCCATCGGCGACGTGCGCGGCAAGGGGGTAGAAGCGGCCTCGGTGACGGCCCTCGCCCGCTACACCATCCGCGCCGTCACCATGAAGGACGACCGTCCCTCGGAGGTTCTCGCCGCCCTCAACGAGGCGATGCTCCGCCAGCTACCCGAGGACCGCTTCTGCACAGCGGCCTGCATCAGACTCGAGCCCGAGGACGGCCGGACGGGCGTCGGGGTGGACGTCTCGCGCGCCGGTCATCCACCGCCCCTTCTGGTCCGCACCGACGGCACTGTGGAAGAGGTCGGCCTCTCGGGCAGGGTGCTCGGCGTTTTCCCCGACGCGGAGCTCGGGGATTCGTCGCTGCGTCTCATGCCAGGCGAGGCCCTCGTCCTCTACACCGACGGCATCACCGAGGCGCGTTCCCCAGAGGGCGGTTTCTTCGGTGAAGGCAGGTTACGCCGGCTTCTCGGCACCTGCGCCGGCTGCGATGCGGCGGCGTTCGCGGAGAGGATCAAAGACGACGTCCTCGACTTCCAGGAGGGGGAGCCGCACGACGACCTCGCCGTCCTGGTATTACGAGCGCGTGACGGAGTGGCGCCTGCGAAGCAGGGCCAGGGCCCCTAGCCCCACCGCCGCTGAGGCCGCGGCCACGAGCTGGACAGCCCAGATCAGGGCCGGTAGACGCGCTTCGAGCAGCGCGCCGGCCACGACGGGGCTGAAGCCGTAGGCGACGCCGAAGCAGGCGCCGAAGAGGGCGAGGTAGGTACCCCTCAGTCGCGCCGGCGCGAGCTCTACGGCCAGCGAAGCTCCGGCGACCTCGAGGACCATCTCGGCAAGCGTGAAGAACAATACGAAGGCGACGAATATGCCGAGAAAGGATTCGCTGAGCAGGAGGGTCGCCGCCGAGGCCGCAAAGAGGGCGGCTCCGGCGAGAAGGGCGACGACCCTGGAACCGCGGTCGATCAAGTAAGCGACGGGGAGCTGGAACAGGATCACCATGAGCCCATTGGCACCGAGGAAGAACCCTATCCGCCCGTCCGCCACCCCGACGAAGTTCTTCGCGTAGACGGGCAAAGCCTGCCAGTCCTGGGTAAAGACGTAGTACAGCAAGACCCCCACGCCGAGCAGCACCAGAAAAGGGCCGTCCGAGAGCGCTGCGCGCAGCCTACCCGGAGTCTCGCCGCTCGGTGCCTGCCCCTTCAGCATGGGGCGCGACTCGTTGATGGCAGGGGCCAAAACGAGCGCCACGAGCGCTGTCAGGACCGAGGTACCGACGAATAGCCTGGGATAGACCGCTCCGGAGCTCCCTGCCGCGGCGGAGACGAGGCCCGCCACCATCGGGCCGAGGGCCCAACCCACATTGCCTCCGACACGGACGAGCCCGTAGGCGCGGGAGCGCATCCCCGGCGGTGTCACGTCGGCGACCATCGCGTTGCGGGACGCCTCGAACATCGACCAGCCGACGAAACCGTGGGCCGCCGAGACGACCAGATACCCGGTGAAGCCGCCGACCAGCGAGAACGCGAAGAAGCTGGCCGAGCTGCCCGCGAGGGCAGCGAGCATCACGGGCTTGCGTCCGTAGCGGTCGGTCAACGGGCCGGCGACGAGTCCCGAGAGGACGCCGGCCCCCGCGAACACCGCGAGTCCGACCCCGACCAGCGAGAGGGGGATACCAAGCACGTTGTGGAAGTAGATCGAACTGAAAGGAAAATACAGGCCATGCCCGAACCGAAAAGCCAGCATCGCGAATAGCAAGAGCCACACCCTGCGGTCGAACCTAAAGAACATCTTCGTCGCGCGTGAAATCACCCGCCGATAATACCGAAAACAGCCGCCAGCAATCAGCTGTGAGATACTGCACAAGTCCACCCCGAAGGAGCAAGGGCTTGGCACAGGACCCAGACCTGCCACGCACGCTCGCAGGGCTCGCCCGAGAGTTCTGGGCGAGACGTCTCTCCCCTGTCGAGGTCGTGAAGACGCTGCTGGGCCGTATAGAGGCAGACGAGACGAACGCCTTCGTCACCGTCACCGCGGAGCGCGCGCTCGCAGAAGCGACGCGGGCCGAAGGCGAGATCCTGGCCGGACGCTATAAGGGGACGCTCCATGGCATACCCGTCGCCATAAAGGACATCATCCACACCAAAGATGTCCGCACTACGATGGGATCAGGTCTGTATGTTGGGCACGTCCCCGACCACAGCGCGACCGTCGCGCGGAGGCTGGAGGAGGCTGGATCCATCCTCATCGGCAAGACCAACACGCACGAGTTCGCCTACGGCCCGACGGGCGACCGCTCTCATTTCGGCCCGACGAAAAATCCTCTTGACACACGCAGGATCACCGGAGGATCCAGCGGCGGCTCGGGTGCCGCGGTCGCGGCAAACCTCTGCTACAGTGCTTTGGGCTCGGATACGGGGGGCTCCATCCGCATCCCCGCGGCCATCTGCGGCATCGTCGGCATGAAGCCGACCTACGGGCGCGTGAGCAAGCGCGGCGTCTTCCCGCTCTCCTGGAGCCTCGACCACGTCGGGCCCATGACTCGCACCGTGGAGGACAACGCTCTCGTGCTGAACGCCCTGGCCGGCCACGACCCGGAAGATCTCTACTCGATAGATCTGCCCCCGGAAGACTTTACGCGCGACCTCGAACGCGCCCTTTCTGGGGCCGGGATCGGGCTTCTGACGAGCTTCTACACCGAGCACGTCGATGGGGAAGTGGAAGCGCGCGTAAGGGATGCTGCCGGGGTCTTCGTCTCTTTGGGCGCGCACCTATGGGAGCTAGAGATCCCCAACCTGTGGGAGACGCTGCACGCGCAGCGCCTCATCCTCGGTGCGGAGGCCTACGCCGTGCACGAGGAACGCCTGGAGAACGAACCGGAGAAGTTCAGCGAGGAGGTACGCGAGCGCCTGATGGAAGGCGAGCGCCCGAAGGCTTACCGTTACGCGAACGCGCGAAGACGAGGAATGCTCGCCACGCAAGAGTTCGACCACGCCCTCGACGATGTCGACGTACTTCTTACCCCGACCCTCCCGATCGTGGCCCCGGAGATAGGACAACGTGACCTCAGCATCGGAGACTACGAGGAGACCGTCCGCTCCGCGCTGACCCGCTTTACGGGACCTACCGACCTCACGGGACACCCGAGCCTATCCATACCGTGTGGAACGACCGCCTCCGGACTCCCGGTAGGGTTGCAACTGATCGGACGTCATTTCGAGGAAGCGACCCTCTACCGTTTTGGACACGCCTTTGACCGAGCACTTTCACCGGAGCCGAACATGCTCTAAGTCGCTTCGCAGAAGGTCTGCGCCTCATGCAAACCGCGGTCACAGGCATCAGGTCTCAGCGAAAACAAGCTGACAAGGTGAAGTGCTGAGCGGCTGAAATGCTTTCAAGGAGGTTCGACTTCCTTGCGGAATCCGGGACATTCTTCCCGGCCCGTTCGGGACTTTGCCTCATGAAGGCGGGATACCGCACGCCGTAGGCTGCGAGCAAGCCTCGAACGCGTGGCCAGAGAGAAGGGGGTTTGCAGTGCCGACACCGAACACCACCGGTTGGGTCGGTCTGGGCCTGCTGTTGTTGTCGGTCTATGGAGTCCTGACCTTCATCGGCACCTTCACCCATCAGCCCGATCCGAACACCGATTTCGAGGCTTATGCAAGGTACATTAGCACTACGAGCTACCTGATCAGCCACCTGGGAGTGAGCATCTTCGGCACCGTGCTGGTGATCTTTGGCTTCATCGCTTTGGCGGCCTATCTGATAGGCGGCCGCGCGGGACGTCTGACGCTTTTCGCCATGGTTACGGGCGTCGCGGGGAATAGTCTGATACTGACGATCTTCGGCTTCTCTACCTTCGCTTCGCTGGCCATAGGCCACGCCTACCTGGAGGGTCAGCACCAGGCGGTCGAGATAAACCAGGCCATCCTCGGTCTCCCGCTCGTAGCCACGGCTCTGACTGGCGGGCTGCTCTACACGGCGAGCACGATCCTCTTCGGTATCGCCATCTGGCGTTCGGGGACGCTTCCCAGGTGGGCGGGTATCCTCTTTGCACCCACTGGATTTCTCCTCTCCATACTCGGACTGATCGTCGGGCAGTCTCAGACCGTCGGAACAGCACTGCTCATAGTCGCTACCGGCTGGATCTCCTGGAGCGTTCTGCGCCGATCCTCCACCGAGACGGTGAGAGTAGAGGCCCAGCCGAGGGTGCGATAACCGATCGGTGAAGTAAGGAGCTACTGATGTCCGAACAGAAAGCGGCCAACTTGACATCTGATACCACCTTGCCGCCGGCTTCTCCCCTACGGGGCTTGTTGACACGTCACCCGCTGGTTTCCTTCTTCGCCCTGGCCTACGCGCTCACATGGCTCGCATGGAGCCCGTGGTACCTATCCAGAGCAGGCGTCGGCCTCTTGCCGTACGACGCTGAAGGGATATCGGACTTCTTGAACACCGCCGCCTTGATAGTGGGACCGACCCTGTCGGCATTAATCGTGACGGGCGCGACCGAAGGGGGAGAAGGCGTTCGCCACTTGCTGCGTCGGATCGTGCTGTGGCGGGTTGCGCCCGGATGGTACCTGTTCGTTCTCGTTGGCATACCAGCGATCATTTTGCTATCCACGGTAGGTCTGCCCGGGGCTCTGGCCTCGTTCCAGGCTTCGGCAGTTACGTCCACGGTGTTCCTTTACGTGGTGGCCGGCCCCGTTTTTCTGTTTATCGGGGGACCGGTGTTCGAGGAGATCGGGTGGCGCGGTTTCGCGCTGCCCAGGCTGCAACGGCTGCACGGGCCGCTGGTCGGGACCCTCATCCTCGGGACCCTCTGGGGCCTCTGGCATCTGCCCCTGTTCCTGATCCCGTCCTGGGACACGCCACACGGAAGTCTTCCCGATGTAGCCCTGTTCGTCATCCTGGCTGTGTCGATCGCCGTCGTGCTCACGTGGGTCTTCAACAACACCAAAGGCAGCGTGCTACTCGCAATCCTGGCGCACGGGTCCATCAACTCGGCCGCCGTGTCCATGTACGCCCTCTTTCCCGCCCCTGCCGTAACCGACGGCATCGCGAACGTCGTGATCGGCTTCGGGGTGGCGGCGCTGCTGATCGGGGCCTTGACCCGAGGCCGCCTTGGCTACCGGCGAGAAGAGTAGGCGTGGTGTTCACCGGAAGACGTGAGCCGACGCGGTCATAACCCCGCGGCCCGCAAGCACAAGGAGCAAGAGAGATCATGAGAACGCTGTGGAAAGTGATCCGATTTTCACCGGTGCGGGTCGCGCTCGCGGTTCTGGCCGTGGGCGGCGCCGTGGCCCTAGCGCAGATACTGGTAAAGACGCTCAAGGGTATTCTGTCCTTCGGCGGCGCCGTGCCCGCGACCTACTACGCGGCGTACCTGGTCGTGAGCGTGCTTGTCGCCTACTTCGTGTACCGGGCCTACGTGCACATCGTCGAGCAACGTCCCCTCAGCGAGTTGTCGAAGGTTAGGGCTATGGAGGAGCTCGGCGTCGGCATGCTCATCGGCCTCGGGCTTGTCTGCATAACGATCGGGGTCCTGTGGATGCTTGGCGACTACCGGATCACGGGCGTGGGTGCCTGGACTGCCGTATTCGTGGTGCTCGCCAACGACGGTGCGGGGGCTTTCGTGGAAGAGATCCTGCTGCGAGGAGTGGTCTTCAGGATCACAGAAGAACGGCTGGGGACGTGGATAGCACTTGCGATCTCCGCCCTGCTATTCGCGCTTCTGCATCTGACGAGCGCGAGTGCCACCTTGACCAGTACGATCGTGGTCGGCCTCGAGGGTGGAATCCTTCTCTCCGCCGCCTACGTCCTGACCCGGAGGCTCTGGCTCGCCATCGGTATACACTTCGCTTGGGACTTCGCTCAGGACTACGTCTTCGGAGTCAGCCGCGGCGTGGAGGGCCTCGTACGTGGGAGGATCACGGGCCCGGCGCTGCTCTCCGGCGGAGGCTCGGGTATAGAGGGTTCGATCCTGGCGCTGGGCCTATGCCTGGCGGTCAGCGCTTACCTGCTCGTGAGGGCCGCACGTAAAGGTCGTTTTGTAAGGCCGTTCTGGCGACGGCCTGGAACTGGCAGGGCGAAGGCTCCGGGTGTGGCGGAGAATTAGGGAGCATGGCACCATAGGAAAGAGGCAAAAAGTGGGTTACCAGCCATCCCTAACCAACGAGTGCCAGGTGTGTCCGAGGGGAGCCTGCGTGTGAGCCGCCCTGTTACCGTAACCTCGTCCGCCGCGCCCGACCGGTCGCGGACCCACCCCGCGCTCTCTCGAAGCCGACTCTTTTTCGTGCGTGTGGCCTGGATATTGTTGGCCGTCTCCATCCTGAGCCTCTTTGCCTTTAGTATCCGAGTCGAGTTCGCAACCTTGCAGACCTTATGCCCGACCGACTCGTGTAAGACCGGACAGCTTCCGGCCGTCGGGTTGCGCTCGCTACGGGATCTCGGCTTCTCTGCCGGATTCTACGCCGGCTTCGCAGTCGCACTCGATACGTTGCTCGCCACTGTCTACTGCGTGGTATCCGCCGCCATCTTCTGGCGCAAGTCCGCGGATCGAATGGCGATATTCGCCTCTCTCGCCTTGCTCGTGTTCGGCACCGCGACCTTCCCCAACGCCATGGACTTGCTGGCAGTGGCCCGCCCCGCCTGGTGGCTGCCGGTCGTGATTCTCGGCTCCCTCGGCTCGATCTCCATGAGCCTCTTCTTGTACACGTTTCCGGACGGACGCTTCGTACCCCGCTGGACATTCTGGGTGGCGCTCGCCGGCATCGCGTGGCAGACGCTAGAGTATCTGATCCCGGGCTGGACCTCCGGCGTCTGGACTTCGCGTCTCGGAATCCTCGTGTGGTCGGCGTTCCTCGTGGTCGTGGTATTCGCGCAAACCTACAGGTTCCGCCGTGTATCGAATGCGGTGCAAAGACAGCAGACCAAGTGGGTCGTTGCCGGTATCTCGGCCGCATTGCTGGTATTGCTGAGCGCCATGCTGCTCCTTATAGTCCTCGATCCCGCGCCGACTTCCTCCAGTTCGCTGGCGGTGCTCCTGATCGGCAACGTGACCTACTCTCTCGCCATGCTGCTCATACCACTCTCCATCGGCGTGGCGATCCTGCGCTACCGGCTGTGGAACATCGACCTCATCATCAACCGTACGCTCGTGTACGGCGCTCTCAGCGCGGGTGTAGTGGGCCTGTACGTTCTGGTGGTGGGAGGGGTCGGCCTCATGTTACAGGTCCGGGGGAACCTCCTCGTCTCGATCCTCGCCGCCGGACTCGTCGCGGTGCTCTTCCAGCCCGTGCGCGAGAGGTTGCAGCGCGCGGTGAACCATCTCATGTACGGCGAGAGAGACAACCCTTATGCGGTCCTCTCGCATCTCGGGCAGCACCTCGAGTCCACGCTCGCCCCCGAGGATGTGCTGCCCGCCGTCACCAGGACCGTGCGGGAGGCGTTGAAGCTGCCTTACGCAGAGATCCAGCTCGAGCGCAAAGAAGCGTTCGAGACCGCTGCGGCCGCAGGAGATCCGGTGGATGACACGATAAGCCTGCCGCTCGTCTACGGGGGAGAGACGGTAGGCCGGTTGATTCTGGGAACGCGGGCCGGCGAGGAAGGCTTCGCGCCAGCGGAGAAGCGGCTCCTGGAGGATCTCGCGCACCAGATCGGCGTTGCGGCGCACGCCACTCTCTTAACCAACGAGGCCGTCAGGCTCTCTGCGGACCTCCAGCGTTCCCGGGGGCGGCTGGTCAAGGCCCAGGAGGAGGAGCGGCGCCGCCTCAGGCGCGACCTGCATGACGGTCTAGGGCCGCAACTCGCCGGCCTGACGATGACCGCCGAGGCGGCGCGGGATCTCATCTCAACCGATCCCGAACGCGCCGAAGAGTTGCTCGGCGACCTGATGGAGCGCGCGCAGGATGCCGTCTCCGACGTTCGTAGTCTCGTCTACGCCCTGAGGCCGCCGGCCCTAGACGCCCTCGGCCTCCTCGGGGCGTTGCGGGTGCACGCCGATCACCACACAACCGGCGGCGTCCGGGTGGACGTCGAGTCGCCGGAAGGGCTTCCGCCCCTCCCCGCCGCGGTCGAGGTCGCCGCCTACCGCATCGTTCTCGAAGCCGTAAACAACGCCGAGCGCCACGCCGACGCGCGTCGCTGCACGGTACACCTCACGCTCGATAGGGCTGACGGCATCCTGTGTATCGAGGTCACCGACGATGGCCGGGGCATCGGAAAAGACCCCGGTACCGGGGTCGGACTCTCCTCGATGCGCGAACGGGCCACCGAGCTCGGCGGCTCCTTTGAGATCGAGGCCGTAGATTCGGGCGGCACGCGCGTTCGCGCGTGCCTGCCCTGTGGTCCCGAGGAGAACGCGCTCGGGTCGAAGGCGGAGGAGGTATAGCGGGATGGAACCCATCCGTATACTCGTGGCCGACGACCATCCCCATTTCCGGGACGGGCTCAGGGCGCTGCTCGTTTCTGCGTCGGATCTCGAAGTAATCGGCGAGGCCGCCGATGGGAAGGAGGCCATCTCGCTGGCCGCCGAGCTCCAACCAGACGTTATCCTCATGGATCTGGGCATGCCTGGAGTGGGGGGTATAGAAGCCACGCGCCGCATACTGCGCACGAGCCCTCACATAGCCATCCTCGTCGTCAGCATGTTCGAGGACGAGGACTCGGTCTTCGCCGCTTTGCAGGCCGGTGCCCGCGGCTATCTGCTAAAGGGCGCCCTCAAGGCCGAGATACTGCGTTCGATCCGGGCCGTCTCCAGCGGCGAGGCGATCTTCGGCCCGACCATAGCCCGCCGCCTCATGCAGTACTTCTCCAACCCGCGTCCGGCCGCGCCGCCTGACGCCTTCCCCGAGCTCACCGAACGCGAGCACGAGATCCTCGAGCTCATCGCACGCCACGAGACGAATCCAGAGATGGCGAAACGCCTCCACCTCAGCCCCAAGACCGTACGGAACCACGTCTCCAACATCTTCACCAAACTGCAGGTCGCAGACCGGGCCCAGGCCATCATCCGCGCCCGTGAAGCCGGGCTGGGAAGAGAGAAGGCGTAGGCGCCGATAGTGACGCCCACGCCGTAAAGAGGACCGTACGGCTACGCTAGCTCAGGCTCGTCATGACGTGCTTTATGCGGGTGTAGTCTTCGAGGCCGTACATCGAGAGGTCCTTGCCGTGGCCCGAGTGCTTGAAGCCGCCGTGTGGCATCTCGGCGACTAGGGGGATGTGCGTGTTGATCCAGACGCACCCGAAGTCCAGCCTCCGGCTGACCCGCATCGCCCGCCCGTGGTCCGTGGTGAACACGCTGGAGGCGAGGCCGTACTTGACGCCGTTGGCCCAACGCACCGCTTCGTCCTCATCCGAGAAAGGCTGGACGGTGACGACGGGACCGAAGATCTCCGTCTGCGAAGCTTCATCGTCCTGCCTGAGCCCCGAGACCACGGTGGGCTTGTAGAAGAAGCCCCTCTCGCCGTGCCGCTCGCCGCCGACGGTTACCTCGGCGTGGTCGGGGAGCCTCTCGACCATGCCGGAGACGTGCTCCAGCTGGGTCGGGTTGTTGAGCGGGCCGTAATCCACCTCGTCGTCCGGGTGTCCCGTCGAGGTGTTCCTGGCCTGCTCGGTGATCGCGGCGACGAAGTCGTCGTGGATGCCAGGGTGGGCGAGCACGCGGGTGGCCGCCGTGCAGTCCTGGCCCGCGTTGAAGTAGCCCGCGCCCGCGATCTCCTCAGCCGCCGCCTCGATGTCAGCGTCGTCGAAGATGATGACGGGGGCCTTGCCGCCGAGCTCCAGGTGGGTGCGCTTGAGGTCGTGCGCCGCCGCCTCGGCCACCTGCATGCCGGCCCTGACCGAGCCGGTGATCGCGACCATCTGCGGCGTGGGATGCTGGACCAGCATCCTTCCCGTGTCACGATCGCCGCAAACCACGTTGAAGACGCCCTCAGGGAGGAACTCAGAGGCGATCTCGGCCATCATGACCGTGGAGACGGGGGTGGTGTCGCTAGGTTTGATCACGATGGTGTTGCCCGCGGCTATGGCCGGGGCGAACTTCCAGATCGCCATCATCATCGGGTAGTTCCACGGCGTAACCTGCCCGATGACGCCCACCGGCTCGCGCCGGATGAACGACGTGTACCCTTCGAGGTACTCCCCGGCCGACTTCCCTTCCAGAACTCGGGCGGCACCGGCGAAGAAGCGGATCTGGTCCACTCCCGCCGGGATCTCCTCTTCCATGGTGAGCCCGAACGGTTTTCCCGTGTTCTCCGACTCGGCCCGCACCAATTCCTCGGCCCGGTCTTCTATCGCGTCGGCGATCCTGAGCAGCGCCAGCTGCCTCTCCGAAGGCGTCGTGTCGCGCCACGTCTCGAAGGCCTTCTCCGCCGCCCCGAAGGCGGCATCGACGTCGGCCTCCCTCGAAGCCGGCGCGGTGGCGAACGTCTCGCCCGTGGCCGGGTTCACGAGCTCGTAGGTCTGTCCTTCGGCGGGATCCGTGTACTCGCCGTTCACGAAGTTCCTCACCCGCTTGGTCTCCGTCTGCATCTTGCTCCTTTCGGTTCCGGACTGTAGGTCTTGCTGCATGTCCCTATCTAGGTATTACTGCGTCCCGGGATGGCGTCGCCAGCCGGCACCTCCAGGTGGTCTGCCGGGCGGACGGCCAACAGGTAGATCAGGCCGACACCGAGCACGACGAAGGTGCCCAGCAGCACGCTGTAGTTCTGGTACCAGGGGACCCCGGGCGTCCTCGGGTACGCCAGGTTGATGGCCGCAGCGACGCCGTAGAGGAGCGCCGCGACGTTGACGACCATGCCGAGGCCTCCGAGGCTCCACTTCCCGGCCGGTCTCCAGCCGCGCAGGCGCGCGACCAGCGCGGCGAACACCACGAGCTGGAAGGCCACGTATATGGCCAGGGTGGCGAAGGAGATGATGAGCGTAAGCGCGTCCGGGGAGGAGCCGAACAAGATGACGACCACCACCGGGACGAGCACCGCTGCCGCGGTGGCGGCCGGCGGGATGTGCAGCCGGTCGTTAAACGCACCCAATACACTGCTACCGGCGATCATGCGGTCGCGGGCGTAAGCGTAGATCATGCGGCTCGCCGCCGCCTGCAAACTCAGGGTGCACGAGAGGAACGCTATGAGGGCGATGACCAGCGCCACCTTGGAGCCTAAGGTGCCGAAGGCGTTGCCGAGGACGGTCCCGATGGGGTCAGCGTTGTCTCCGGAGACGACGGCCCCGATATCAGGGACGGCGAGGACGAAGCCGAGCATGCTCAAGATGGCCATAGTCCCACCAACGAGGATGGTCATCAGCGTGGCCCTCGGGACGCTGCGGCTGGCGTTGGGGACCTCCTCGGCGAGGTCGCCGCAGGCCTCGAAACCGAAGAACAGGAAGACGGCACCAAGCCCGGCGGCCAAAAAAGCGGGGAGGTAAGAGCCATGGCCCTCGGTGCCGAAGGTGTCGAAGATGACGCCGAAAGGGTTCTCGCGGTCGAAGAGGATCAGATACAGACCGATGCCGGCGACGCCGATGATCTCGGCCGCGAAACCTGCAGTCACGGCACGCGAGAGGTTCCTGGTGCCGGAGAAGTTGATGGCGGCGGCTACGGCGAGCAAGACCAGCGCCACCAGGATATCCCACGTTGGGGTCGCCTCCACGCCGAAGAGCGCCGCGGCGAATTGGCCCGCGCCGTAGGCGACCCCGGCGATGGTGATAAGGAGCGCCCACGCATACACCCAGCCGGTGATCCAGGCGTAGTGCCTCCCCCACAACCTCAAAGCCCAAGGATAGGGCCCGCCGGCGATGGGATACTGGGAGAGGACTTCGGCGAAGACGAGCGCCACGAGCAACTGCCCCACCATGACGACGGGGTAGGTCCAGATCGCCGCCCCTCCACCTGTGGAAACCACGAAGGCGAAAAGCGTGTAAACCCCGACCAAAGGCGAGAGGTACGTGAACCCGAGCGAGAAATTGGCAGCCAGGCTCATCGTTCGCGAGAAGTGGGACTCGTAGCCGAGCTCCTCGAGCTGGCGGACATCTTCGTCTACGGCCGCATCAACACCCCCTTCGCCGTAGCGCGGGCCTATGCTATCCGAGGACACGTCACTCATAGCCTACCTTTCCCCGCCAGGCCCGCAGAACAGTAGCACGTTCTAGCGTCCTTTCACCCCTATAGTAACCACATGCTAGCCAAGCGGCGACGGCGTGTCAAGCGCTGAAGAACGTGCCTCACCGTGTGCCCTTTTCGAGGTCTGTGAGGACCTGTTTCGCGGCGTTGCGGCCTGGTGCCCCGAAGACGGCGCCCCCTGGCCAGGTGCCTGCGCCGCAGAGGTAGAGGTTCTCTACGGGGGTGCGGTAGCCGCCGTAGCCTTTGACGGGGCGGTTCGCGAACATGTTGTCGGGTAGGATCTCGCCGTGAAAGATGTTTCCGCCGGTGATGCCGATGCGCTCTTCTATGTCCGGCGGACCGAGGACCTCGATGCCTTCGACGGCCGCGGGCATGTTCGGCGCGTACTGCGCGAACGTCTCGATGATGTTGCGTCCGATCTCATCCCTCCTCTCCTCCCACGTTCCCTCCGCCAGCTCGTACGGCGCGTACTGGCAGAACAGGCTCAGGGTGTGCTTGCCCGGCGGAGCGAGCCCATCTTCGGTGGCGCTCTGGATGTAGCCGTCCATGAAGGGTCGCGTAGAAGGTTCGCCCCGCTCGCACTCCTCCCAGGCGCCCTGCAGCGAGTCCATCGAAGGGTTAATGACGATACCGCCAGTGTGCTGCGGCCCGATCTGTTTGCCAGGCAAGGCCGTAAAATCCGGCAACTCGCCCAGGGCCAGCAGCACCTTTACCACCGAGCCCTCGACGCGCATCGCCTCCACACCTTCGACGAGATCGTTGGGAAGATGCTCTTTGCCGACCATGCCAAGATAGGTGCGGTGGGGGTCGGCGTTGGAGAGGACGACGTCGGCCCTGAAGGAGCGGCCGTCGAGGAGGTGGACGCCCGTTGTGGCACCGTCCTGGATGTCTATCTCGGCGACCTCGGCGTCCGTGAGGATCTCGACCCCCAATTCGCGGGCCGAGGAGGCTAGCGCCTGGGACACGGCTCCCATACCGCCCCGGACGTAGCCCCAGGCGCCCTGGTGACCGCCGATCTCGCCGAGGATGTGGTGGTATTTGACGTAGGCCGTGCCCGGGGTTCTGGGGCCGCCGTTCGTACCGATCACACCCCCCACGCAGAGCACCGCCTTGAGCTCCTCGGACTCGAAGTGTTCGTCAAGGACCTCTGCGATGCTCTTCTTCGTCAGCGTCTCCCGGTCGCTCTCGCCCTCCGGGCCCTCGAAGGCGCGTTCTATGTCCTCCTCCGTTGGGACAGGAAGGTCGAGCAAAGGACGCATCCTGGCGATGATGCGGTCCCACATTGCCCAGTAGGCGTCGTAGGAGTTGGCGTCCTTCTCTGAGAATTTGCGGATCTGATCTTTCGTCTTCGCGCCGTCCAGGTAGGAGATCAGGTGCCTGCCGTCGGGGAAGGGTATGAAGTACTGGGGGTCGAGCGGCCTGACGTCGTAGCCGTGGCTCCCCAGGTCGAGGTCGCGTATTACCCCAGGCATCAGCAGGTTGCAAACGTAGGAGCATGTCGAGATCCTGTACCCGGGCCAGGGCTCCTCCGTCACCGTGGCGCCCCCGATGACGTCGCGCCGCTCCAGAACCAGGACCCGTTTGCCGGCCTTCGCGAGGTAGGCGGCCGAGATCAGGCCGTTGTGCCCGGAGCCCACCACGATAGCGTCGTAGCGGCCATTAATCCTCTGAGCCAAAGGTGCCCTCCTCGAGCTCCACGCTACAGCGTCCGCTGGCCCGACTCGTCGCCGGGTCCGTAGGGGTACCACCACTCTTTTTTCTCGACCTTCGGGTCTATGTGGATGTGTTTGGACTCCTGGAAGGCTTCGAGTCCTTCGCGGCCGAGCTCGCGGCCGATGCCGCTCCCCTTCTGGCCGCCGAAGGGTGCGGCGTCGTTGTCGGTAAGGGGGTCGTTGATCCAGACGGTCCCGGCCCGGAGTTCCCGCATACATTTGAGCATCTTCTCGAAATCCTGTGTGTAGACGTTCGCCCCGAGCCCGTAGGGCACGGAGTTGGCCTGCTCTATCGCCTCATCGAGTCCACCGACCTCCACGATCGGTACCACGGGCCCGAAGGTCTCATCCCGCATCACCGCCATCGACGGCGTGACGCCGGTGAGGATGGTGGGCTTGTAGAAGAAGCCCCGGCCGCCGTAGCGCTCGCCGCCGGCGACGAGTCTGGCGCCGTTCTCCAGCGCTTCCCCGACGTGGCGCTCGACCTTCTCGCGGCCGGGGGCGTTGATCATGGGCCCTATATCCGTCGAGCGGTCCATCGGGTCCCCGATGTTCAACGACTCGACAAACTCCCTGGACGCCTCGACGAAGTCGTCAGCGATCCCCTGCTCGACGTAGAACCGCTCGGAGGACGTACAGACCTGACCTGCGTTAAGGCAGGCGGCCCACACGGCGCCCTCGGCGGCGATCTCGACGTCCACGTCGTCGCAGATAATGAAGGCGTCTTTCCCACCGAGCTCCAGGTTGGCCGGGATGAGGCGCTCGGCTGCGGCTACGCTGACCTTGCGCCCCGTCTCTTGGCTTCCCGTGAGCGCGACCATATCGACACCAGGGTGCCGAACGAGCATAGAACCGACCTCGCCGGCCCCGTACAGGACCTGCAACAGCCCGTCGGGCAACTCATCCATTAGCTCCGCGACGCGGCGCGTGGCGAGCGGCGTCTCCTCGGAGGGCTTCAGAAGCACCGCGTTACCGGCGGCCAGCGCCGGGGCGACTTTCCAGGCGGCCAGGAGAAGCGGGAAGTTCCAGGGGACGATGCAGGCCACGACGCCCACGGGTTCCTTTACGACGAGCGCAAGCTGCTGGGGTTCGATGGGGGCGGGGAGGTAGCCGACGGAGTCGCGGGCTATCTCGCCGTAGTAGTCGAAGCAGGCCGCCGTCCACCCGACCTCGTCGTGGTTCTCGATGTAGGGCTTGCCGCCCTCATGGGTCATGATCTCCGCCAGCTCGTCGGCGTGGCCCCGCAGGTTGGCGGCCAGATCGTGGAACAGTTCAGCCCGGTCGAGGCCGGCGAACCCTCGCCACTCCAGGAGCCCGGCCCTGGCGCGCTCTACGGCCGCGTCGACCTCCTCGCGCGAAGAGACCGGTATCTCCTCTAAATTCTCCTCCGTAGCCGGATTGATAACCTGCATCGTCGTCTCCGACATGGTCTCCTTTCGGGCGCATCGCGAAGCGCCCCTACCTCCTACTCCCCAGCGGGCGAACTCCCTAGAGGTTGATGGCTACGTATTTCGTCTCAAGGTACTCCTCGATGCCTTCTGCGCCTCCTTCGCGGCCGAAGCCGGAGTGCTTGATGCCGCCGAAGGGGGCGGAGGCGTTGGAGACCATACCCTGATTGAGGCCGACCATGCCAGTTTCGAGGCCCTCGCAGACGCGCAGGGCGCGTTTCAGGTCGCTGGTGTAGACGTAGGCGACGAGGCCGTACTCGGTGTCGTTGGCGGCGGCTATGGCATCCTCTTCCGAGTCGAAGGAGGCGACCGGGGCCACGGGGCCGAAGATCTCCTCCTTGAGGAGCGTCGCGTCCTCCGGGATGTCGCCGAGGACGGTAGGACGGTAGAAGTAGCCCGCCCCCTCCATCTTCTCGGCCCCGACCACGGCGCTGGCGCCCTTCCCCAGGGCATCTTCCACGAGATCAGCGACCTTCTCGCGCTGGTCGCCGTCGATGAGGGGGCCTACCTCGACGCCCTCCTCCGTGCCGCGCCCGACCTTCATGGCGTCCATACGCCTGGCGAGCTTCTCGGCGAACTCGTTCGCGACGCCGCCTGAGACGTGGAAGCGGTTGGCGGCGGTGCACGCCTCGCCGATGTTGCGCATCTTGGCGACTATGGCGCCCTCGACCGCGGCATCGACGTCGGCGTCGTCGAAGACGAGGAACGGTGCGTTGCCGCCGAGCTCCATGGAGACGCGCAGGAGCTGCTCGGCCGACTGGGCGACGAGCTTGCGCCCTACCTCGGTCGAGCCCGTAAAAGAGAGCTTGCGGGCGCGCGGGTCGGCGATGAGAGGTCCCATGGTGCCGCCAGAGGAGGAGCTCGTAACCACGTTCAGGACGCCGCCAGGGAGGCCGGACTCCTCCAGGATAGAGGCGAGGGCGAGCATGGAGAGGGGGGTCTGCTGTGCCGGCTTCATCACCATCGTACATCCGGCGGCTATCGCGGGTCCGATCTTGCGGGTCCCCATCGCCATCGGGAAGTTCCATGGCGTTATGAACAGGCAGGGGCCGACGGACTGCTTCATCGTGAGCATGCGCCCGGCTCCCGCGGGCGGGATGGCGTAGCGGCCCTCGATGCGGACGGCCTCCTCCGAGAACCACCGGAAGAACTCGGCCGCGTAAGCGATCTCCGCCTTCGATTCCGCTATGGCCTTGCCCATCTCCAGGGTCATCAGGAGGGCGAGCTCGTCGGTGCGCTCCACTATCTTCTCGAAGGCGTGGCGCAGGATCTCACCCCGCTCGCGCGGCGCCGTCTGGCCCCACTCGGCCTGCGCCTCGTCGGCCGCAGCGAGCGCGTCCATCGCGTCCTCGGGCGTGCCGTCGGCGATCTCGCAGAGCGGTTCACCTGTCGAAGGGTCCTCGACGGCGAGCGTGTTGCCCCCGGTGGCGTCACGCCACTCGCCCCCGATATATAGCTGCTTGTTTACGCTGTCTACTGCGCTTTGCTCGGAGGTTGCGATACTCATGATCTCCTCACCTTCGTGAACTGTTCCGTCATCTCTCCTCCTCTTCGTCGGATCGTCCTCTTCCCCGGCCCCGGGCGATGCCGCCGAGGATCTCCCTTACGATCCGGTCCGCGGCGAGCGAGGTAATGTCCGCGGATCCCACGCCCGTGGGGATCACCTCGACCATGTCGGCCCCGACTACGTCTAGCCGTGTCGCCACCTCCCGCACGGCCCAGAGCAGCTCGGCGGTGGTCATCCCACCTGGTTCCGGCGTGCCCGTGCCTGGCGCGAAGGCTGGGTCCAGAACGTCTATGTCCACGGTGAGGAAGACGGGTCCCGCTCCCACCGCCTCCACCGCCCGGCGCACGACCTCCCTTATGCCGAGGTCCCTGACGTCGTGCATGAAGAGGCTCGTAATGCCCCGCCCGGCTTGCCAGGCGAACTCGGCCTCCCCGGGCCAGTAGCCGCGTAGCCCTACCTGCGCGTAGCGCCGGGGGTCTACGTGTCCGGCCTCGACGAGCCTGCGCATTATCGTGCCGTGCGAGAGTTCGACGCCGAAGACCTCGGCTCCGGTGTCGGTGTGCGTGTCGAAGTGGAGCAAGCCCACGGGTCCGTGCGCGGCGGCGCAGGCGCGCACGTCCGGCTCGGAGATGGAGTGGTCCCCGCCGAGGATCACCGGGATCGCGCCCGCACCGAGCACCTCTGCTACGGTCGCCTCTATCGCGGCGTGGGAGCGGATGGGGTCCGCCGGCAGGACCGGCGCGTCCCCGAAGTCCACGACCCTCAACTCAGAGATCGCGTCGATCCCGGTCTCCAGTTCCGAACCAGAAGGACTGCTCGCGGCCCGGATCGCCCGCGGCCCGAAGCGCGTCCCCGGTCGGTCGGAGACCAGGTCGTCGGTTGGCGCGCCGACTATCGCCACGTCCACGCCCTCGAGGTGGGCCGCATCCTGCGTGTAGGGAACCCCGGCGAACGTGAGCAGGCCCGCGTAATCGGGCTTCTCGCCCGTTGCTGCCCAGCGCTGTAGAGGATCTATCACGGCACGACCCCTACTCTACCCCAGGATGGCATTCGTACCATCAACTCTCTTCGCGGGTCTCCCCCGTAC
>JBKPNW010000218.1:0-3014 GCA_046732815.1 Actinomycetota bacterium | reverse complement strand
GGATGAGGCCGTCTGCTACGCGCTGGAGGAGGCAGGCAGCTGATCTCTCTGCCCGCGCCTGCGAACCTCAGAGAATTCAGCGCATGCAAACTCGGGTAAGACATCCTCCAGGTGAGGAGTGAGAGTAGTATTTAGCCATGGTCACCTGCACACAGTGATGAAAGAAGACACCACTCAGGGCGCAACATGCAGCAACTGCGAGCAACCGCTAGCAAAGAAGTCGGCTTAGATAAGCCTATTCTGCGACCTACAGTAACCCTCGGAAACAAGTGTCAGCGGATTGTGGCTCCGAAGGGCGCGGGTTCGAATCCCTTTGCTCACCCCCAACCACATGCACGTGCTCCGGAAACCAACACCTCTTAAGCCATCGTTGTCGAGGCAGGCTTAGAAGGCCAAAGCGGAGCAGTCTGTACTCGGGAAGCGGCGTTAGCGTCCATGTTCAGCGGTGTGCCATTTCTCTTGTCAGCGATATTCGTCCTTGCAACTGTGGACGCAGTAAGTGCGTCGCACAGGGTATCTATGGCATTATGTCGGTGGGGACGCGGCTGCATTCCGGCTCAGTTAGTGAGATACATATGACGCGCTACGAACCGGCCAACTCGTTCGAGAGCCCACGTTTCAGCGGGGTGCGCACTTTCATGCGATTGCCAAACTCCCAGGATCTTGAGAATAGTGACGCTGCGATAGTCGGAGCTCCCTTTGATACGGCGACGACCTTCCGCGTGGGAGCGCGTTTCGGACCTGAGGGCATCCGCAGCGTTTCTCATCTACTCAGGCCTTACAACCCTTCTCAGGATATCTCTATCTTCGATCACCTCTCGGTCATAGACTACGGCGACGTACCCGTCGTCCCAGGCTACATCGTGGAGAGCTACAGAAGGATAGCGGAAGGACTCGAGCCCATTCACCACGCAGGCGTCGTGCCGATAGTGCTCGGCGGCGACCACTCGATCGCTCTCCCCGAGCTGCGAGCAGCGGCCGCCGTGCACGGTCCGTTGGCCCTCGTGCAGTTCGACAGTCATCCTGATACCTGGGACGCCTACTTCGGCCAGAAGCACACCCACGGGACGCCCTTCAGACGCGCTGTGGAGGAGGGGCTCCTGAAACCCGAGTGCTCGATCCAGGTGGGGATGCGAGGCTCGCTCTTTGACTCCGGCGACTGGAACGATTCCCGGGAGCTGGGCTTCGAGCTCATGAGCACGGACGAGGTCCGAGGGATAGGTATATCGGAGACCGTAGCCCGCATCCGCGACAGGGTAGGGGATGCGAAGGCTTACGTATCCTTCGATGTGGACTTTGTCGATCCGGCCTTTGCTCCAGGTACAGGGACACCCGAGGTGGGAGGCTTCACGAGCCGTGAGGCTCAGGAGTTAGTTCGGGGGCTCGGAAACATTGACATAGTTGGCTGTGACGTGGTGGAAGTCTACCCGGCTTACGATCCGGCACAGATCACGGCCTTCCTGGCGGCCAACGTAGCCTATGAGCTGCTGAGCTTGGTCGCCGCCCGTAGACGGGAGGAATCCGCTCACGGCACAGGTAGAGAACCCTCGGTTCGTCACTAAGGGATAGCGTGCCTCTACTCAGAGGAGGAAATGTTGGATAACCAGCTCCTAGACTACGTCGTCATAGCTCTCTACTTCGCCGTGATGGTCGGTGCCGGCTACTGGGGCCTGAGAAGGGCCCGCAGCGCCGACGACTATCTGGTCGCCGGTCGGCGTCTGGGTCCCTTCATGTACGTCGGAACTCTGAGCGCGGTGGTGCTTGGCGGCGCCTCGACCATCGGAGGCATAGCACTGGGTTATGAGAACGGCATCTCGGGCATGTGGCTCGTCTTCTGGATCGGGATGGGGGTCATAGCCCTCGGTATCCTGATGTCTACCCGGCTTTCCAGGCTTGGCGTCTACACCGTCTCCGAGATGCTCGAGAACCGCTACGGATCTGCTGCGCGCCTGATCAGCGCGATCATCATAGCCGCCTACGCCCTGATGATCGCGGTCACCTCCACCATCGCCATAGGCACCGTCTTCAACGTCGTCCTCCCACTCTCGCCCAGCTTCGCGATACTGGTCGCCGGTGGTATCGTCGTCGCCTACTCGGTAGCCGGGGGCATGTGGTCCATAACCCTCACGGACTACTTGCAGTTCTTGATCATGACCGTCGGCATCTTTTTCCTCTTGCTGCCCCTCTCTATAGTTGCGGCTGGGGGCTTCTCCGGGATGAGTGAGGCCTTGCCGGCCTCCTACTTCGATCTCACGGCGATCGGGTGGCAGACGATCTTCACCTACTTCCTGCTCTTCTTTTTCGGGCTCATGATCGGGCAGGACATTTGGCAGCGGGTCTTCACGGCGCGCAGCCCCGAGATCGCACGGTGGGGCAGCGTCGCGGCAGGCGTCTACTGCTTGCTCTATGCCCTCGCCGGCGCCCTTGTGGGGACCGCAGCGCGGGTGATCTTTCCCGAGCTCGCAACACCGGACAACGCCTTCGCCCGCGTCGCGAGCGACGCCCTCCCCGTAGGTATCACGGGCCTGGTCATTGCGGCGGCGCTCGCGGCGGTGATGTCCACCGCCAGCGCCGGCCTCCTGGCATCGTCCACCATCCTCGCCAACGACGTTTACGCCGGGTTCATCGCCAGGGGTGAACACAACAAAGTCCAGGTAAGCCGCGTGACCACCTTGCTTGTGGGTGTCGTGGTGCTCGTGATCTCGCTGGTCGTCAGCGACGTCGTGGGTGCCCTAACGGTGGCCTACGATCTCCTGACCGGCGCACTGTTTGTGCCCATAGTGGGCGCCCTCTTCTGGAGACGGGCGACCACTCTGGGGGCCCTGGCGTCCATGGTAGCGGGCAGCATCGTCGTTGTGGTCTTCATGGTCGTAGACGGGCTGTTCGCAAACACCCCCATAATCTACGGGATGGCAGTGAGCTTGGTCATTTTCGTGGTGGTGAGCCTGCTCACCCCGAGACCCTCGGAGGACCGCATGAGCGCCTGGGAGCAGCGGTTGACCGGGCTTGGAGCA
>JBKPNW010000217.1:0-7287 GCA_046732815.1 Actinomycetota bacterium | reverse complement strand
GGCTTCGATAGCGGAGGCGTTCGTCACGAACGCGGAGATCTCACCCGGGAAGCTCTGCCTGCGCTTCGAGGGCGAGGAGACCTCTTACCACAGCATGCGCGCGCGGGCTGAGGGCTTCGGGGCCGGACTCGTCGATTGGGGACTGCGGCCCGGCGAGCGGGTCGCCCTTTTTATGGGTAATCACCCTGATCTCCTGGCCGCCTACGTGGGGACGCACCTCGCTGGCGGCGTCGTAGTCCCCGTGAACACCCAGTACCGCAAAGGCGAGCTCGCGCACATCTTCGGGGACGCCGGGGTGCGCCTCTGCCTCACAGACGAAGAGAGAAAGCCCGAGCTCGACCGCGCGCGCGAAGAACTGCCCGATCTCGAGGCGGTCGTCGAGGCCGAAACCGGGTTCGATGACTTTCTCGGGGAGGCACTCGGCCAAAAGGTGCCAGGCCCCGATGACCTGGCCGCGATCGCCTACACCTCGGGGACGACGGGGCGCAGCAAGGGGGCGATGCTGCTGCACCGCAACCTCGTGGCCAACGCGCGAGCGGTGTGCGAGGCCTGGCACTGGACGGGCGAAGATACGTTGTTTTTGGCGTTGCCGCTGTTCCACACGCACGGCCTCATGGTCGGGGCTCACGGCACGTTCCTCATGGGGTCGGGCGCCGAGCTGCACAGGAAGTTCGACGCGGCGGTGGCCTACGACGCCCTGCTCGAAGAGAGGGTAACGATGTTCTTCGGCGTACCGACCATGTACACGCGACTACTGCGGGAAGCCGAAGCCCGAGAGGAGCGTCCTGCTCCTATACGGCTCTACGTCTCGGGCAGCGCGCCCCTGAGTCCCCAGGCTTTCGAAGAGTTCGAGGACCTGTTCGGAGAGCGCATCCTGGAGCGCTACGGTATGACCGAGACGGTCATGAACCTTACCAACCCCTACGAAGGCGAGCGCAGACCTGGAACCGTGGGACGACCCTTCCCGGGCCAGGAGGCGCGGGTCGTCGACGTCGAGACGCGCGAACCTCTGGACGACGGTGAGATCGGGGAGATCGAAGTCCGCGGGCCGAACGTCTTCCCCGGCTACTGGAAAAGGCCAGACGCGACCGAGGAGAGCTTCGACGAAGAAGGCTGGTTCGCCACGGGGGATCTCGGCTCCGTGGGCGAGGATGGTTACTACACCATAAGCGGGCGGGCGAAGGAGCTGATCATCACGGGTGGCTATAACGTCTACCCGCGTGAGGTCGAGGAGGTGATCGAAGGTTGCCCAGGGGTCTCCGAGGTTGCGGTCGTCGGATTGCCAGACCCCGAGTTCGGGGAACGCGTCGTCGCCGCCGTGGTGCGCGAAGACCAGGGACTCACCGCCGAGAAGGTGAGGAACCGTTGCCGCGAGGACCTGGCGGGCTTCAAGAAGCCCCGCGAGGTCGTGTTCGTCGAAGGGCTGCCGCGCAACGCCCTCGGTAAGGTGCTCAAGCACAGGGTAAGGGAAGAACTGATCGAGTCGGAGGAGTAGGACTTGGACGCGACGCAAGCCACCCAGGACGTAGTGAAGGAGATGGCCGCCGCCATGGAAGAGAACAGGCGGTACCTGACGAAGCTCGACTCGGAGATCGGGGACGGCGACCACGGCAACAACATGAACAGGGGTTTCCAGAGCGCGCTCGAACGCCTCGAGGGCGCTGATCCTTCGACCCCAGCCGACGTACTGAAGGCCGTCGCGATGGCCCTCATAAGCAAGGTCGGCGGCGCGGCCGGCCCGCTCTACGGCACCGCCTTCCTGGAGGCCTCGAAGGCGCTCGCGGGCATGGAAGAAGTCTCCGCGGAGGACGCCGCCGAGGTGCTCGAAGCCGCCCTCGGCGGCATAAAGAAGCGCGGCAAGGCCGAGGTGGGGGACAAGACGATCGTCGACGCCCTCGCACCGGCCGCCGAGGCCGCGAAAGAGGCCGCCGGCGGAGGGAGCGTGGCAGGCGTGTTCAGGAGTGCGGCTGACGCCGCGAAGGAGGGGGCCGAGTCGACGGTCCCGCTCACGGCCAGGAGGGGGAGGGCAAGCTATCTGGGTGCCAGGGCAGCGGGGCATCAGGACCCGGGGGCGACCTCCACCTACATGCTGCTGGATGCCGCCGCGCGGGCCCTGGAAGGAACCTCCTGATGGTGGGAATCGTGCTCGTCTCGCACAGCAGGGAGATCGCCGAAGGCACGGCGGACCTGGTCTTGCAGATGGCGGGGGACGTCGAGATCTCCGCCGTCGGCGGCGACGCCGAAGGCTCTTTCGGCACGGACCCCGAGAGGATCGAAGCCTCTATACGTGATCTAGAAGCGGACGAGGTGCTCGTGTTCATGGACCTCGGGAGCGCCGTCCTCTCGGCGGAGACCGTCCTGGAGATGCTGCCCCAGGAGACCAGGGACAGGGTCACGCTGGTCGACGCCCCCTTCGTGGAGGGTGCTTTCGCTGCCGGGGTCACGGCCTCCACAGGAGCCGACGCCGAGGAATGCGTGGAGGCGGCGATGGAGGCCCGCACGGAGCCGAAGTTGCAAGAAGGTTAGAGGTAGGGTGCTGATCTTTATGTCTCCCGGTTCACGTTTAGCCGGACGTTGCGAGGGTACATTTTTCGTGTGAACCTCATGAGGCATACAAGGAGGGCATAGAGCATGGAGACCAATCGCGGCAGCGAGGGCATCCTTTCCGAGGCGATGGCGGACAAGCGTGCGGAAGTCGTCGAGCTTCTGAAGGCGGCTTACTTCATGGAGCTCGAGACCGTCATGAACTACGTCACGAACTCCATAAACCCCGACGGCATCCGCGCCCAGGAGGTCAAGGAGAGCGTGGAGGAGGACATCCAGGAAGAGCTCGGCCACGCCCAGCAGTTCGCGGCCCGCATCAAGGAACTCTACGGCGTCGTGCCAGGCTCGATGGACTTCAAGGCGTCCCAGGACACCCTGCAGCCGCCCGATGACCAGGTGGACATCGTGCACGTCATAAAGGGCGTCATCGATGCCGAAGAAGGCGCCATCCAGCACTACACGCGCATCGTGGAGGAGACCGAGGAGGCGGACCCCGTCACGCAGGACATGGTTATAGGGATCCTGCACGACGAGCAGGGCCACAAACGCCTCTTCGAGGGTTTCCTGCGTGAGTACGAGGCGGAGGGCCTGGCCTGAAGCGATCACGCTTTGTTCTTGCTGAAGGCTGAGGGCTGAACGTTTGCGAAGGGGTCCGATCTCCAGGGTCGGGCCCCTTCTTGTGCGGGCAGTCGGCTGCGGTATAATCCGGCCCGTAACGCGATGGACGAACCTCACGCCAGACACCACCGACGAAGACCCCGCGTCCCGAACGCCGGTGGGCACGCGTAGAAGTGCCGGAGCCCCTTTTATCCGGGTTCAACCTCTTTCTGGCCCTCGTATTGGTGGGCCTGAACGCTTTCTTTGTTGCGGCCGAGTTCGCGCTGGTGCGCGTGCGGGAGTCGCGTATTCAGCAGCTGGAGCAGGAAGGCAGTACGCGGGCCGGCGTCGTGCGCGAGACGCTGCGCGACCTCGACTCTTATCTCTCCGTCTGCCAGGTGGGGATCACGGTCGCCTCCCTGGCGCTCGGTTGGGTCGGCGAGCCCGCCGTCTCGCACCTGATACGCCCTCTGTTCGAGACCGCAGGTATTACCAACGAGCGGATAATCTCGATTATCGCCGTCGTCCTGGGTTTCTCGGCCATTACCTACGCCCATCTCGTCTTCGGGGAGCAGGCGCCCAAGTACTTCTCCATCCAGAAGGCCGAGGGTGTGTCGCTCTGGATCAGCCGTCCCTTGAACCTGTTCAAGGTGGTCTTCAATCCCGTGGTCTGGATCGTGAATGCCTCGACCAACTTCGTCCTCAGGCCCTGGGGCATCAGGTTGGGGGAGGAGATGGAGGCCCACTCCGAGGAGGAGCTCAGGATCATGATCTCCTCCTCTACCGCCTCGGGCGTGCTCGACCCCGAGGAGCGCGACTACCTGAACAACGTCTTCGACTTCGGCGACAGGGTGGCGCGTGAAATCATGGTCCCGAGACCCGACATCGAGGCCATAGCCAGCGACGCCCCGCTCCCCGAGCTCGTCGACGCCGCCGTCCAGGGCCGCTACACCCGCTACCCCGTCTACGAGGAAGACCTCGACCACGTCCTCGGCGCCGCCCACATCAAAGACCTGTTCCGGGCCGCCCGCGCCAACGCTGAGGACTTCGACATAAGGTCCATCATCAGGGAGTGCCTGGTCGTACCCGAGAACAAGCGCATCGAGGAGATTCTCAAGGAGTTCCAGACGCGCAAGCTGCAGATGGCCATCGTCATCGACGAGTGGGGGAGCGTCGAGGGGCTTATCACGATAGAGGACATCGTCGAGGAGATAGTAGGGGAGATCCAGGACGAGTTCGACGAGGGCGAGCCTGCCATCGAGCAGATCAGCGACGACCTCTACGCGGTCGACGGGCGCATCCCCATCACCGACATAAACGACCGTTTCGAGCTCGATTTGCCCCACGAGGACTTCGACACCATAGGCGGCTACATCCTCGGCTTCCTGGGGCGTCCCCCCGAGACCGGTGATACCGTCGAGGCCGAAGGCGCCACTATGCAGGTCAAGAGCGTCGACGGTCCCCGCGTCTCGATGCTCACCCTCCAACGGAACGAAGGTTCCTAAAGGAAGGGATGGGCTGCGACAGCCTCTCCCCAAACCCCTCAGCTACTCCTTTAGCAACGTCCAATTGCCCCTGGTACCATTGCACGGTCGTTGGTCCTCGAACCCGGATGGGATCTGCTGGCACTTTGGAGACGGCGCACGACATAGAAGCACTGACCAGCGGGGCCATGGCCTCTATATGGTCCTGGGTTCAGGCGAAGATCCCCGCCGGCGTTGAGGTCTTCGACGCCCACGCCCACATCGGGGCCGACGTGGACGGCCGTACGATGACCGCCGACGGCATGCGCGACCGCATGGACGCCGCGGGGGTCGAGAGGAGCATCGTCTTCCCCCTCAACGACCCGAACGCCCGCGACGACTACTCCGGCCCGAACGACGTCGTCTGGAGCGCCTACGAGGAGCACCCTTCCGCCTTCGTACCCTTCTTCCGCCTCAACCCGCACCTGGATTACGACGGGGAGTTCGCCCGCTGCGTCGAGCGCGGCTTTCTGGGTCTCAAGCTCCACCCCGTCTCCCAGGAGTTCGAGCTGGACGACCCGAAGGTAATGCGGCTGCTCGGGATGGCGGCGGAGGTGGACCTGCCGGTCTTGATCCACACGGGCTTCGCCATGCAGCGAATCGTCGAGCCTCTCCTGCCTACGGTCGAGGCGAACCCCGGGTTGCGCCTCATCCTCGGCCACTGTGCGATGGTCGAGGTGCTCTCGGCCGCCCGCGCCTTCGAGGGGCACCCGAACGTGCTTTTCGAGACCTCCGTGGTGCAGGCCAAAGACCTCTATGAGCTTTGCTCCTCCGTCGATCCTTCTCGCATCTGCTTCGGGTCGGACATACCCTACGGCGACCTGCCGTCAACGCTGCATTCCATCCTGGCAGCGGCCGAGACGGCAGGGGTGCCAGATGCAGCCGTGCCGGGGATACTCTCGGAGAACATAAGGCGGTGGTTTCCGTAGAGACAGGGGAGAGAGCCGACGCGGCGCTGAGGACGGCGCACCTGCTCAGGATCGACAGCTACATGGACATCGCGATCGTCTCGATGTGGACCGTGAGCCCGAGGGTCGATACCATGCTCGGGATGGTCGAAGCGAGCCTGCGGGGCGGGAGTCCTGGCGGCACGGATGACGGACTGATCGAGAAGCTACGCGCCCTGGTAAGGGAGGGACGCGAATACCTGGCCGGCGGCGAGTTCTCCGTGGCGATGGGCCGGATGCGGGTCGCCCACGACCTGTTGTCCCTCCACATCATCCGCCTCTCCGGTGAGTAGCCCATGATAGACGAGGCCGGCCTGCCCGACGATGCCCCGCTCGCGGCCGTCTGGCGTGGTCCGCTCGTCGAGAGCATCCACCGCGGTCGTCTGGCTGTCTGCGACCCGCAAGGCAATCTGCTGGAAGCCGTGGGCGACACCGCAGCCTACGTCTACCCCCGTTCCTCTTTCAAACCGTTCCAGGCCCTCCCGTTAATTCTCTCCGGAGCCGCCGACGCGTTCGGGCTAACGGATGAGGAACTGGCCGTGGCCTGCGCCTCGCACAACGCCGAGAAGTTCCACCTCGACGCCGTCCGATCCCTCCTGAGGAAGTCCGGCCTGACCGAGGACGACCTGCAGAGCGGCGCCCATCTGCCGCTGTACGAACCGGAGGCCGACGAGCTCATCCGCAACGGCGAGGAGCCGCGCCCGATCCATGGCAACTGCTCGGGCAAGCACGCCGGTATGCTCGCCGTCTGCGTGCACGAGGGCTACCCGGCGGCTTCTTACCGTGACCCTGCCCACCCGCTCCAGCGCCACATACTCGGGCTCATAGCCGAGATCTGCGACCTGCGCGAGGACGAGGTGATCGTCGCCGGCGACAACTGCGGCGTCCCCGCCTTCGCCGTGCCGCTGCAGAGTTTCGCCACTGGCCTCGCCCGCACGACCACGGGCGCAGAGTTGCCCGATGAACTCGCGAGAGCCGCCCTGCGCATCAGGGACGCGATGCGGGAGCATCCCGATCTGGTCGCGGGGACGGGAAGGCTCGACACCGAGCTGATGGGTTCGACGGACCTCCTCATCAAGGGCGGGGCCGAGGCCGTGCTCGCGGTCGGGAGCCAGGAAGGTTGGGGCCTGGCGCTGAAGATCTCCGACGGTGCGCATAGGGCCGTGCGTCCGGTGGCCCTCGCCATTCTCGGTAGCAGGGGCGTCGACGTGCCCGAAGTAATCTCCAGCGTGCGTGGCCTGCACGGTGAGACCGTCGGTGAGATCGGTCCTCTCTTCCAGGCTTCCGACACCGCCTGAGACGATCAGGGCGCCCTTTTCATGAGGTTGACGACGGAGATACTCGAAGCGTGTTACAAGGCCGGCGCGTTCCCGATGGCCGATTCCTGTGGGCGCATCGAGTTCTACCGTTCGGACCCGCGGAGCGTGCTCGAGTTCGAAGATCTGCACGTACCCCGCTCGCTCGGGCGTGTGATCCGCAAAGGGACCTTCGAGGTGCGCGTAGATGGGGACTTCGATGGTGTGATCAGGGCGTGCGCCGACAGGGAGGAGACCTGGATCAACGCGGAGATTATCGAGGCTTACGTTCGGCTGCACCACGCTGGCATGGCACACAGCGTGGAAGCCTATAGTGCGGGCGAGCTCGTCGGGGGACTCTACGGCGTAGCCCTGGGGGGA
>JBKPNW010000216.1:0-5967 GCA_046732815.1 Actinomycetota bacterium | reverse complement strand
GTTCGGGCAGAAGGGCTTCGAACTGCTCCCATATAGGGTCGATGATGTATGGTGAGAGTGCGGGCACGGGTTCGCTCCTCGTTCGGAAAGCGTAGGCAACTTCCCGAATGGTTTAGCAGAGCCCGTGCCTCGCTCACATGCTGCCCCTCAACTCCCTACTGGCGGAGCCTCTTAGGGGGCCGGGTAGTAGAATCTCGCCCATGACGAACGATTCTAACGAAGAACACCGCCACGACCACCATGGTCAAGAGCACGGTGGGCACGAGCACGCCTACGGCCACACCCACGGGGCCGTGGACCCCACCATAGCGACCTCCGAGCGCGGCATCTGGGCCGTGAAGTGGTCTTTCGTCGGGCTCTTCGTTACGGCCCTGGTGCAGATCGTCGTCGTCGCGCTCTCAGGCTCGGTCGCCCTCCTCTCCGACACCATCCACAACTTCGGGGACGCCGCCACCGCGGTTCCGCTATGGATCGCCTTCGCGCTCGCCCGCATGGGAGCCAGCCGCCGCTTCACGTTCGGCTACGGTCGCCTCGAGGATTTGGCCGGGGTGGCAGTGGTGCTCATCATCCTCTTCAGCGCCGTGGTCGCCGCTTACGAGGCCGTGAATAGGCTCATCGACCCGCAACCGGTGGGGCTACTTTGGGCGGTGGCTGTGGCGGGCCTGGTCGGCTTCTTGGGCAACGAGGGGGTGGCCATCTTCCGCATCCGGGTGGGGAGGCAGATAGGCAGCGCGGCGCTCATCGCCGACGGCTACCACGCCAGGACCGACGGCTGGACGAGCCTCGCCGTGGTGGTGGGGGCCGTGGGGGTGTGGCTCGGGTTCCCACTTGCGGACCCCCTGGTCGGGCTCCTGATAGCGGCGGCCATCCTGGTGATCGTGTGGCAGTCGGGCAAGATGGTGTTCGCTCGACGGCGTGGACCCCGAGGTGATAGAGGAGATCAGGCACGCGGCCGGCCACGCGGAGGGCGTCGAGGACGTCTCCGAGGTGAGGGCCAGGTGGCTGGGGCACCGCTTGCGCGCGGAGGTGAACGTGGCAGTGGACCCAGGGCTCTCGGTCGAGGAGGGACACGCCGTAGCCCGAGAGGTCAACCACCGCCTTATGCACGAACTGAGCTACCTGGACTCGGCCGTCGTCCACGTCGATCCCGCGCAGGAGTCTGGAGAGGACTACCACCGCGTGCAGGAGCACAGCCACGACGGTCTGCCCACCCACTCCCACTAACGCCGAACCGTCAACGGGGAACCGGGCTAGACGAAGACGTCCAGCACCATAGCGACCAGCCCCGCGATCGCCGCGGCGCCGACCACGCGGACGGCGGGCTCCCTGCGCTCCGTGCCGAGGCCGAAGACCACGACGGTCGCGAAGAGGGCGAGAACCCCGCTGCCGGCGTCTTCCCAGCTGACCCTTATCAGCGGGGCATCCACGTCGAAGCCCGACGCCCCTGTGGCGTTTAGCAGGAGGTGCCAGGCGATCCAGCTTACGAGGGTCGTGATGCCCGCCACCGCGAAGCGACGCCGCGCACGGGACCAGGGCCAGGCGGCGAGAGCGGCGGCGGCGAGCACCCCGGCCACGACAGCGGAAACGTAGGTCACCGATGCTCCGTACACGAGCGCTCCTCTCAATCTCCCATCTTTAGCGCCTCGGAGGCAACGAGCACCCGGCCCGATCCGTCCCTGGCCCTCACCGCCACGTAGGGCTCGTCGGTTCGCAGCGTTATGGCTGTCTCGAAGCCCTTGCAAGGCGCCGATCCCACGGATTCCAGCTTGTCCGGCCCCGATCCGGCGAGCACCCCCCACGTCGCGACCTCCGTGGCGCCGTTCCAACTGACGTAGAGCGTCAGCTCGTTTCCTTTTCCGGGTTCGGCGACGACAGCCGGGGCCTCTTGCGGGTGGCCCTTCCATGGCAAGCGGAAGGCCCTGTAGGATTCGCCTTCGGCCGGAAAGTCGGCGTCGAAGAGGAGCTCGCCGCCGTCGGAAAACTCCGACAGCACCGGCGAGCTGCCCCAGCCGACGAAAACGTTGCCGCCCGGCAGGATCTGCACGCTGCCCTGGGTGGCGGAGCGCAACTCGCCCGGATGGGTGTACTCGCGAAGCAGGCTGGCCTTCATGGCGTCTTCGTCGAGCTCGACCCGGATCGCGCGGGACTGCTCGTGCACCCAGGGGCCGCCGCCATTGTCGAAGACGGTGATGGTGCCGTCCCCGTGCCAGCGGGCGTCGTGCTGGTAGGCGGTGCGGGTCCCCTCCCCCATCTCGAAGTCGCTCTTCTTGCCGCCAAAGCGCCAGACGACCTCGCCCGTCTTGCGGCTCACCTTGTAGAGTGTCCAGGTGTTGCGCGAGGAGATTAGGACGTGCTCATCGTCGTAGACGTCTACGGAGTTGATGTGGAAGTAGTCGTAGGGCTTGGAGGAGTACGACTCGTCTAGGCCGACGTGCATTAAGCTGTGCCACTCGAATAGCACCTCGCCGGTCTCGATGTCTATCTCCTGGGCTATCCCGTCGAGCACGTTGCCGTCCGCCGAACCGCCCATAGAAGAGGTGTCCATGGGCACCTTGTTGTAGATCGTGATCAGGGCCGTGCCTTCGGATGTGATCAAAAACTCGTGGTGGTCGCCCTGGTAGCCGTTGCCCGCCCCGAACCTCTTTACCTCCCTGTAGGCGCGGTCGAGGATGACGTACTCGCCCTGGCCGTAGCCGGTGTGGTGGCCGACCCACCAGGTGAGCACCGGCTCGCCCTTGTACGTCTGCATCTTGAAGTCCATCACGTCCAGGGACTCGTCTGCCAGCAGGTGCAGCCACACGGGTTGTCCCTCGTTGTCCAGGATCATGCAACCGTCCTGCCCCGGACCGTCCTCGTCGGGCCCGTTCTTGGGGGCGACGAAGACGTAGCCGGGAGCCGTATCGCGTGCCTGCGCCCTCACCGTGATGACCGGCGGGTGGAGGTCGGGGCGCGAACGGAAGTTCCACGCCTGTCCCGGTGCGGCCGATGAGGCTCTCGCCCGGGCACGCTCGACCGGGCCGCAGCCCGCCGTACCGGCGAGCGCCACCCAAGCCGCTCCGCCGGCCGCGGCCCGGAGGAACCCCCTTCGCGTGATCTTACTACCGCCCGAGATCTCTCTACCCTCCCATCGTTCCTCTACGATGACGCAGGCGTGTCGCCCCCTCTCATGGGACCCAAAGGGCAGCCCGGTTCTCCACCGACGTCGGCCTTCCCGGTAGATAGAGTAACCGTGGTTACTCTAGGAAATCAAGACTGAATACAACCTCTCCGGAACCACTTGACACCTCGGGGTAACCGTGGTTACACTACCTCGCGCGTTGTCCAGTCACAAGGTGAAGAAGGTGCAGATGGAGACGGAGACCTCGCAGCGTGAGCAGGCGCAGACGAAAGCGGTAGGGTTCTGGGAGGCGTTCTGGTTCTGGGTGAAGCTGGGATTCATCAACTTCGGCGGTCCCGCCGGCCAGATCGCCATCATGCACAAGGAGCTCGTGGAGAAGAAGCGGTGGGTCTCGGAGAAGCAGTACCTGAGGACTCTCAACTTCTGCATGCTCTTGCCTGGCCCGGAAGCGCAGCAGGTCGCGACCTACATCGGGTGGAGGTTGCACGGGACTTTGGGGGGCATCGTGGCCGGCTCGTTCTTCGTGATCCCCTCCATCTTCGTTTTGTGGCTGCTCTCCTACCTTGCGGTGGCCCACTCCGACGTGCCCGCGATCACGGGCCTTCTGTACGGCATCCAGCCGGTGGTGATAGCCATCGTGGTCGAGGCTGTGTTGAGGATCGGCAAGCGCACCATCAACCACCGCGTCCTCGTCGGCTTCGCGGTCGTGGCCTTCGTCGCGCTCTACTTCCTCTCCGTGCCCTTCCCGTTGGTCGTCCTGGTGGCCGCCGTCGCCGGGCTCCTCTTGAGCCGCACCCGCTTCGCCGCAGACGCCTTCGAGGGCGGCGGGCACGGTTCTTCCGAGGAAGAGGAGGAGTCCGCCATCGACCGGACGGCATCGAACGGCAGGCCCACGATGCTGCGCAACGTGAGGCTCCTGGGGACCTTCGTCCTGCTGTGGGCGCTTCCGATCGGGGCGCTCTGGCTATGGCGCGGAGGAGAGGACGTGCTGGTCAAGGAAGCCCTCTTCTTCACGGGGGCGGCCTTCCTGACCTTCGGCGGGGCCTACTCGGTCTTGAGCTACGTCGCCGATGTGGCGGTAAACCACTACGGGTGGCTCACCGCCGACCAGATGGTGCAGGGGCTCGGCCTCGCCGAGTCGACGCCGGGGCCGCTGATCATGGTCACCCAGTACGTCGGCTTCATCGGTGCCTGGAACGACCCTGGGCCATTCTCGCCTCTGCTCTACGGGACTCTCGGTGCCCTGGTGACCACCTACGCCACCTTCCTGCCGTGCTTCTTGTTCATCTTCTTCCTGGCCCCTTACATAGAGCTCCTGGCCAACGACCGGAGGCTCAAGGCGATCCTCATCGGGGTAACGGCGGCCGTGGTGGGGGTGATCGCCAACCTTGCGGTGTACTTCGCCACGCAGGTCCTCTTCCCCGACGGCGTCTCCCTACGAGGCCTCGACGTATTTGCGCTGGTGGTGGCGGCCGTCTCCTTCGTGGTGCTGCAGCGCTACAAGGTGCCCATCTACCTGATGGTGCCCGCGGGCGCGCTCCTGGGTATGGCGTGGACGCTGCTGTAGGGGTAGCCTGAGGCTGTGGAGAGGCCACGCTGGGTGCTCTTGGTCTACCGGGTCCCTAGGGAGCCCTCGCGCCACCGCGTGGCCGTGTGGCGAAAGCTCAGGGACCTCGGCGCACTCTACCTCAAGGACGGGGTGGCCGCGCTCCCGGAGGACGCCGTCACCCGCGAGCAGCTGGAGTGGCTGCAGCTCAGGGTGAGGGAGGCCGGGGGCGAAGCGACGCTGTGGGAGGCCAGGCCTGGCACGGTGGCCGAGGAGGCCGAGCTGGTGGGGGAGTTCCGCGCCTCGCGCGAGGAGGCCTATCGCTCCATCGTCGCCGAGGCCGAGCGCCTGCGGCGCAAGGCGGAGATGGGGGGCGGGGCGCTATTGGAGCCACTCCGCAAGCTGGAGCGCGAGTTCAGGGCCGAGAGGCGCAGGGACTACTTCCGCTCCCCCTTGAGGGGCGAGGCAGCCGCGGCGCTCAAGTCCGCCCGCGAGGCCGTGAGGGGCAGCGAATCGCAGGCCGGGGCCGCAGGCGCAGAGGGCGAGGGCTGATGCTGTGGGCCACTCGCCGAGGCTGCCACGTGGACTGCACCGCCTGCATCTGGCTGATAAGGCGCTTCGTAGACGCGGACGCCTCCTTCGCCTTCTTCGGCGACCCCGCGGAGGCCCCGGATGGAGCAGAGCTCTTCGACGTGGTCGGGGCCAGGCTCTCCCACCGCGGGGATGACTGCTCCTTCGAGACCCTCCTAAAGGAGTACGGCCTCGACGACCCCGTGCTTGCCGAGATCGTCCACGACGCCGACCTGATGGACGAGAAGTACGCCCGACCTGAGACCGAGGGCCTGGACGCCATCGTGAGGGGCATGCAGCTCTCGCTCCCCGACGATCTGACGCTCTCGACCCACACGGACGTGCTCTACGACGGCCTCTACGCCTACCTCAGCAGGGAGGTTCTCTGAGACCGCCAACTTCATAGAACGCCGTCAGAGGAAAGTTCGCGGAGCGTCTGTTCTACGAGCTTGGGTGACAGCCTTCTCCTTGCGTTGCTTCGGATCGACCCATACACTCGGCACACGGGCGATGGGTCCCGCCTTCCGCTCTCTTTGAAGTAGCGGAGAACCGGCCGCACCGACGGCCTGATGGCTCCTGACCGCACTGAGTAGGCAAGCGCGGTGAGGAGCGCTCCCTTACCGCCTTAAGGCAAGGGAGGACCGCATGAACCTTGGGAGCGGTTCCTCCCGACCCCTGACCTTCTTGAGAACGCCTTTGGGAAACCTTCCGAAAAGCTCTGGAGGCCGCCGAA
>JBKPNW010000215.1:0-1419 GCA_046732815.1 Actinomycetota bacterium | reverse complement strand
ACCATGATGTTGGAGATGCGCAGGCCCGCGAACGTCGTGCCCGTCGTGCGGGAGAACTGCCGTGCCATCTCTTCGGAGATGGTCTTGGAGAGGGCGTAGCTCGATTCCGGGTAGAGTGGGTGATCCTCGTCGATGGGAGCGTAGGCTGGCTTCTCGCGGTCGAACGGGAGCCCCAGCGTGGTCTCACTCGACGCCCACACGATACGCCCGGCACCTAGGGAGGTGGCCGCGCTGAAGACATTGTAGGTGCTGATGGTGTTGTTGCGGAAAGTCTCTCCCTCAGGGTAGCGTCCCGGCGCAGGGATGGCGGCAAGGTGAACCACACCCTCGACTCCTCGCAAGACCTCGAACGTTTCGCCCAGGTCGGTCAGGTCAGTCTTTATGTACTGGCAGAGGGATTCTCCGGGCTCTACGGTGTCGGCATTAAGGACATCGTAGCCCGCTTCCAGCAGATCGCGCACCACCGCACGACCAGCCTTCCCACTTCCGCCGGTTACTACGACTTCTCGCATCAAGTACCTTTCTATACCCCGCTGAAGGCGCCGAAGCCGCCGTCAACGGGAACGACGATGCCGTTCACGAATCTCGCTGCGGGAGAGCAAAGCCAGATCAGAGTCCCTACCAGCTCCTCCGGTTCGCCGAAGCGCCCAGCGGGGGTATGGTCCACGATCTTACGCCCCCTCTCCGTGAGGCTTCCGTCTTCGTTGAGCAGCATCGCCCGGTTCTGCTCACCAAGGAAGAACCCCGGCGAGATGGCATTTGCCCTCAAGCCCGCTCCGTGTTTAACCGAAAGCTCGACCGCGAGCCAGCGTGTTAGGTTCTCTACCGCAGCCTTGGCGGCCGCGTAGCCAACAACGCGCGTGAGCGGCCGCTGCGCCGCCATGGAGGAGACATTGACGATTGAGCCCTCACCTGATCGGGCCATCGCCTCGCCGAAGACCTGGCAGGGCAGCAGGGTACCCATCAGGTTCAGGTCCATGACCCGCCGCAGGGCGTCCTCAGGAACACCGAACACTTCGGCGTCGTCTGCAACCGTGGCTTCCGGCACGTTACCGCCGGCGGCGTTTACCAGGATATCCACCCGGCCCCACCGCTCCAGCGTAGCCTTCCGAACGCCTTCGAGTTGCTCGCGATCGAGCACGTCCGAAGGCAGGGCCAGCGCCTCAGCGCCGGAATCCACTATCTCTTCGGCGACATTCTTGGCGCGCTCCTCGCGACGTCCTAGGACGCCGACCCTTGCCCCGGCTGCGGCCAGTGCTCTGGCCATCGCGCCGCCAAGTACGCCCGTCGCCCCGGTTACGATAGCAACCCGGCCGGAGAGGTCGAACAAGCCTCCGATCTGCGTCATCGGGCAAACCTCACAGGCTCCTCTTCGATCCGGTAAGCCTTTTTGGCCAGACCGTAGGCGAGCTCGCGGAC
>JBKPNW010000214.1:0-29591 GCA_046732815.1 Actinomycetota bacterium | reverse complement strand
GCCCATGACCTCACACAGGGGCGCATACTCCAGGTTCGTCAGGCCAGCGCCGAGATCCGAGTCAGGTAAGAAGAGGTTCCACAACCCCCTCGCCTTCGCCTCCTCTTTGAGATGCTCAATGACCGGGGGTACGGACCACCGGCTCCCTAATGCCCCTAACTGCTCGTGGAACCTCGTCTCGTTCGGGTAGACGAGCTCGTCCATGAAGGCCTCGATGCGCGCCCGAAAGTCCCTGCTTTTCTCGGAGAACTCGAAGTCCACAACCTCTCCTCTCACAGCGGGTTCAGGAAGGCTAGCCTTCCTGAACCCGCGCTAGTCAGCAAGCCAGCACTTCAGCATTTCAGCAAGAAAACAAAAAGCTGACAAGCTGAAGTGCTGACCTGCTGAAATGCTTGCAACGAGGGCTTCGACCTCGTTGCAAACCTAGCCACAAAGGCCTTTGTAGGTGGGAACGTCAATCTCATCCAGGATGTCGCCCAGGTTCTTGTCGCCGCCGCCATTCAGGTTGGCCTGTACGCGGTAGGTGATCCGGGAGTCGAAGTCCTTGACTTCGGATTTGCTCATATCCTCTTTGAAGATGTGGACCTGCATCCGACAGTCGAGCCTGTATGGCCCTACGTTGCCCATCGCGCTATCAGAGGCGGCCACCTGAACCGGGGTGTGGGTAGATTCGGTTCGTACCCCCGCCGACTTCGTGCCGCCCGTTTGCCCTGAGGCTGTGTGCGCATTCCCGGCCTGCTCTCCCGCACAGGCGAAGCAGGCGAACGCGAGGATCAGCGCCAGAATCAGGTGCGTAAATCTTGAGGCCTGAGAGCCGTTACCCGAAGCCTTGTGCATCACGGAACGGCGGAGACGAGCCCACCGTCGACTTGCAGGGAGACACCAGTTATGTAGGAGGCGGCGGGGGAGAGCAAGAAGGCCGCCGCCCTCCCGAGTTCGTCGGGTTCACCGTAGCGTCCGAGGGGGATTCCTTCGCTCACGTTGCGGCGTTGTTCCTCGGTCGGGATGCCGGATTCCCGGGCCCGCGCCTCGTCGAGCGAGCGGGAGCGGGCCGTGTCGATGCGACCAGGGGCCATGCTGTTGACCCTGACCGCGGGCCCGAGCTCTTGGGCCAGGCACTTGACGAGCGCCGCCACCCCGGGGCGCAGGACGTTCGAGGAGTCGAGGCCCTGGATCGGCTGGCGCACCGATGAGGAAGTAATGAAGAGCACTGCGGCGCCGTCGTTCATCTGAGGGGCGAGGGTGCGTAGCAACCGTACGGGCCCGCCTATGAGCAGACGGAAGGCGTCGAGCCACTGCTCGTCGGTCAACTCGAGCGCTGGCCCGAAGGGCGGACCACCGGCGTTGACGAGCACGCCATCGACCGCACCGAAGCGGTCGATCGCGACCGTGGCGACCTTGTCTATGCCCGATGGATGGGACACGTCCGCAGTACACTGCTCGGCCTGCTCCCCTAGTTCTCGCGCCACCTCCTGGATGGCGTCCCCACCGCGCGCGACCAGCAGAACCCTGGCGCCCTCCGCGACCAGTTGCTCCGCCACCGCCCTCCCAAGCCCGCTGCTAGCACCGCCTACCACAAACGATCTGTCGACAAGCCCTAACTCCACCGTCGTTCGCCTCCTAAGAACGCCAACCAGGACAATCCTACACCCTCTCGGGGTGCCGCAAAGGCGACAAGCCACGAGCGAGAAGCTGACAGGCTGAAGTACTGACCAGCTGAAATACCAAGACACTGACATGCTTGCAAGGTTCGGGCTATGATGGCATGGGGACGAAGGTGCGTCTTTTCGGACACCAGAGGAAGGAGAGTCTCGATGATCAAGAACTCTGTGGGGATATGGGCTTTCGGCCCCGCCGTGACCCGTTTCGTACCGCCTGGCTACCACCACGAGGTCGCAGACGAGCCGATGGTCGAGAAGACGGAGCGCGTAGCGGGTGGGCTCTCCGATCTCCTCGAAGGGCTCGAGTACCACTTCCCCGGTGAGATCAACGAGGACAACGCCGCGGAAGTGCTACGGGTCCTCTCCGCCCACGGGATGGACCTGCCCGTGATCGCCGCGGGCCTCCACCCCGACCCGACCTACGCGATGGGGGCGTTCATAAACCCGGACGAGGAGCTCCGCCGCCAGGGCATTGACACTTTAAGGCGCGGCATAGACCTCTGTGGCGAGATCGGGGCCAGCTTCATCATCTGGCCCGGGGCGGAGGGCTACAACTACACCTTCCAGCGTCCTTATGCGGAGACCTGGCGCCGCTTCGTCGAGGGCATAGCCGAGCTTACCGACCACGCCAACGAGAAGGGCGTTAAGGTCTTCCTCGAGCACAAGAACTCCGAACCGGCGATGAAGATCCTGATGCAGAACATCGGCATGACGCTGTTTACGATCCAGAAGGTCAACGCCCTCGGGGTGGATACGACAAATCTGCAAATCAACATGGATTGGCAGCACCTCATAATGAACGGCGAGAACCTGGCCGAGTACGCCGACCTTCTGGCCGCAGAGCACAAGCTCGGCCACCAGCACGGCAACGACGGCTGGGGCACCTTCGACGACGACAATGTGGTCGGCACCAACTTCTTCATACAGACCCTGGAGCTGGCCCAGACCTTGCAAGACGTCGGCTACGGTGAAGAGGGTGAGATCATCGGTTTCGACCTCTACCCCTACACGGAAGACCAGGTCGCCGCTGTCAGGCGCGCCATCCTGCACTGGGAGTTTGTCTGGGACCTGGCGAGGAAGATAGACCGCGGTGCTCTGGGCGAGGCTAAGAGCAGAGCCGACGCCCTGGCCGGCCAGAAGGCACTCTACGCCGCACTCGGCATGGACGAAGGTTACGAGGACGAAGTAGTCAGGCGTCGCAAGGAGGCCCGCACCAGCAGGAGGGAAGGGGCGTGAGTGTCCTGGTAGGCCAGGGCGTCGGGACCGGCGGCGCGAGGGCCGTCGCCATCGGTTAGTGGGGAGGTTCACCTCTTCGGCCCCCGACGAGGAGCGGGCGAGCTAACTCATCGCAGAGACGATCGGAGCGCCGACCGCGAGCGCGGGCAGCTAGCTTGCCAGGGCGAGGGTCATCGCCAACGCCACGAGCAACCCCGCCGCGATCAGCGCGCAGGGCGCCCACTCGAGGTCTGGACCGAGAGGTCGGCGACGACCCCGAAGTGGTCGCTGGCCCATACCCCATTCACGGACTCGTCGAAGAGGCGCTCGCAGGCGCGGATGTCCAGGGTGGGCCCGTGGGCGCTGCAGCGGACCAGGATGTGGTCGATCCTGCGTCCCAGCTCCAGCTCCCAGTCCCAGTTCTCGGCAGTCACGAGCGGGTTATCGGCGGTGAAGGTATGCCCCGGCTCCCCGGGGTGGGTGCTCCCCCAGGCATCGCGGTAGCAGACGCTCATGCCCCCCAGAGACTGGCGCCCGCGCCAGAAGCGCACGCTGGCGGCGTCGGGGGTGGCGTCGAGGTCGCCGCCGAGCACCACGTGCGAGTCGCGTGCTTCGGCGAGCTCCTCTATGGCCCGCGCCGCGATCACGGTCTGCAGCTCGCGCTCGTGCTCGAAGGTGAGTTGCCAGTTGGGCAGGTGGTTCACGAACAAGAGCGGCCCGATGGGATCCGGGGCGAGAACCTCCGCGATCAGGACCCCGCAGGCGAAGTCCTCGGTCCGGGGCGTCACGTTGAGGTCAGGCTCCCATACCTCCCCAAGCGGCCAGCGGCTCGCTATCGAGATACCCTGCCCGTCCTCGACGTCGCCGCCCCTGCCGGCCTCGCGATCGGTCTGGTGGGCGAGATGGTGCCTGGGACCCAGGATGTCTGTGACCTGGTCGTAGTCGTCGGCGACGACCGCTTCCTGGAACGCCACCAGATCGGGATCGAGCGCGCGGAAACCCTCGGCGAGCACGCGCCGACGCTCGTCCCACTCCCCGCGCCTGCCCCACAGGTTGAGCGTCGCGACGCGCACTGCGCCCGTGCCGGCCTTCTCCTCCATGGCGAACCTCCTCGGCCGCTTGCCTTCGAATCTCACGCGTCCCGCCGAAGCATAGCGGGCCTACCGGGCGAAGAAACCCCCGTTCTGTCCCTCCTGGCCACCGCCCGACGGACACGCTATGCCTCCCTAGACGCCGGGAGTCGGCATACCCTGGGACCGCCAGACCATCGCGACCATCACAAGCGCGTGCAAGCCATCGTCGGGCTCGACCTCGTTACTCCATCCCGACTTGGGCGTCGCGCCCCGTAACCCGGTCGCTCGAACCTCGCTTACCTTCAACTCCTACTCCCCTATGAAACCAGTCTGCCTCTGGCGACCGGCGGGGTCTCGCCGGTCTCTAATCTAGCCTCCCGGACCGTGCTGCGGAGGCTCTGGCGATGATGCCCTCGATGACCCCGGTCTTGGCCTCGGCGTAGTGTTGCATGCTCGGCCAGTCTCTTCTCGCCAGTTGGCGCTTGATCTGGGCGTAGAGTTCGCGCTCCTCGTCATGCTCGCGCAGGCGGTCGCGCAGTAGCAAGTAGCGTTCGATCTCAGGCGAGCCCGCCGAGAAGACGTGCAGATGCACGTCCTTCTCCGGGGTCCGGAACATGCGGTGCTCGTAGAAGTCCGGCTCGCGCACGCGCAGGACGTAGCCCGCCTCCTCCAGGGCAGGCAGGTAGGAAGACTCCTCGCCGGAGTCTTCGACCACGAGGAGGATGTCCACTATGGGCTTGGCGGCGAGTCCTGGTACGGAGGTGGATCCGATATGCTCGACCGAGAGCGCCGCCTCCCCTAGGGCCGCCCGTATCTTCGCCTCCTCCCGGCGGAAGCGCCCGGGCCAGGCGGGATCGTAGTCCGCGACGACAATAGCCTGTGGTTCGGCCTCCCCGATAACAACTTCTCGGAGTCGCTCGTCGATGGGATCGTTCGACACGCCGTCCTCCAGACCTTGCTTTTGCCGGATGTGCACCGCGCAAAGTTAGCTCTTACACTCGCGGGACGCAACAAGCTTCTCAGGTAGCCGATAGAGAACCCAGAATGAGACTTGCCGCCTCGGGTGGCGCATCACAAGAATTCCCGTCGTTGCTTTACAAACGTTTGCGAAACCTAGTAACGTGCGCCCTATGAAGTCTTTCCTTGGCTACGACAGGTCGTGGGCGTACCGTGCGATGCTGCTCGTAAGCGTCTGCACTCTGGCGCTCGGGGTGTGGGCCAGGGTGTACCGTCTGGGCTTCCCGCCCAGCATCCTGTGGGACGAGAAGTACTTCCCGGCCATGGCTAACAAGTATCTGCATGGCGTCTACCAGTTCGACCTTCATCCGCCCTTGGGAAAGTTCATCATAGCTGTCGGCATCTCCGTTTTGGGCAACGAGCCCCTGGGGTGGAGGATCATGCCAACACTGTTCGGGTTGGCCCTCTTGCCCCTTGCGGCGGTCCTCGGCTGGTACTGCCTCAAGGAGAGGGTTGGCGCCATGCTGCTGGCCACCTTCTTCGCGGCCGAGACGATCTTCATAGTCCACTCCCGGATAGGGGTTATGGACATCTTCGTCGTTTTCTTCGTGCTCGCGACGTTCCTCGCTGCGCTGCGCGCCGAGGATGGCAGGCAGGTGATCTGGGCCTCCGTGCTGCTGGGCCTCGCTATCGCGGTCAAGTGGGCCGCTTTTCCCGTCGCTGTGCCCGTCGGCTACGTACTCTGGCGCAAGGGGCTCTTGCGGCCGTTTCTGGGGGGGCTTTGGATCTCGGCTATCATCTACGTCGCCGTCGTCTACGTGGGGGCGCTCCTTACCATCACCACCAACCCCGTAGGGGCCTGGGTGTGGACCTGGGACTGGCAAGTCAAGGCCGCGCACAAGATCACCGCCTCCATACCCCATACCTGGGGCTCGCCCTGGTGGAGCTGGCCGATCATGCTGCGCCCGATACGCTTTTACTACGGGGCGAACGCGGAGGGGATGTTTCAGGTGGTCCTAGCCATCGGTAACCCCCTGATCTGGTGGAGCAGCACGCTGGCTATCGTCGTGAGCGTCTTCGAGATAGCCCGCAGAGCGATAGCCAGAAAGCTCTCGGCGGACGACCCGATCATACCGATCGTGCTCGGCTACGTGTTCCTCCTGGCGCCCTGGGTGGCGGGCACCAGGATACCGTACATCTACAATTACCTGCCCATCTACCCCTTCGCCATCTTGGCGCTGGCCTACTGGCTGTGCAAGATCTGGAACCGCCCGCGGTGGGGGCCCTGGATCGTCGTCGGCTTCACCGTGTGCGCCGTGGCCCTTACCGTGTACTTCCTCCCGCTGGTCGTGGCACTGCCGATAAGCGAAGATGACATCATGCGCCGGGTGTGGACCGACTATTGGTTCTACTACGAGAAACCGGTCCCGGGGAGTGGGTGCCTCGTCGAGAACCCAACCAAGCTTTGCCCCCAGTGAACGTTACTCTGTTTCGATCGTGTCTTGCACCCTGATGCTGCCGGCCCGGACGACCTTTGCGCAGATGCCGCCCCGACCCTTGAGGGCCCGGGTCATGCCTGGCTCGCTCAGGTCTTGCACGTGCCTGCATGGCGGGCGCGGACGGTCGTACTCGAGCACGGCGTCTCCGATGCGGAACTTTTTCCTGCGCAGATCGCCTAGCCTGATGCCACGGGTGATGATGTTGCGCCTGTGCTCGCCGTTCTTGATACCGATGCCCAGCTCGTCCTCGATGTAGTCCAGGTCCTCGCCCTCGATCAGGGTGACCTCGCAAACGTCTCCGTAGCGCGTCCAGAATCCCGTCCCCTCACAGTAGCGATCCCCCTCGATGCCACACCCCTCGATGGTACGGACCTCCTTCACGCTCTCCATGAGGTCGCTGCCTTTCCCCGTAATGAAGATCTCCTCGACGACGCCATTCATTTACTTGCTCCTTCCGGAAACCGCGCTGTAGAGCACTTCGGCCGGTCAGCATTTGAGCTTTTTGTGTTGAGTCCGGGTAAGAGATTAGCAGTTACGCCCGCCCGTAACCGCCCCCGCCGGGTGTTTCGACGGTGACGAGGTCTCCCTCCTCCATCTCCCGGCTGACCTTGGGCCCCAGCTCCTCGTCGTTCAGGAGGTTGCGGCCGACCCTGCCAGGCTCGCCTCCGTCGACGCCCCGCGGACCGTGGCGCCGGCGGTCGGTGAGCAGGGAGAGGCTGGCCCCTTCGAGGACCCTCACGGCGCGGATGATACCGTCCCCGCCGCGCTGTTCGCCATCCCCGCCCGAGCCGTAGAGCAGCTCGTAGCGCTCGACCCGCATGGGGTACTCCATCTCGAAGGCTTCCGTGGGGGTGTTGAGCGTGTTACTCATTCCGACGTGGACGCCGGAAGGTCCGGGACCCTCGTCGCTCGCCCCCTGGCCCCCGCCGATGGTCTCGTAGTAGGTCCAGCCGGGACCACCGATGACCAGGTTGTTCATGGTCCCCTGGCCTTGCGCCGGAAGCGTCGCCGCGCCCGCGAGGGCCGAGAGAACGGTATCCGCTATGCGGCTGCTCGTCTCGACGTTCCCGGCCACGACGGCCGAAGGGCTCTGCGCGTTCACGAGGCTACCCTCGGGGGCCTCTATGGCGAGTGGGGCGTAGGTGCCGGCGTTGGCGGGGACGTCGTCCGGGAGCAGGACACGCAGCGCGAAGTAGCAGGCCGAGCGCGTCACGGCGAGCGGGCAATTCACGTTGCCCCTGACGGCGCCGGCCGTGCCCGTGAAGTCCATGTTCATAGAGTCGTCCTGTAAGGTGACCTTCACCTCGATGGGGATATCCTCATCGACCGTTCCGTCGCCTTCCATGAAGTCCTTTGCCGAGTACTCGCCGTCGGGTAGGCTCCGGACGACCTCGCGCGTACGGCGCTCGCTGTAGGAGATGACCTCGTCGAAGGCGGCGAGCACGATCTCCTTGCCACGGCGTTCTATGAGCTCGCCGATGCGCTGTTCTGCGATCCGGTTCGCCGCTATCTGCGCCCTGAGGTCGCCACGCCTTATGGTCGGCGTGCGGACGTTGGCGAGCAGGAGGTCGAGCACATCTCCCACGTACTCTCCCTCGCGTACCAGACGCACCGGAGGGATGATGATGCCCTCCTGGAAGATCTCCTGCGAGTCGCTCGGTGCGGAGCCGGGACGCATCCCGCCCACGTCGGAGTGATGGGCGCGGGTTACGGCGTAGCCCAGGATCTCACCCCCAGGAGCGATCGGCGAGACAAGCGTTATATCCGGCAGGTGCGTCCCGCCGGAGTAGGGGTCGTTTATGGCGAACACGTCGCCAGGCTCGGGGCCACGGTCCCTAATGGCCGCGACGGCCTCCGGCATCGCGCCGAGGTGGACCGGGATGTGCTCGGCCTGGGCGACCATTCGCCCCTCCTGGTCGAAGAGCGCCGTCGAACAGTCGCGCCTCTCCTTGATGTTCGAGGAGTAGGAACCCCGGATTAGGACGGCCCCCATCTCCTCGGCGATGCCGGCCAGGGCACTCGCCAGAACCGAGAGGGTTACGGGATCCAGCCTCCCCCCGCTCATCTCTTCTCCAACACCAGCGTGCCCACGCCATCGACCACACCCCGCCACCCCGGCCTTACGACGCAGGTCGACTCCGCGAACTCGACTATGGCAGGGCCTTCTACCTCCGAGCCTTCGCCCATCCTTCCGCGGTCGAGGACGGGCACCTCGTAGGAATCGCCTCCGAAGTTAGCCTCCCTGCGCCCGCTCTCGGCGTCGCCTTCTTGCGGGGTTTCGTCCAGTTCCGGCTTGTCGACGGGGACGGTGGCGACGAGGCGCAAGTTGACGAGCTCGACCGCCTCATCGTCCATCCTGTAGCCGTAACGCTGTTCGTGCGCCGCGTGGAAGCGTTCCTCCAGCTCGTCGAAAGATCCATTCGCCTCGACGGTGATCTCGAAGGACTGGCCCCTGTAGCGCAGATCCGCCCTGCGGGTGTGCTCGGGTTCTTCGAGGTCCTCGGTGGCCACGCCCTCCATCTCTTCGAAAGACCGCTCCACATTCCCTGTCTCGACGTCAACCAGATCTTCCAGGTAGGGGCGCACGTAGTCCCTGCGCACGTCCGAGATGGCCAGTCCCAGCGCGCTGAGCACGCCCCCGGCGCGGGGGACGAGCACGGTGGATATGCCGAGCTCTTCGGCCAAAGTGCAGGCGTGCATACCGCCGGCGCCCCCGAAGGCGAGGAGGGCGAAATCCCTGGGATCGAGGCCCCGCTCGACGCTTATGACCCGGAGCGCCCGCACCATCTCGGCGTCGGCGACCCGTACTATGCCCAGGGCCGTCTCCTCGGCGCCAAGGCCCACCTCCTTGCCAAGAGACCCGAGTGCCTTCTCGGAGAGGTCGCGCCTGAGTACCACCTCGCCCCCGAGTTCGATCCCATCGGCCAGGTAGCCGAGGTAGAGGTTCGCGTCGGTGACGGTGGGCTCCTCACCGCCCTTGCCGTAGGCCGCGGGGCCGGGCTCGGCCCCGGCCGAGCGGGGTCCTACGCGCAGGGCGCCGCCGGCGTCGGCCCAGGCGATAGAACCTCCGCCCGCGCTCACCGTGTGCACGTCGACCATGGGCAGCTTTATGGGGACCCCGGCGATCACCATCTCCGTGCTCGTCTTCGCCTCGCCTCCTATGACCGGCGCGACGTCCGTGCTCGTCCCACCCATGTCGAAGGTCAGGAGGTCGTGGTAGCCGCCGAGGCCGGCTACGTACGCGGCCCCGACGACACCCCCGGCCGGCCCCGAGAGGATGAAGGCGGCGGCGTCCCTGATCGCGTCGTCTATCGTGGCCACTCCGCCGGAAGACTGCATGATCAGTGGCCTGGGGGCTCCGGTCTCGGTCACCTTCCCACCGAGGTTCTCCAGGTAGGCCGCGAGGCCGGGGGCCAGGTAGGCGTCGGCGGCGGTCGTGGAGAACCGCTCGTACTCCCTGAACTCGGGCAGTACCTCGCTACTGAGGGAGACGTGCACCCGGGGAAGGGCCTCGCGCAGGGCTTCCCCGATCCGCTTCTCGTGTTCCGGGTGCATGAAGGCGAAGAGGAGACAGACCGCGACGGACTCGACCTCGGCCTCCCGGACGGCCGATACGACGCTGCTCAGGTTCTCTTCGTCCAGGGCTTCGACCTCGCCTTCGGGACCCATCCGCTCCCTGACCGTAAAGCGCAACTCGCGGGGGACGAGGGCCGGCGGCCTGTCCTGGGTAAGATCGTAGAGCGAGGGCCGGTTCTGGCGGGCGATCTCCAGCACATCCCTGAAACCTTCCGTGGTCACGAGGGCCGTACGGGCGCCTCTGCGCTCCAGCAGGGCGTTGGTCGCCACCGTCATGCCGTGGGCGAGCGCGGAGAGGGAGGCGACATCGACGCCCGAGGCGCTCAAGGCGTTCATCGCGCCCACGGACTGGTCCTTCGGCGTCGACGGGACCTTCGTCGTGACCAACTCCCCCTCGGAGAGCGCCACGAGATCGGTGAACGTACCGCCCACGTCCACCCCTAGCCGCCATCCGCCCATATGATCTCCCCGCCAAGAGCACCCTTGCGCCAGGCATACCGCCAGGCATACCGTATCCGGGCGCTGATCCTATAGAGCACAGTATAGGGACCACTTCCGCCCCGGGCTATCCCTGCTCGGGATGTGATCCTGGGGCGCCCGGTCGTCTATGAACCGGGACTTTCGTCTTCCTCGACGGTGACGCCGTAGACTTCGCGGGCGCGTTCTGCGGAAACGAGGCCGTTCTCGACGTCGGCGGTGACGAGGTCAGGGTCCCGTTCGGAAGGGTCTCCGTAACCGCCTCCGCCTGGCAGGCTCAGCACGACCCGCTCTCCTGCTTCTATGCGCTGCTGGCGTTTGGGGTGAAGCTCCCGACCGTCCGCAGTGCCCACCGCCCCGGCCCCCCCAGGGGCTCCGCCCCGTATGCCCTGGGCGGGACAACGCGTGCGGTCGTACATGGCCGAGAGGACCCACGCAGAGTCGCTGCGAACCCCGATCTCCATCTCCTGGCCGAAGCCTCCCCGGTGGCGGCCCGGTCCCTCGGAGTCGGGACGGAACTCGCGCTTGTGCATGATGATGGGGGAGATACTCTCTATCACCTCGGCCGGCACGCCCCTGATGCCGCTCGGGAATGCGGTCGCCGAGAGCCCGTCCCCTTCTTTGTGCGCGCCCATTCCCCCGCCGGAGAAGAACACGTAGGTAAAGGGCTCGCCGTCCTCGCGTTGACCCGTGATCTGGGTGTTCCACAGGCTGTCTGAGCCCTGGGCCAGTACTCTGTCGGGTATGGCCTGCGCAAGGGCGCCGTGGATCACGCTGGGCAAGAAGTGGCCGACGATGTGCCTCGCCCCGACCGGTGCCGGATAGACGGCGTTGAGGATGCTGCCCTCGGGGGCACTGACGTGGATGGGTCGGAAGCTGCCATCGTTGTTGGGGACCTCCGGGCTGATGGCGCACTTCACCCCGAAAGTGGTGTACGCCGCCGTGTAGTTGAGGACCACGTTGATGCCCCGCTCGCTCTGCGGCGAAGATCCCTCGTAGTCGACGCGCATCTCGTCTCCTTCGACCCGTATCGAGACCGCCAGCCGGATCGGCTCGTCGAACCCATCCGTGTAAGCCTCGTTCTCGTAGACCCCATCCGGTAACGCTTCTGTGGCTTCGCGCATGGCCTGCTCGGAGCGGGCGCACACCTCGTCCGAGAGCGCCTCGATGTCCCCCAGGTCGAACTCCTCGATCATCTCGACGAGTCGCGCTCCCCCGATGTCGTTGCTGCCAGCCTGGGCGTAGAGGTCGCCGACCACCTCGAAGGGTGCCCGTACGTTGGCACGGATCAGACGGAAGAGCTCCTCGTTCGGGTCTCCTCCCCGGAACAGGCGGGTTACGGGGACGAAGAGCCCCTCCTCGTAGACCTGGCGGGCGTCGGCGCCGAGGCCGCGGCCCCCGACGTCGAGGGCGTGGCAACAGTTTCCGAAGTACGCCACGATTTCGCCGTCATAGAAGATCGGGGTGATCACCGTAAAGTCGTTCAGGTGGCCCGAGGTCTGCCACGGATGGTTGGTGATCATGACGTCGCCCTCCTGGAGGGTCTCGGCCGGGATCTCGCGCAAAAAGTGGTGAACGGAGGTCGCCATCGCGTTGACATGGCCCGGCGTGCCCGTCACGGCCTGGGCGACCATGCGGCCCCTGCGGTCGAAGAGTCCGGCGGAGAGGTCGCCCGCCTCGCGCACCACGCTGGTAAACGAGGTGCGCATCAGGGCCCGGGCCTGTTCCTCCACGACGGAGATCAGACGGTTCCAGAGGACCTCAAGCAGGATAGGATCCAACCGCTCCCCACTCACGCGGGCCACCTCACCACCAGGTTCCCGGATTCGTCGATCCTGGCTTTGCACCCAGGGCCAAGGACGACCGTAGACTCCCTCTCTTCGACGACCGCAGGACCCTCGAAAGCCGCGCCGGGGGAGAGCCCGTAACGGTCGTAGACCGGAACCGTAAGGAAGTCTTCCTCTTCCGGCAGGTAGATCTCACGTTCCCCTTTGCGCGACTCGCCCGAAGCCTCGAGGCTACCCTCCTCGCCGGCGAGCAGGATCTCGGGCCGTGGCGCCGAGACTTCGAGCCGCCAGGTGATGGTTTCCAGGGGTACGTCAGGGCCTTCCCTGCTGTACAATCTCAGATACTCCTTGCGGTAAAGCTTTGCGATCCGGTCTGCGTCCTCGGGGCCGAGGGATCCAGCGGGGAGTCCTACCGTCACCTCGTGCCCCTGACCCGCGTAGCGCATCTCGCACAGACGCCGTACTCTGATGTCTTCGTCGGTGACATCCGAGGCGTGCAGGAGGTCGCGGCCCTCCGCTTCCATCTCCTCCAGCGCCCCGTTTACCTGCGCCCAGTCGAGCCCGTCGAGGCGGCCGTAGAGGCTGCGCACGAAGTCGAAGGAGAGGGGCGCGCAGAGGAAGCCGAAGGCCGAGGTCGCACCGGCCCCCAGTGGCGCGATAAAGCCGGAGACGCCTAGGGCCCTGGCGACCCTGTAGCCGTGCACGGGACCCGCGCCGCCGAAGGCGAAGAGGGGATAGGCGCGCGGGTCTTTGCCGCGCTCGATGGCGTGGACCCTCGCGGCGTTGGCCATGTTCTCGTTGACGACCTGGTGGATGCCCCAGGCTGCCTCCTCCACGCTGTCGAGGCCGAGCGGGCGGGAGATCTTCTCCTCGATAGCCCGCTGCGCCGCCTCCCTGTCGAGCCGTATCTTCCCGCCGAGGAAGAAGTCGGGATCCAGGTACCCGAGGATCAAATCAGCGTCCGTTACGGTCGGCTCGGTTCCGCCCCTCCCGTAACAGGCCGGTCCCGGCTCGGAGCCGGCGCTTCTGGGCCCTACCTTGGGCAGACCCAGAGGACCTAGGCCTGCGATCGAGCCGCCGCCGGCGCCGATCTCGATCATCTCTATCACCGCGGCTTTGATGGGAAGCCCCGAGCCCTTCTTGAAGCGGTAGACGCGGGCGATCTCGAACTCGCTGCTCCTCAAGGGCTCTCCGCCTTCGATCAGGCACGCTTTCGCCGTCGTGCCACCCATGTCGAAGGAGAGGACCTCGGGCAGGTCCATCGCGCGCCCGTAGTACGCGGCGGCGAGCGCCCCGGCCGCCGGACCGGACTCGAGCAACCTCACGGGGAACCGGCAGGCCGTCTCCACGCTCGCCGTGCCCCCGTTCGAGAGCATGATGTAGAGGGAGCCGCCGAAGCCAAGCCTCCCGAGCCGGTCTTCCAGTGAACGCAAATAGCCCTCCACCAGCGGCCTGACGTAGACGTTGGCGACCGTCGTCGAGGTCCGCTCGTACTCCCTGATCTCCGGCGCCACCTCGCTGCTCAGAGAGACGGCTATCTCGGGCGCCTCCTCGGCCAGTATCTCCCGAACCCTCCGCTCGTGCGCCGGGTTGCGGAAGGAGTGCAGAAAGCTCACGGCGACCGCCCGGACCCCGCGATCGTGTAACCCAGCGACGATGGACCGGACCTGCTCCTCGTCGAGTTCGACCTCGATGGAGCCGTCGTCGAGGGAGCGCTCGCGCACGCCGTAGCGCAGACGTCGTGGAACGAGTGGCTCCGGCTTCTCGATAAAGACGTCGTACATGTCGTAGCGGTGCTCGGTGCCGATGGCGACGGCGTCGCGGAAACCCTCCGTCGTAAATAGCGCCGTCGCCGCGCCGTTGCGTTCGATCAGGGCGTTAGTGACCAGCGTGGTGCCGTGGATGATCGACGTCAGCTGGTCGGCTTCGACCCCTTCCCGCCCGAGCAACTCCACCAGCCCGTTCTCGACGGCCTCGGAAGGGTCCTCAGGGGTAGAGAGTATCTTGCCCACGGCCCGGCGCCCCGTTTCATCGTCGATGAGGACGAGATCGGTGAACGTCCCGCCTATGTCGATGCCAACACGATGTCGTCTCCCTGGTCGCAATCTCCTCCGTCCCGCCTCCTCTTCTTTTCGGGATTATAGGGACCATGGTCGTGATACGCCCGTCCTGGCTGTTGACGGCCCGGCCAGACCTCGCCACACTTGCTCGAAGGTAGATACGATCCGGAGGGAACAGACATGACGGACGGACCGAAGCGCGTCTTTGATCTGGAGCAGCCGCGCACCGAGAAGATGCCGATACACCCGGCCCACAGACAGGCCGGCTACTCCTACCTCCTCCACCGCCACCACGAGGACGAGTACCGCCCCGAAGAATCCGGTCCGCGCACCGGGGCGGCGGGGATCCTGATCTGCGCGGAGCACACGGGCACGCACATAGACGCCCTGAGCCACCAGTCGGATGCGCTGGTGCTCTGCGGTGGCGTCCCCGTGGGGGAGGTGCAAACCCCGCGCGGTTTCACGCGGCACGGTGTCGAGGAGATAAAGCCCATAATGGCCCCCGGCGTGCTGCTCGACGTCGCCACCAAGGACGGCGTGGAATCCCTCGAGCCGGGCCGGATCGTCACGGCCGCCGACCTGGAAGAGTGCTGTGAACGTCAGGGAGTGGAGGTCGAAACTGGTAGCGTGGCGCTCGTCAGGCTCGGCAACGCCCGCTTCTGGAACGACGAAGAGCGCTACCTGGCGGGGCCTGGCATGGACGCGAGCGCCGCTCTCTGGATGGCCGATAGGGACGTGCTGGCTGTCGGGGCGGACAACATGGCGTGGGACGCGCCCGATTTGAGAGATCCGGACCTCGGGTGCCTGATGGCGGGGCATTTGATCCTCCTGGCCAGGCAAGGCATATACATCATCGAAAACCTCGCTCTCGACGAGCTTGCCGCCTCGGGGCACCACGACTTCGAGTTCGTCTGCACGCCCCTCAAACTCGTCGGCGCGACCGGCTCCCCCGTCAGGCCCGTGGCCGTCGTTTAAGCTCTGTCCCAGCCGTCACCGGCCTCGTCCGTGTGTTGGCCCAGTGTCGGCGGGGGGCGGCGGATGGGGAGGCGTGCGCCGCCTATGAGGATCGGCGAGGCGAGCATCTTGAGCGAGCCTGCTGTGGGGTGATCCAGGTCCTGCAGGATGCCCGACCCGAGGAGGTGCTCGTCGGCGAGCACGTCGGCCAGCGTGTTCACGGGACCGCTCGGGACGCCGGCGGCCCGGATCTCCTCGGCCCACTCGTCCGCGGTCCTCTTGCCGAACTCTTCTTGAAGCTCGGAGATCAAGTCTTCGCGGTTGGCCACGCGGTCGGGGTTGGTCGCGTAGCGCTCGTCCTCGGCCAGCTCGGGACGGCCTATGGCTTTGCAGAGGTTTGCGAACTGGGCGTTGTTACCGACGGCCACGACCAGGGGCTTGTCGGAGGCATGAAAGGTTTGGTAGGGGACGATGGAGGGGTGGGCGTTTCCTATCAGGCCACTGTCCTCGCCGCTTACCAGGTACTCCTGTCCCCGGTTGGCGAGCCAGCCGAGGGTCGACTCGAAGAGCGGAACCTCGATGCGCGCGCCCTCCCCGGTTACACTGCGCCTGTGGAGGGCGGCCAGGATCGCGTTGGACGCGAAAAGGCCGCACACGATGTCCGAGATCGCCACTCCCACCTTCGTGGGCTCACCGCCGGGCTGGCCCGTAATGCCCATGACACCGCCCCTGGCCTGTACCAGAAAGTCGTATCCCGGCCTGTCCTCGTCAGGACCGGGCCCGAACCCGGTGATGGAGCAGTAGACGAGGCCAGGGTTCGACTGTTGCAGCGTCTCGTAGCCGAGGCCGAGCTTCTCCAGGGCCCCGCGCCTCCAGTTTTCGATCACGACGTCGGCGCCGGCCGCGAGCGCCCTTACACGCTCCAGCCCCCTCTGGTCCTTCAGGTCCACCCCGATCGAACGCTTGTTACGGTTGACGGAGAGGAAATACGCCGACTCTCCACGTTCCTCGTCGCCGGCGAAGGGCGGCCCCCAGTGGCGGGTGTCGTCCCCGCGCTCGGGATGTTCGACCTTTACGACATCGGCGCCGAGGTCACCGAGTACCATCGTAGCGTAAGGCCCGGCCAGAACCCGCGAGAGGTCGAGAACCTTGACACCTTCGAGCGGCAACCCCGTGCCTTCTTCCATTCATCCAGTGTAGCGTCTTCGAGCACGCTACGCCCTTCGGGCTCAGCTTGTCAGCACTTCAGCAAGTACAAGAGCTGACCAGCTGAAATGCTGACAAGCCTGCGAAGCAGGCGTGCTGACATATAATCCGGGTCGATGGTGCTGCTATGAGAGAGGTGAGAAGATGGCTGTGACCCGGGCTGGAAGAGACACGGATGCCGGCTCCTCCACCCGCCCCGAGGCGAGTGATTTCCTGAACATCGACACCCATCTCTCCGACGAGGAGAAGGACGTCAGGGAGCGGGTTCGTTCCTTTGTGGGCGAGAAGATAAGACCGCACATCAAGGGGTGGTACGACGAGGCCGTCTTCCCGGAGGAGATCGTACCCGACTTCGCGGAGCTCGGCCTGCTAGGGATGCACCTCTCCGGTTACGGGTGTGCGGGCAAGAGCGCCGTGGAATACGGTCTCGCCTGCATGGAGCTTGAGGCGGGCGACTCGGGCTTGAGGACCTTCGTCAGCGTGCAGGGCTCGCTCGCCATGAGCGCCATCCACAAGTTCGGCTCCGAACAGCAGAAGCAGGAGTGGCTGCCCCGGATGGCGAGGGGAGAGGCGATCGGCTGCTTCGGCCTCACCGAGCCGACCGCGGGCTCCGATCCGGCGAGCATGAAGACCTTCGCCAGGAGAGAGGGCGCCGACTGGATCCTGAACGGCGAGAAGCGTTGGATCGGGCTCGCCACCATCGCCGACGTGGCCGTCGTCTGGGCACGCACGGACGAAGAGAAGAACCCGGTCCGCGGCTTCCTCGTCCCCACGGATACGGATGGCTTCTCGGCCACAGATATAACCCCCAAGCTCTCGATGCGCGCTTCGATCCAGTGCGACCTGAGGCTCGAAGACGTCCGTCTCCCCCAGAGCGCGATGCTGCCCGAGGCCAGGGGACTCGGCGGTCCATTCGCCTGCCTGAACGAGGCCCGCTACGGCATCATCTGGGGCGCCATGGGCGCGGCCCGCGACTGCTACGAATCAGCACTGGACTACGCCAAAGAAAGAGAACAGTTCGGGCGGCCCATAGCCTCCTTCCAGCTCGTCCAGCAGAAGCTCGCGAACATGCTAATCGAGATCGGCAAGGGTACGCTCCTCGCGCTGCACATAGGCAGGATGAAGGACGCGGGCACGCTCAGGGCCGAGCACATAAGCTTCGGCAAGCTCAACAACGTGAGAGAGGCCATAGAGATAGCGCGCGAAGCCCGCACCGTCTTCGGCGGCAACGGCGTCACGCTCGACTATCCCCCGATGCGTCACATGAGCAACCTGGAGAGCGTGAGAACCTACGAGGGCACAGACGAGGTACACACCCTGATCCTCGGCGGCGCCATCACGGGCATCCCGGCCTTCCGTTAGAGCATGTCAGCAAGTCAGCACGCTTCGGGCCTAAAGACCCTCGCTCGTCAGCATTGCGGCTTCGCCGCCTTGTCAGCCAGGTTTCACACACGCAAGCTGAAATGCTGAAGTGCTGACGAGCGAAGGCGAAGCCTGAGCGTGCTGACTTGCTCTAAATCACTGAACTCGAAGGTCCGCCGGCGACGTAGATCGTCTCTCCACTGATATACGAGGCATCATCCGAGACCAGGAACACGACGACGTTGGCTATGTCATCCACCCTACCGAAGCGCTTGAGGGGGATGTTCTTGGCGAAGCGATCCTTCATCTCCTCCATGGTCATCCCGACCCGCTCGGCCGCCTCCTTGGTCATCTCGGTCTCGATCCAACCGGGGGCCACAGCGTTCACGTTGATATTGAAACGTCCGAGCTCGAGCGCCAGGGTCCGAGCAAGCGCCTGGAGGCCGGCCTTGGCCGCGGAGTAGTTGGCCTGCCCCTTGTTCCCCAACGCAACGATGGAGCTCGTCATCACGATCTTGCCGTACTCCTGCTCGACCATGTACTTCTGCGCTGCCTTGGAACAGAGGAAGCTGCCCTTGAGGTGAACGTCGAGCACCTTGTCCCAATCGCCCTCGCTCATCTTGAACGAGAGGTTGTCGCGCAAGAGCCCGGCGTTGTTGACGAGGATGTCGATCCGCCCAAAGCGATGGAAGATCTCCTCGAAGGCCCTCTCGACCTGCTGCGCGCTCGATACGTCGCAGGCAATGGCGATCGCCTCGGCCCCAACAGCCTCGACGGCCTCCACCGTCTCCTGGCAAGCCTCCGCCGAAAGATCCAGGACCGCAACGTTCGCCCCCTCCTGCGCCAGCCGAATGGCCTCAGCGGCCCCGATGCCGCGCGCAGCCCCCGTTACTACCGCCGTACGTCCGTCAAGCCTCAAAGGTTCACCTCTCTCCGGTTAGGGAACGCTGCTGTCTACACCCCGCAGGGTGTCGTCTTTGTTACATGACATTTAATTGTATACGAAATGAATGTATGTGTCCAGAACAGATAGATACATCTTTGGATGCATTATTTATCGGCGCTATCGCAGGGGGATTATGCCTGGTTCGGCCGTTTGCTGGATCACACGCCTGGCAACCGCGAAGCCCCCGTCTGTAGGTGGGCGGGGGCTTCGGCGGACCTGATCTTCGTCACGTTCTGATGTAGATACCGCCGTTTATGTCGATAGACTGGCCGGTGATGTAGTCACCGTCTTCTATCAGGAAACGGGCGGCCCTGGCGACCTCTTCGGGCTTCCCGAAGCGTCGCAGGGGCACCTGCTTGCGGAGCTTCTGCTGGGCTTCCTCGGGGATGCTGGCGACCATATCGGTCTCTATAAAGCCGGGACAGAGGGCGTTTACGGTGATCCCGAACCGGGCCAGTTCCAGGGCGGCCGTCTTGGTAAAGCCTAGCAACCCGGCCTTGGCCGCCGAGTAGTTGGCCTGGCCAATGTTGCCGGCCTCCCCGATGAAGGAGCTCATGTTGATGATCTTGCCCCCGCCCTGGTCCCTCATGTGGGGCAAGACGGCGTGGACCGTGTAGAAGGCGCTGTTGAGGTCAACCTGTATGACCTTGTTCCAGTCGTCGACGGAGAGCTTCTGGAGCGTGCGGTCTATGTTGATCCCCGCGTTGTTAATCAGGACGTCTACCCTGTTGTACTCCTCTATGGCCTTCTCTATGAGGTTCTGGGCCTGCTCTGCGTCCGAGACGTCGGCCTGGACCGCGATAGCCTCGCCGCCGCCCTCCGAGATCTGTTCGACCAACTCTTCGGCGGGCTCTTTGCTCCTCGAGTAATTGACGACGACTTTGGCTCCCCCGCCCGCCAACTCCTCCGCTATCGCTCTGCCCAATCCCCTGCTCGCGCCTGTCACCACTACCACGGCTTCTTTCAAGGTGCCCACGCTATCCTCCCTTTCCGGTTCGCATCTGAGATAGAGTTTATTGACATCAGAGAGCAGGCGCAAACTAGGTACCATTGGCATGTAAGGTCCCTCTTGTAGTCGGTTCGCGAACCGCCCTCGCACGAACTCTGACTAAAGGCATCAGGTTCAGGCATCGGGATCTCTGCGGTAAGGAACCAAACAGGGGGCATTCATAGCCCCCTTCCCGGTGCGACTACGGCACGATTTCAGGGTGCGGCACTGGTAGGAATGAGATCGGCGTAGGCGCGAGGTGATGTGATAGTCGGAGAATGGGAAAGGAGTAGTCACGAACGCCGATTTCTCCCCGCTTGTACGCGGTCCGTTCAGGGTACACTCCCATCCAGGGCCAGTCATGCACCTTTGGATGTATTTCTGATCCCCGAAAGACGAATCGTTTTGGGCTAAGATGTACTGCGAATCTATGTCCGATACACAGATATCCTCGGAGACCACCACATGAGGTCGGACCTCAGATCGGTGGCCCCCTCGTGAACAGGACACTCCTTGTTAGGGATCCTCTAACCCTCTTGACAAATCAATACATATATGTAAAATGCACATAGGTTATGGAAGAGAGCGTCATGAACAACGAAGAGCAGGAGCGCGAGACGGGAAGCGGCGAACGGGAGTTTCGTGGGGTCGAGGCGCGGCCGAGGAACTGGCTGGTACCGGTGATCCTGCTCTCTTTGAGGGAGTGGAACTCTTACGGGTATGAGCTGATGGAGCGGGCTTCCGCCTTCGGCTTCGAGGCGATGAACCCGGGGACGCTCTACCGGACGCTGCGACAGATGGAGAAAGAGGGCATCGTCGAGTCCAGTTGGGAGACCTCGAGGGGTGGGCCGGCGCGCAGGATGTACACGATCACGGATGCGGGCAGGTCTTACCTCGACTTCTGGGCCAAGTCGTTGGAGCAGTACCAGCGCACCATGGACAACTTCTTCCGGCTGTACACAGGCAGGCCGCTCGAGGGCAAGAAGGACGAAGAGAGTAGCGAGTAGTTCGCGTCTTACGCGAGAAAGGAGATGTAGATGGCTACTACGGAGAAGACCAACCGGGTTGTCGAGAGGCTCGCTGAGAGCACGCGGGATTCCTACCAGACGGTTGTGGATCACGCGGTAGGTCTCCAGGAGCGGAACGTCAAGTTCGCCCAGGGTATGGTGGACGGCGCCATCAAGGAGCTGCGCTATCAGGCCGAGAGCAACCGCACCGTTGCGGGCGAGCTCTTCGAGCGCGCCGAAGACCAGCGCGACGCTTACCGGGCTCTCGTCGAGCAGTCCCTCGACGCCTACATGGATCTCGCCTACGCGCCCTTCACCTACTACAAGGAGGGCCTGGCTGCCGCCAGGAAGGCCACCAGGTAGGACGTAGATCAGGGACGAAGTTTTGGGGGCGGACCTTCGGGTTCGCCCCTTCTTTTGTCTGACTGTGATGTTTTGCGCCCCTGATATCGGGTAACGATAAGTACGTGCGAAATGAGAAACGGGAAGTGAAATCGTGGACGACGAACAACGCCAGCAGGTAAACGAAGCTGCGGAGAAGTTCGCCGATGCGCTGAAGGAATCGTATCAGTCTATCGCGGACCGCTCCGTCTCGGCCCAGGAGCTCAACGCCCAGTTGACCCAGGACTTCTTCAACGGTGTGATCAACAACCTTAGAACCCAGGCCGAGGGGAACAGGGCGCTCTTTGAGGATTTGATCGAGCAGCAGCACAAGCAGCGGGAGGCCTCCAGGGCGCTGGCCCAGGAGTCGGTGAACGCTTACACGGACTTCCTCAACTCCATGTTCGCCTACTACAAGGGCAACCTGGACGAGGCACAGCGCAGGGCTAACCAATAGTCGAAGGGCGAAACATGCGGAGAGCGCATAGAAGGCACGGACGCTATGGTCCGGGCCTTGTCTTTTGATGTATATTCTCATCGAGAAAAGACGGAAGGAGAAAAGGTGAGCTTCGGCAATGGCAACGGTAGTGGCGAGATAGTCATCTCGACACCCTTAAGGACGGGTATAGGTACCTTCGGCGGTTCGCTCAAGGACACGCCGGCCACGGAACTCGGGGCCACGGTCGGCAAAGAGGTCCTCTCACGTTCAGGAGTCGAGGGAGACCAGGTCGACCAGGTCATAGTGGGTAATATCCTCTCCGCGGGCCAGGGCATGAACCCGGGCCGGCAGGTCGGCATAAAGAGCGGCCTCCCAGTCGAAGTCCCCGGCATGACGTTGAACAGGATGTGTGGCTCGGGGCTTCAGGCCATAGTCTCTGCCGCCCAGGAGATAGCCCTCGGCGACGCCGACGTGGTCATGGCCGGCGGCATCGAGAACATGGACCGGGCGCCCTTCCTGCTGGACAAGGGCCGCTACGGCTACAGGATGGGGATGCCCAAGGCGGATATCTACGACCACATGGTCTACGACGGCCTGTGGGACATCTTCAACGACTACCACATGGGCGTGACGGCCGAGAACGTCGCCGAGGAGTATGGCATAACCCGCGAGGACTCCGACGCCTACGCCGTGAGGAGCCACCAGCGGGCCGCCAAAGCCCACGAAGAAGAGCTCTTCGACGGCCAGATCGTACCCATCGAGGTCAAGCAGAAGAAGGAGACCGTCCAGTTCACCACGGACGAGCACATCCGCCCGAACGCGAGCGTGGAGGGCCTCCAGAAGCTCAAGCCGGTCTTCAAGAAGGAAGACGGCACGGTCACGGCGGCCAACGCTTCTGGCATCAACGACGGGGCTGCCATGATGCTGGTCTCCAGCGAGCGCAAGGCCGAGGAGCTCGGGATGCCCGTGGCCGGCAGGCTCGTCTCCGCCGCCGTTGCCGGCGTCGACCCTTCGGTTATGGGAACCGGTATGATCCCCGCCTCCAGGCTGGCCCTCAAGAAGGCCGGGCTCTCCATCGACGATATCGACGTCGTCGAGGCGAACGAGGCCTTCGCCTCCATCGCCATCGCCGTCGAGCGTACGCTTGAGGTGCCCGAGGAGAAGATGAACCCGGTAGGCGGAGCAGTGGCCCTCGGACACCCCATCGGGGCCACGGGCGCCGTCCTCACCGTCAAGATACTGCACCACCTCGCCCGCACGGGTGGCCAGTACGGCCTGGTCACGCTCTGCATCGGCGGCGGAATGGGCATAGCCGCCATCTTCGAGCGGGTCTAGCCAGCACTTCAGCTGTTCTGAAAGGGCCGAGGCTTGAGCCTCGGCCCTTTCACTGGTAAAGGCTAACCGTTCGGGGTCGTTATACCGAATCGGTTCGTAGGGTGCTTTCGGGCTGCGGACGCATGGCCAGCCCCTCACCCGTCATTACCGCGCAAGCGGGAATCCACGAGTAGCCCGAGAGGTAGGACCCCTCGCTGTGGCGTCGCCATCTACCCGGACCTGGTATTACTCTGTCCGCTCGTCGGCGCGTTGTGGGGGTCTGGGGGAGAAGGCGCGGTGGCCGGTTATTGCCTGCCCCACGATAAGGGTATTCACGTCGTTGGTGCCCTCGTAGGTGTAGACGCCCTCGATGTCGGCCATATGCTCCATCACGCGGTAGTCGAGCAGGATGCCGTTGCCCCCGAGGACGTCGCGGGCGAGGGCGGCGACGCGGCGCGCCTTGGCGGCGTTGTTCATTTTGAACATCGAGACGGTAGCGGGATCTAGCGCTCCTGAGTCCTTGAGGCGTCCTACGTGGATGGAGAGGAGCTGGCTGAGAGAGATCTCGTTGACCATCTCTACGAGCTTCTGCTGCACGAGCTGGAAGGAGGCTATGGGCTGTCCGAACTGTTCTCTTTCTTTGGCGTAAGCCAGCGCCGTCTCGTAGCAGTCGGCGGCCTGCCCGAGCCCGTCCCACCCCACGCCGTAGCGCGAGTGCGTGAGGATCGAGAGCGTAGAGCCGAGGCCGTCGGCCTTCGGCAGCCTGGCGTTCTCCGGCACGTGGCAGTTTTCGAGCGTGATGTGCGTCTGCCAGGCGGCGCGCTGGGAGGCCTTGCGGGGTAAGACGTCAGCCTTGAATCCTGGATTCTCGGTCTCGACGAGGAAACCGGAGATCTTATCGTCCCCTGTCCTGGCCCAGATCACGGCCACGTCCGAGAAGGAGGCGTTGCCGATCCACTTCTTCTCACCGCTGAGTACGTAGCCACCGTCTTTCTCTACGGCCGTCGTTCTCAGCGAGCCAGGGTCGCTTCCGGCCTCGGGTTCGGTCAGCCCAAAGCAGCCGACCTTCTCGCACCTGGCCATGGGCGCAAGCCAGCGCCGCTTCTGATCCTCGGACCCCAGCTCGTGTATGGCCGTCATCGCGAGCCCGCTCTGCACGTGCAAAAAAGTGGCCAGGCTCCCCGACCCGCGCGCCAGCTCGGCTATGGCCAGGCCGTAGGCGACGTTGTTCCAGCCGGCGCAACCGTACTCTTCGGGGAGGGTGCCGCCAACGAGGCCGAGCTCCCCGAGGCCAGGGAGCAGCTCGAACGGGAATTGCGCCCTGTCCCAGTAGTCCGCCGCGGTCGGGATGACCTCCCGGTCCGCGAACTCGCGGACCAGATCCCTGATTCGTTTCTCCTCATCCGAAAGCAGCCTGTCAGCGTTTATGAGGTCGACGGGCCGCTTCTCCCGGTGCGTTCTCTGCGCTGTAGCGGTCATTAGCGTCCCTTCGTGTTCTGACTTCAGGCGCATCTCTCGAAGAGAGCATAGGTCCTGACGACGATCCGGTCAATCTGCCGAACCCGCTTGCAGGCCGCCTTTAAGATGCCGGCAGAACGGGTAGTATAGTACGGTTGCATACGAGCCGGCGGCCCTCTGCCGCCGGGTTAGACCCTTCGAGGAGGAAGATTCGATGAGCGAAGGCAGGACCGGCGACCGTAGACATGATGCTCCGGATCAGATGGCGCCACTCGACGCTTGGGCGGAGTGGATGCGGGCGAATATGGGGCCCGTGACAGCGACGCCAGGCGCGAGCGTGCCCTGGCTCATGACACCGGGTGTCAGCACTGGAGAAGAGACCGCAGAGCTGCCCGAGGGGGCTGTGCGGAACGACCCCTTGCTCTCTGCCGTCGAGAAGCTGTGGGACGCCAACCCCGTGCAGAACGTTTTGCCCATTGACTGGATAGAGATCACACGCTCCCTCCAGACCCTCTGGGCGCGCGAGATGTCCGATCCGGCGCGCGCCATGGAGCGGGCCGTGGATTTCAACGCCAGGCTGTTCGGCGCCACGATGAGGAGCTGGCAGGAGGCCACAAACCGTTTCTGGGGCCTGGAGACGCAACAGGACGACGATGAAGAGGGTCGTCCCGACAAGCGGTTCTCGGCGCCCGACTGGGGGCAGAACCCTTACTACGAGACGCTCAAGGAGTCTTACCTGCTCGCCTCGGAGTATCTACTCGAGGAGGCGGAGAGGACAGATGGTGAGGACACCCCCGAGCAGCGGCGTCTGAAATTCCACCTCAAGCAGTTCGTCGACGCCATGGCCCCGGTCAACTACCTGCTGACCAACCCCGCAGCGCTAAAGAGGGCATTCGAGACAGGGGGAGTGAGCCTCGCCGAGGGCGCACGCAACCTGCTCTCGGACCTGCAGGAAGGCCGCATGAGCATGACCGACGCCAACGCCTTCCAGCCGGGGGAGAACCTGGCCATCACACCGGGCAAGGTCGTCTACCGCAACGGGCTAATAGAGTTGATCCAGTACGAGCCGACCACGGAGAAGGTTCGTGAGACGCCCGTCATGTTCATACCGCCCTGGATCAACAAGTACTACATCCTCGATCTGCAGCCCAAGAACAGCCTGGTCAAGCACCTGGTGGACGAAGGCTTCACCGTGTTCATGATCTCCTGGAAGAACCCCGACGCTTCGATGGAGGACACGAAGTTCGAGGACTACATGACCAAGGGACCGCTCGCCGCCGCCGAGGTCGTAAGGGACATCACGGGCGCGGAGAAGGTCAACCCCGTGGGCTACTGCGTGGGGGGTACTCTGCTCGCGATCGCGCTCTCCTGGCTCGCCGCCGGCGAGGACGAGAACCCCTTCGGTCCGCCGACGTTTATGGTCGCCTTGCACGACTTCACCGAGGTGGGGGACACGGAGGTTTTTATCGACGAGCCGCAGATAGAGTTCATGGAGCAGCAGATGCTCGAGCGTGGCTATCTCGACAACCGCAAGATGGCCAACATGTTCAATCTGCTTCGCTCCAACGACCTGATCTGGTCCAACGTCGTCAACAACTACCTGCTCGGCCAGAAGCCTCCCGCCTTCGACCTCCTGTACTGGAACTCGGACGGGACGCGCATGGCCCGCGACGCCCACAGCTTCTACCTGCGCAACACCTACCTCGAGAACAACCTCATAGAACCTGGCAAGGTAGAGATCAAGGGCCGTCCCATAGACCTCGGCAGGATCGAGGGCGACATCTACGCCGTCGGGGCCGAGAAAGACCACATCGTCCCCTGGGCCTCGGCGTGGAAGATATCCAAACTCGCCAACGGAACTACCCGATTCACCCTGGCCAACTCGGGCCACATAGCGGGCATGATCAACCCCCCCTCCAAGGGCAAGGGCCGCTACTGGGCGACCGAGAACGGCGGCTCCTTCGATACCTCCGCAGCCTGGCGCGAGCAGGCCAAAGAACACGAAGGCTCCTGGTGGGAGGACTGGAGCAGATGGCTCGACGCCCACTCCGGAGAGAACGTGGATCCCCCCGAGACGGGTAGCGAGACCTATCCGCCGGTAGAAGACGCTCCCGGAACGTACGTGAGGGAGAAATAGACTTCAGGCTTCATGCCGAGCCCTGCTCTTGCGTCATTCTCGCGAAAGCGGGAATCCACCGTAGCAGCCGAAGCTGCAGGCCCTGCGTTGCCATTCACCAGGGCTTGGTATCAGCAATCGGGAAAAGGTGACGAGCGCGCTGATGGGTTGGCCGCATAGCCCCCTCCCATCAGCGCTTCACAGCCAGCCTTTCTCCTGTGCGAGATGGGCTGCTTCGACACGGTTGCGTACTCCGAGCTTCTTGATGGCCGTGGAGAGGTAGTTGCGAACGGTGCCTTCCGAGAGGTAGAGCCTTGCCGCTATATCTTCTATGGTCGCTCCACCTTCGGAGGCTGAGAGCACCTCGCGCTCGCGAGCTGTGAGGGGGTTATCGCCGTCGCTCAGGGCGGCTGCTGCAAGGGCGGGGTCGACCACCCGCTCGCCGTTCATGGCCCCGTGGATGGCCTTCGCGAGCTCGGAGGCGGGGGCGTCCTTGAGCAGGAACCCGACGGCGCCACTCTCCATGGCGCGCCTGAGGTAACCGGAGCGGCCGAAGGTTGTAAGGATGATCACCCGGCACGAAGGCAACCGCTGGTGCATGATGGATGCAGCCTCGAGGCCGTCCCCACCGGGCATCTCTATGTCGAGGAGCGCCACGTCGGGAAGGGCGTCCAGGGCGGCCGGAAGCACCTCGTCCCCGCGCGAGGCCTCGGCGACGATCTCGATGTCCTCTTCGAGCGAGAGCAAGGCAAAGAGCGCGCCGCGCACCATCGCCTGGTCCTCCGCCAGCAGCACGCGAACGGTCATCGACGCCGATCCTCGCCGGGCGAGCTGCTATCCGGATTCGGTTCGGTATCTCGCGAGCGCACCGCACCGCCTGACGCCGGCAGGCTGACGCGCAGTCGGAACCCGCCATCCGGCGGCGAAGTGGTCTCGACATGACCGGCCAACGTGGCAACGCGTTCGTAGAGTCCCGAGAGTCCGCTGCCGGAGGCCAACTCGGCACTTTTCTTAGAACCCTCTCCATCATCGGTGATCTCGGCGTAGATTTCCTGGTTCTCGCGCGCCAGAAGGATCCGGCAGTGTTCTGCGCGGCTGTGCCGGATCACGTTCGTCGTCCCCTCGCGCACCGCCCAAGCGAGAGCGGCGTCTACCGCGTTCGTTAGCACGCCGGAGTCGTTCTCTATCCGACACGCGATGCCGGCCGCTGCGAGCATCTCGGCAGCGCCCGCGAGTTCCTCCTCGAGCGTGGGTTGCCGGTAGCCTGCGACGGTCTCGCGCACCTCGCCGAGGGCCTGACGCGCGACCTCTTCGATGTCGTGGACCTCAGCCTCGGCCTTCTCCGGCTCGTCGGGAAGCAGCCTGCCGGCCAGTTCGCTCTTGAGTGTGATCAGGGAGAGGCTGTGGCCGAGGAGGTCGTGCAGATCCCTGGCAAAGCGCAGCCTCTCCTCGCTGACGGCCATCCTGGCGAGCTCTTCCCGCGCCGACCTGAGCTCCGCGACGGCGGCGACCTGACGGACGAAGGCCGTAGCCCAGAGGCCGATGACGGCCGTCGGCAGCGCGAGCCACGCCATGCCCGAGACGATGCCGAGCCCGAACGTTGTGATCGCCAGCCCCGCGATAGCCACGTAGGCGTCCGTGGTAAAGAGCATTATCCCTGCGGCGACGTTGACGTGGAAGAAGAGCACGCGCCACTCGTGACCCAGCACTAGGTTCAGCGAGATTGCCAACACTGCGAGGAACGCTACCGTCGCCCGGTGCCTCAAGACCTCGGAAGGCTCCACGGACGGCGACCAGAGCGGTTCCTGTGTCCACATCAGCCACAGGAACACACCGGCGAAGAGCATCGCCCCACCCAGGGCGAGGACGACCCGCGCGGGAGTAGGGTCCGAAGCGAGCACGGCCCGCACCGGGTAGATAAGGAAGACCAGCCCGAGTAATGGACCCAACAACCGCCCCCCTCGCGGGAGCCGGGAGTTCGTGCCACCCGACGGACGGCTCTCGTCCTTTACGCTCTCGGTCATCAGGCTCCTCGAGTAAACTCCGCGATCAAGGCGATTGTATTACTGTCGGTCACGCTGCGCGTCGAAGAGCAGCAGCGCCAGGACCGCTGCGAGGGCCACCACCATGACGCGGTGGTAGATGGTATTCAGATCAGTCGAAGGACCTGCGCCCACGGCCAGAGCCGTTATACCGAGCAAGACCCCTCCCAGGGCGAACGCGTGGGCCGTGAAAGCAGCCGTCCAGGCCCAACTCTTGAGGGTAAACACGGCTAATGCGGCGACGGCTAGAGCCATCCCGCACAATCCTTCCACGATCGTCGCAGGAATAATCGTGGGTTCGGCGATGAGTGCGAACCCGAGCGGAATCCGCGCACCAAGGTGCAACATAGCGCCGCTGAAAAACGTGGCCGCATAGATGGCGGAAAGGATACCGACGGCCGTCGCAACGCCGGTCCGCTGCTTGGTAGCTGGTTCGATCATGATCTCTCCTAAATTCGTTACCGTTACAGCGCGGACGGTTCGCGAACCGCCCCTCCACGCACGGAATTCAGACTTCGGCCACCGCGGGGATGACCTCGCTGCCGATGATCTCGAGCGGCGTGATCCTATCTACGTCGGGCACGAAGCCGATCACGGTCTCTATGCCCATACCCGAGAGCCAGCGCAACTGTGCGATCAACTCGTCCACCTTCTCGCCTCTCTCGCCAACATCGAAGGCGAATGCGCAGGTTTTCTCTATCGAGCAAGAGTCCCTGCCCTCTTCCTCGCAGTGCCGGCGCAACACGTCGAGCTTGTCAGGTACCTGCGGACCGGGACGCAGGCTGCAGGCGTCGGCGTAGCGGGCGACCAGGCGCAGGGTCTTCTTCTCACCGTCGCCGGCGACCATGATCGGCGGGTGCGGCCTGCTCGTGCTCTGCGGCAGGTTCAGGGGACGTTCGAGCCTGTAGTGCTCTCCCTCGAAGGAACGCTCGTCCCCTTGTTCGCAGCTCCACATCAGGAGCGCTATCTGGAGCGTCTCCTCCAGCATCTCGAACCGTTCCTTTTGCGGCGGGAAGGGGATGCCCAGCCCCTTTGTCTCCTCTTCGTAGTGGCCTGAGCCGACGCCGAAGTGG
>JBKPNW010000213.1:0-4677 GCA_046732815.1 Actinomycetota bacterium | reverse complement strand
CCCCGCATGGAGACGAGACGACCGCGGCCGGTTTGCCGCACCCTATCCAACTCGGCCTCCAGGGTCGCCATATAGCCGCGCCTGCCGACGAAGTCCCTCATCTTCTGACACTCAACTTACTCACAATAACAAGACTCACGTTCATGAAACATTCATCGATGTGAGTATTCTAGCATCGAAACTGACGTCCTGGCGCACCGGGTGCATCATCGAGCGTTCTCCATCCTCTGGATTCTCCGGCCACTGATCCGCTGCGCCACTTACGATCGGCACACTGACGAGCTCTGTTACGCCGCCATGCCAGAGATGGAACTTGAAATCCTCATCGGCATACAGGGCGCCTTTTTGACGGGAGCGTGACGGGAGTAGGACGGGAGCAGGACAGAACAAGTCCATACCCTGAAGCACGAAAAGCGCTTGAAAATCGCGTTTAGCGCGCCTCGAAGAACCGCATAGAACCGCCCGATTCGGCCTACGAATCAGAAGGCCGCAGGTTCGAGTCCTGCCGAGCGCGCTACATAAAGTGCCGTTTTGCAGGTCTTTTAGGCAAGGCTAATAGACCGACCGTCTGACGCTTACTACTTATCGTTTGAAGAACGTGTAGACGCTGCCGTCTCCCCGGGCGAGTTCCATCGCCGCGAGCCCCGCCCCTACGGCCGTGAGGCCCGCGCACCCGTACCCTTCTACCGTGTCGCCGCAGATGCCGAGCTCCGCCAGCCCGGGGACGAGGTGGAACGGGAACTCCCCGCGCACCCAGCAGTCGGCCATGATGGGTATGACCTCCGCGTCCGAAAACGCCCGGACGCGGTCGCGGACCCCGCGTTCCCCCTCGGTCAGCAGGCCGTCGAGCCCGAAGAGATCCGGGGTCAAGGCGGCGCGCGCGTCGGGCATGGGAAGGCCTCCTTATCTCGCGTTCACTTCCGCGGCGTGGGTCCGCGCGTACCGCTCGCGCGGTGCTTTTTACGGATCTTACCCCCGGGATCCGGCGTCAGGGAGTCCCGTCGGATGCTTACCTTCCTTCGGGTGGACTTTCGGAACCGAGCCACTCTCGGTCCATCCAACCATACCGAGCCCGGTTCCACATCGTGTCCCGTTCCCCACAAGGTGGTCGCCGGTTATCTGGGCGCCATGCGTATAGCGCCGTCGAGGCGTATCACCTCGCCGTTGAGCATCGTGTTTTCGACGATGTGCTTCGCGAGGGCCGCGTACTCCTCGGGCCTGCCGAGACGGCTCGGGAACGGCACTTGCTTGCCCAAAGAGTCCTTCGCCTCTCCCGGCAGAGCCGCGAGCATCGGCGTCTCGAAGATGCCAGGGGCTACCGTTACGACCCGGATGCCACTGCTCGCGAGTTCACGGGCGACCGGCAGGGTGAGGGCGACGACCCCGCCCTTGGAGGCGGCGTAGGCGGCCTGCCCGATCTGGCCGTCGTAGGCCGCCACGCTCGCCGTGTTGACGATGACCCCGCGCTCGCCATCTTCGTCGGGCTCGTTCACCATCAACTTCGCGGCTGCAAGGCGGATGACGTTGAAGGTGCCGACCAAGTTGATGCCCACAGTCTTGGTGAAAAGGTCCAAGGGATGGACGCCCTTCTTGCCGACGACCTTGGCAGCGGGGCCTATCCCGGCGCAGTTCACCACCCCGTTGAGCGCTCCGAAGGATCCCACCACTGCGCCCAGTGCGTCCTGCACGCTCCGCTCGTCCGTAACGTCCGTCCGGACGAACTTTGCACCGCTCCCGATCTCCGATGCCGTTCCCTCCCCGGCCTCCTCGTTGACGTCGGCGAGGACGACGTTCGCCCCGTTCTCCGCGAGGAGCCGGGCGGTGGCCGCCCCGAGCCCCGATCCGCCGCCGGTAACGAAGAAGGTGCTGTTCTCTATCTGCAAACCTCTCTCCTCGCCCTAGTTTTCTAGTCTTCCACCCGCACGACGAGCGCGGCGCCGGAGTCTCCCGCCGCGCAACCCGTAAACAAGCCCGTGCCGCCGCCTCGGAGTCTCAACTCCTCGACCATCTCCGCGATGAGCCTGGCCCCGGTCGGTCCCTGCGGGTGGCCGAAGATCAGGCTCGAGCCGTAGTTGTTCATGTCCTTGACCTGCACCCCCATCCGACGGGCGAAGTAGGCGTCATTGACGGCGAACGGGTTGTGGGTCTTTATGACGTCCACCTCGGCGATGGAGAGGCCGGCTTCGTCGAGGGCCATCTCGGCCGCGGGGACCGGGGCCTTCGGCATGCGGGCCTTGGCCACCCGTGCGAACCCCGTGGCGAGGAGTTTCACCACGCCCTCCCCGTCACCGAGCTCGCGCGCCCTCTCCTCGCCGGTGACGACCATGCCCGCGGTCCCGTCAGCCGGGTGGGTCTGGGAACCGAAGGTGACGACGCCGCCATCGGCCATGGGCCTGAGCTTCGCCAGCCCCTCCCTGGTCGTGGGGAAGACGCCGTAGTCTTCGTCCACCACGATAGGGTCCTTGCGCTTCTGCGGGATGGTGACGGGGACCATGTAGCGCTTCTGGAACTCGCGGTCGTTCTCGAGGGACCGCGAGTACTGCTCGTAGCGCAGCGCCGTGATGTCGTCGAGCTCCTCGCGGGTTATGTCCTCCTCGGCGGAGACGAGCTCGCCTGTTGTGAACATCGCCTCCCCCGCCCAGGGATCGCGGGCGAAGGAGTCCTGGACCCAGTTCTCTATCTCCGGAGAGCCGCCCGGCGCGGAGGGCTTGGGGTAGATGACCTGCGGCCCGTTGGAGGTCCTGTCGGTGGTTACTACCAGGGTCACCTCCGAGTCGTCGCCCTCCGTCGTGGCCGCCGCGGCGTGTACGCATGCGACCGAGGTGGCGCAGGCCTGGCTTATCATGGGCCCCGTCACGCCCGGCGCCCCGATCCTGGCCGCCGCCGACGGCGCGCCGTAGAAGATGTCCCTCTGCGGCACGGTCCACCCGAGCACGAGCCCGGTGATCGCTTCGGCGGAGAAGCCGCGCTGCTCGAAGGCCGCCCTCGTCACGTCCACCGCCAGGTCCAGGCTGTTCACCTCAGAGAGGGCGCCCTGCCACCGCGCGAACGGGGACGACCAGGCGAAACCCCCAGGGATATACGCCCTCTCGAACCTCACCTTCCCCCTACCCCCTTGCCTTCGCCGGGCGCAAGTCCCGCCTTCTTCCTCTCCTCGTCTGCCAGCAGGCGCTTGAGGAGCTTGCCAACGGCGCTCTTGGGAAGCTCATCGCGGAACTCGACAAGCCTCGGCACCTTGTATGGGGCGAGGTTGTCTTTGCAGTGGTCGATCAGGTCCTGCTCCGTCAGCGGGCTGCCCTCCTTCTTCACCACGAAGACCTTAATGGACTCGCCCCTATATTCGTCAGGCACGCCGACGGCCACGCTCTCGACGACCTCGGGATGCTCGTAGAGCACCTCTTCGACCTCCCTCGGGTAGACCTTGAAGCCACTCGTGTTGATGACCTCTTTCTTGCGGTCGACGATGTAGAGGTAGCCGTCGTCGTCCATGCGCGCGATGTCGCCGGTGTATAGCCAGCCGTCGCGAAGAGTGTTCGCCGTCTCCTCGGGCATCTGCCAGTAGCCTCTCATCACCTGTGGACCTTTCAGGATGAGCTCCCCGGGCTCCCCTGCTGGCATCTCCCCCTCACCCGTTTCGATGTCCATGATCTTCACGTCAGTACCGGGAATCGGGACCCCGATGCTCCCGCCTACTGAACCCCTGAGGTAGGTGTTGAACGTCGCGGGTGCGCCTTCGGAGAGGCCGTAGCCTTCCCAGATCGCACGCCCCGTACGCCTCTCGAAGGAGCGGAGCAACCCGAGCGGGACGCTCGCGCCGCCCGAGGTGTATAGCATTACCTTGTCCAGGCCGTAACGCTCCATCTCTGGATAGTTGTGCAGGGCGACGAAGAGCGTCGCCACGCCAGGAAGCATGACAGGCTCTTCGTCCCTGATCATCTCCATCACGACGTCAGGTTGGAAGCGAGGAACCGTGAGCAGGTTCCACCCCATCCGCAGCCCGAAAAGCAACACCATCGTCATCCCGAAGATGTGGAAGAAAGGCGCCACAGCGATCACCTTCCCGTTCTCCGGGAAGGCGGCGGGGTCTTCTATGAGCAGATCCATCGTCTGCTTGACGCCACCGAGCAGGTTGGCGTGTGTGAGCATGGCGCCCTTGGAGATTCCGGTGGTGCCACCCGTGTATTGGATTGAAGAGAGGTCTTCCTTCGGATCTATCTCCACCTCCGGCGCGCCCCCCGAAGCAGAATGCATGAACTCGTCGAAAGACGCGTCGCCGTCCTTCAGACCACCTTCCGGCTCGCCGACGCAAATGATCCTCTTCAGCGGCGTATCTTCCTGAATGGCTTTTGCTTTCTCATACATCATGGAGTGAACGATCACGGTCTCCGTGCCGGAGTTATCGAAGATATGCGTTAGCTCCCTGCCGACGTAGATCGGGTTGACCTGCGTAGCCGTCGCACCGGTCCTCATCGTCCCGAAGAACGCGACGACGTACTCGGGACAATTGGGTAGCATCAGCCCAACACGGTCGCCCTTCTGTACTCCGGCTTCGTTGAGCGCGGCGGCGAAGCTCTCGGTCAGATCCTGTAGCTCTCCGTAAGAGAACTTCTGCTCGTCCCGAGTCAGGGCCGTGTTGTTCCTGTACTTCTCCACCGCCTCTTCCAGAAACTCCGTCAG
>JBKPNW010000212.1:0-12035 GCA_046732815.1 Actinomycetota bacterium | reverse complement strand
CCCATCGCTCCAACACCATATCTGGTACCGTGAAAACCTAGCACACTACATTTTCGAGATGCAATACCCCTGAGATTTACCTTTACTTAAGGTTAAATTGACACTAAACGCTCGAATGCCCCTTCGCTAGCGGAATTCGCCAGCCACCTCCCTGCCGCAAATTTTTTCAAAGTTTTTTTCAGAACCACACTATGTTGGGGAATGTCCCGCAAATCACGCACCGTTATGTTCAGGTCAACCGATGGCCTTGTAGTATCAGTAGAGTCTAAGATTCCTATGCTAGAAACTGTTTACCTTAGGTTTAAGTAGATTGTGAAGTATCCTGTCGCCCTACAAGAGCGGGGTTTCAGGGGCTCTTCCGGGTCTCCGGCGACGATACTGGAAGAAGTCGCGGAGAAGTCCGGCGGCTCCTTGTTCTAGAAGGCCACCTTCGACGATGAGGGTATGATTGAGGCGGGTATCGGCGGGGGTGTTATGCAGGGTGCCGGCGTAACCGGCTTTGGGATCGGTGGCCGCGTAGACCAGACGGGAGAGACGGCTGGCGTGGGCGGCGCCGGCGCACATGGGGCAGGGTTCCAGAGTAGCGTAGAGGGTGCAACCGGTCAGGCGCCAGCCGCCTAAGGCGGCGGAGGCGCGACGGATAGCGAGGAGTTCGGCGTGGGCGGTGGGGTCTCCGGTAGCCTCGCGCTCGTTGGCGGCGACGCCCAGGATCTCTCCTTCCCTCGCCACGACGGCTCCGACGGGGACCTCCCCCTTCTCGGCCGCGTGTTCCGCAGCCAACAAGGCCCTGCGCATCATGGCGAGGTCGGTCTCCGAAGGATCGCGTGTCATCGGCGCCGCCACAGAGCCGATGATATCAGCCCATACCAGGAACTTGTCGCCGGAAGTGCACCACGTCGGGATCATACCAAGTTCGGCCGCAGGCCAAGGGCGCGAAGGTGCTCGCCATCGCCAACCGCCTCGCTACTCTCCTGGAGTGGATTCCCGCTTTCGCGAAAATGACGAATGGATGAGTCTCCCCTGCGTAGCCGCAGCAAGGACGCGGTCCCCTTCAGGCGCACGCGGCCTCAGACACCCGGTTTCACATGCACGCCTGAAGTGACCGGCATAAGTTTAACCCTGTGAAGAAGGTCCATGCTAAACTTGAAAATTACGTTTGTGGTCTATTCGTACTAAACATCCTGCAAATCAGCGTGTTTTCCTCCGTCATGTGGACCTCGAGTTTAATGTTGCGAGACAGACGGGCTGTGTTCCGTGCCACCATTAACGCTTGCCCACTGGCGGGCTGAGAGGCCCCAGAGGGCTATAAAGCCCGCGGCGGCGGCCTCGTCGAAGGTGCTGTGGGGATCGTAGGTGGCCAGGTCCTTGCTGTAGAGGGCATGTGGGGCCGTGCGGCCTACGACGGTGCAGTTGCCCTTATAGAGTTTGAGGCGAACGGTGCCTGTTAAGGTCTTCTGGGTCTCTGTGACGAATGCGTCGAGGGCCACCTTGAGGGGGGTGAACCACAGGCCCTCGTAGGTGAGCTCGGCGTAGCGTTGCTCGACGGTCGTTTTGAAGCGGAGGACGTCTCTGGTGAGGGTCAGGGTTTCGAGTTCGCGGTGGGCGGCTATGATGGCGAGGGCCGCGGGGGCTTCGTAGATCTCCCGGCTCTTTATGCCGACCAGGCGGTCCTCGACCATGTCGATGCGGCCGACGCCGTTCGCGCCGGCCATGGCGCCGAGGTCGGCTACAAGGTCTACCAGCCGCAGTTCTTCGCTGTCGAGGGACGTCGGTAGTCCTTCCTGGAAGCCGATCTCGACGTACTGCGGCTCATCTGGGGCGTTTTCGGGGGAGGTCGTGAGCGCGAAGACGTCGTCCGTGGGCTCATGGTCGGGGTCTTCCAGGGGTCCTGCTTCTATGGAGCGACCCCAGAGGTTCTCGTCCACGCTGTAGGGGGACTCTTTCGTCGTCGGGACGGGGATGCCGTGCTCCTCGGCGTAGGCCATCTCCTCGGGGCGGTTCATGTTCCAGTCGCGGACGGGAGCGACCACGGTGAGATCCGGCGCGATGGAGGCCGTCGTCACGTCGAAGCGGACCTGATCGTTGCCCTTCCCTGTCGAGCCGTGCGCGATGTGGGTTGCCCCGACCTCCCGCGCGGCTTCGACGAGCTTCTTCGCTATGAGCGGGCGTCCGAGGGCGGTAAAGAGCGGGTACTTCCCGCCGTAGAGCGCGTTCGCTTGTATCGCCGGGGCGACGTATTCATTGGCGAACTCCGCCCTCGCGTCCCGCACGAAGGCGTCCGTGGCACCTATCTGGAGCGCCTTCGCCTTTACGTCTTCCGAGGGCTCTCCCTGCCCGAGATCCAGATACAACGCGTAGGGCTCCGCTCCCTGCTCTTCGAGCCACTTGACGCAGACCGAAGTGTCCAGGCCGCCAGAGTAGGCGAGCACGACCTTCCTTCCATCCAGCATGGTTCCCTCCTGGAATACTAATCGACGTTGCCGGCCGGCCGCGTCTTGGCCCTGCAGACGTCGGCGATGAGATTCGCCACTTCCGCGGCAGCGGCAGCGTCAGGAGCCACGGCGAGCACGGTGTCCTGGCCAGCGATGGTGCCCACTATCTTCAGCCCCTTCACCCTATCGAGGACGCTGGAGACGGCTCCGGCGGTCCCGTCGCGGGTGTGGATGACGACCTGGTTCTGTGTTGGCACGATGCCGAGCACGAAGCTGGGGAGGACTTCGATGCCTGCGGAACCGGGGTCGTGCGGCAACGCCAGGTAGCGGCTCCCCACTTTGAGGACCCCGAGCTCGGCGAGGTCGCGGCTCACGGTCGCCTGCGCGACCTCGATGCCCTCGTCCGCGAGCGCCACTACCACATCCTGCTGGGTGCCGAGGTCGCGCTCCGAGATGAGGCGCAGTATCAGGTCCTGCCTCGTGGTCTTGTCCACATGCTCCACCGTCGCTCCCAAAATCTCCCTCCTACTTGAGATGCTCGAGCCCGAGATCCTCCTCATAGCCAAGAGCCAAGTTCATGTTCTGTACCGCCGTCCCGGAGGCGCCCTTGAGGAGGTTGTCTACCGCCGAGAAGAGCAGCACCTTCCCCGCCCTACCGTCAACCGCCGCCGAGAGCCTGCACCTGTTGGTGTTCGCCACGTGGGAGATCTGCGGGTACTCCTCCCTCGCCTCCACGAAAGCCCAGCCTTCGTAGTCATCCGCATACCAGCCGAGAATCTCCTCCGCCTCAGGCACCTCTTCCGCGTCGACCACGATCGTCTCGAGCTCCCCACGCGTTATGGGGATCAGGTGCGGCACGAACGTCACCGCGGGCACCTCCCCTACCCGCCGCAGGAGGGTCTCGATCTCGGGCGTGTGACGGTGCCGCGGCGCCCCATAGACGCCGGCACTCTCGTTCACGCTGACGAAGTGCGTCTTTACGCTGGGCTTGGCCCCGGCACCACTCACCCCCGAGAGCGCGTTTATGGTCACGGAGCGTATCCCCTCCATCCTCCTCACGACCGGCGCTAGCGCCAGAATAGCCGCGGTCGGATAACACCCGGGGTTGGCGACGAGCCTCCCCGCCGGGACCCCGAACACTTCGGGCAACCCGTAATGCGCCTCCGCGAGAAGCTCCGGCGCAGGATGCTCGCCGTACCACTCACCATATAGCTCCTTGCGCGGCAACCTGAAGTCGGCCGAGAGGTCGATGACCAGGCGCGTCCCCGACCGCAGCAAATCCCTGACCGTCCCGGCGCTCTCGCCGTGCCCGTAGGCCACAAATGCCACGTCGAGGTCTGAGATCTCCTCGGGCGACGTGTACGTTCCTGCGACGGCGAGCTGTGGATGGACCTCCCCGATCCCAAGCCCCACATACCCGCGCGAAGCCACACTTAACGCCCCCACCTCGGGATGCCCACCGAGCAGCCGCACCAGCTCCACCCCGGTATACCCACTCCCACCGTAAACGCCTACCCTGAGTCCCATGCCCACCATTTTAGGACCTCCGAATATTTATTCAAGTTTCTGCATAGACTGGTTGACGCTCCCGCACGCGAATGCGACAATAGGCCCCCGTGATGAATAAAGATTCAACAATCGGAATAAAATCTCTCTCCGGTGGCGCTGCGGCCGCAGGCGGCTTTTTCGCTTCTGGGGTTGTTTGTGGGGTACGTGAGGCTGGGAGGCGGGATCTCGGGCTCCTTTTCTCGGCGTTTCCTTGCGAGACGGCGGCGGTGTTCACCCGCAACGCCGTCAAGGGGGCGCCGCTCGTCGTGACGCGGGAGGCCGTGGAGAGTGGCGGGATACGGGCGGTTGTAGCGAACAGCGGCAACGCCAATGCGGCGACCGGCGAGCGGGGCGTAGCGGACGCCCGTTCCATGCAGGAGCTCGCGGCCGAGGAACTCGGGATCGAAACCTCAGAAGTCGCCGTAGCCTCGACCGGCGTTATCGGGGTCCGCCTGCCGATGGGCAGGATCTCATCCGGTATAAGAGCGGCGTCTGGCGAGTTGGGCGAGGAGGGTGTTGGTTTCGCCGAGTCCATACTAACCACCGATACTCATGCAAAAGAGGCGGTCGTAAAGGTCGAGGTCGGGGGTAGGACCGTCACGGTCGGGGGGACGGCCAAGGGGAGCGGCATGATCCACCCGAACATGGGAACCATGCTCGCGTTTCTGACCACAGACGCTGCGGTCGAGAAGGATTGCCTGCAGGAGACACTGCAAAGGGTCACGGATCGCACCTTCAACCGCGTCGTGGTAGACGGCGACACCTCGCCCAGTGACATGGCCCTCCTCATGGCGAACGGTGCGGCGGGTAATGAGTCGCTGACGGAGGGCTCGCCGGACTACTCGGTCTTTGCGGAAGCCGTCGAGGACGTGGCGCAGACACTGGCCAGAGAGATCGCACGCGACGGGGAGGGTGCGACCAGGCTCGTCGAGGTCGCCGTCGAGGGCGCGGGGAGTGAGGAGGATGCGGCGGCCCTGGCGAAGAGCATCGTGGGGAGCAGCCTGGTCAAAGCGGCCGTCTTTGGCGAGGACGCCAACTGGGGAAGGGTGCTCACGGCGATGGGTTACTCGGGAGTCGCTTTCGATCCCGACGGAGTAGAACTCTGGTTCGGTCCCGTCAAAGTCTTCTCCGGCGGGGAGCCCGTGGTGCACGAAGAGGCCGAGGCCAACGCCACGCTCGCCGCCGGCGAGGTGAAGATCACCGTCCGACTCGACGAGGGAGACGCGTCGGCCACGGCCTGGGGCTGCGACCTGAGCAACGAGTACGTCAGGATCAACGGGAGCTACAGGACGTGAAGCCAGTAGTGATCAAGATCGGCGGCGGCGCCTTTGCCGGGGGCGCGCTCGAGGATTTGCCCGATCTCGTGTCGGCGGGTTACAGGGTCGCCGTCGTCCACGGCGGCGGAATCCAGCTCACCAGGATGTTAGACGCTCTCCGTATCCCCACGCGGTTTCACGAGGGGCTCAGGGCTACCGACGAGGAGACCATCGAGGTGGCCGAGAACGTGTTCGCGGGGGGCGTGAACAAGAACCTCGTGCGCGGGATGGGCGCGCTCGGGGTGCGTGCCGCGGGCATCTCGGGGACCGATGGTCCGACGCTGCTGGTCGAGCCGGTCCGGGATCTGGGCCGCGTAGGCGAAGTCGTGCGGGTCGAGCCGCGGCTCATCGAGACCCTCTGGAGCGGCGGTTTCGTCCCCGTCGTCGCGCCGCTCGGGCTCGGTCCCGCAGGAGCCTACAACGTCAACGCCGACTCGGCCGCTGCGGCGCTCGCCGTCGGGCTCGGGGCCGGAGAACTGTTCGTGCTCACCGACGTGGACGGGCTGCTGGAAGGCGGAGAGACGGTGGAGACGCTCGTCCCGGAGCGGTGCGAGGCCTACATCGAGAGTGGGCTTGCTGCGGGTGGGATGGTGCCCAAGCTGCGGGCGGCGGCCGAGGCCGCGCGCGGTGGGGTGGAGGCCAGGATACTCAACGGCAATAGAAAAGGCGCGCTCGCGGCGGCCCTCGCGGGCGAGCGGGTCGGAACTCTCATATCCGAAGGAGTCGCGGCATGCAAGCAGTGATGGAGACCTACAAACGACTGGGGATAGCGCCGACGGGAGGTGAGGGTAGCTGGCTCTTCGACGAAGAAGGGAACCGGTACCTGGACTTTATAGGCGGTATCGCCACGAACTCCCTCGGGCATGGACACCCTGCGCTCGTCGGGGCCATACAGAAGCAGGCCGAAAAGCTGATCCACTGCTCCAACCTCTATGAGATCCCGCTTCAGGCAGAGGTAGCAGGGATACTCTCCGACGCTACGGACTTCGACAGGGTCTTCTTCTGCAACTCCGGAGCAGAGAGCGTAGAGGCGGCGATCAAACTGTCTCGCAAGTACGCACACAACACCTACGGGCCCCAGAAACACGAGATCCTGACGTTCTCGAAATCCTTCCACGGCCGCACCTACGGCGGTCTCACCGCCACGGCCCAGCCCGCGCTACAGGACGGCTTCGGTCCCATGCTGCCGGGGATAGTACACGCTCCGTTCGGCGATCTCCGGGCCGCAGAAGCCAGGATCGGTCCGCAGACAGCGGCCGTGCTCGTCGAGCCGATCCAGGGCGAAGGTGGCGTGAACGGGCCGCCGGAGGGCTTCCTCCAGGGGCTGCGCGGGCTTTGCGACGAGCACGGGGCGCTCCTCGTTTTCGACGAGGTCCAGACCGGCGCCGGACGCACGGGACATCTGTATGCCTACCAGGGGACGGATGTGGTCCCCGACGTGCTCACCAGCGCAAAGGGACTCGGTGGCGGCTTCCCCGTGGGGGCGATGATGGTCAAGGAGGAGTACGCCGCGCTCGGTCCAGGCAACCACGGCTCGACATTCGGGGGCAACCCCCTGGCGATGGCCGCCGTGAAGGCCGTGCTCGGCGTGGTGAACGACCCGGCGTTCCTCGAAGAGGTGCGCTTCAAGGGCACCGTGCTCAAGAACGCGCTCGAGAAGCTGGCCGAACAGGTTCCTGGCGCGGAGGTGCGGGGGGAAGGACTCCTGCTCGGATTCGACCTCGGCGACGCCGGGCTGGCGAGGGAGGTGTTCGAGCAGTGCCTAGACCATGGCGTTCTCGTGAACCTGGTTGGTGGCACGACCATCCGTATGGCGCCGCCGCTCACCGTGAGCAGAACGGAGGTACGGGCCGCGCTCGATACCTTTCGAGGCGGCGTTTACGCATCCGTAGAGACGACCGTACCCGAGGCGGCGGTAGCGTGAGCGTGGTGATCCCGGACCTCCAGAACGCCCCGCCCCCCTCCTCTCCCCTCTCGGGTCGCGACTGCCTGACGCTCGGAGAGTTCACTCCTGGGGAGATGTCCCTGATCCTGGACGAGGCCGTTCGTATAAAGACGTTGCAGAAGAGCCGCATCCCCTACAGGCCCCTGCGCGGACGCACGCTCGCCATGGTCTTCCAGAAGCCATCCAACAGGACCCGCGTCTCCTTCGAGGTCGGGATGTACCAGCTCGGCGGCCACGCGCTCCATCTTAGCCCCGAGGAGATCCAGATAGGCAAACGCGAGACTCCTTCCGACACGGGCCGCGTCCTGGCCCGCTACATCGACGCCATAATGGTCCGCACCTTCGACCACGGGGATCTCGAAGAGCTGGCCGGCGCCGCCGACGTCCCTGTAGTCAACGGCCTCTCGGACACTCACCACCCATGCCAGGCCCTCGCCGACCTCATGACCGTCCGCGAGGAGTTCGGTTTTCTCGAAGGAGTCAAAGTATCCTACGTCGGTGACGGCAACAACGTGGCCCACTCCCTCGCCATAGCCTGCGCCCTTGCAGGGGCGGAACTCACCATCGCCCATCCCGAAGGGCACGGGCCGGAAAGAGAGATCGTCGAGCTCGCTGGGTCCCTGGGCGCTCCTCCGCACCTTACAGAAGATCCCGGCGAGGCCGTCAGTGGCGCCAGGGTCGTCTACACCGACGTATGGGCCAGCATGGGCCAGGAGACCGAGGCCGAAGCGCGCAAGGAGAAGTTCGCCCGCTACCAGGTCGATGAGGGACTAATGGACCTTGCCGCAGAAGACGCTATCTTCCTGCACTGTCTGCCAGCGCACCGGGGCGAGGAGGTCACGGCGGAGGTCATAGACGGTGCGAGGAGCCGCGTCTTCGACCAGGCCGAGAACCGTCTGCACGCCCAGAAGGCGCTACTTTATTTGCTCATGGGTTGATTCCGGGCGATTCGCGATTGGGCGGGTTTGAAACTAGCCCTTACTTTGGGTCGCGCTGCCTACACATGACGAAGGCCGGGGTTCGAGCCCCGGCCTTGGCGTTTCTCGGTTGCTTCTCGGGTGCTACGCCGGCGTGACGTTCTCCGCCTGCATTCCCTTGCGTCCCTGGGTCGCCTCGTACGTAACCTTGGCGCCCTCGTCGAGAGTCTTGAAGCCCTCGCCCGCTATGCCCGTGTGGTGCACGAAGAGGTCCTCACCCCCGTCGTCGGGGGAGATGAAGCCGTAGCCCTTCTCGTCGCTGAACCACTTTACCGTTCCTTGGGCCATATGCTGGAGCCCACCTTTCGTGTTCCTGGGCCCCACTAAACGAAAAAGCCACCCTCAATCACGGGGTGGCGCTCCGTCTACTGTAAACCCACCTTACGTTACCGGCACGTAGTATACCAGAATCTCACAGAGCGTTGTCGCAAGCTCAAAACGCCGGCAAATTGGCTCACGCCGGTCTGCTTTGATTTCCAGTCTACCAGCGGTTGTGAAGTGGGCTAGCGTGGTGAAAGCCCGATAATCCCAAGCGTCGTAGGACGGATCTCACGTTTCGCGTACGATCCCCTCCAGCGCTTCGACGAGCCTCTCGACCTCGTCTTCGGTGTTGTAAGGGGCGAGGCCGGCGCGGATGAACCCGCCGCTGTCCCTGATCCCGAGCTTCTCGGCGAGCGTCGAGGCGTAGAAGTCGCCCGCCGCGATGAAGAACCCGTGCTCCAGCATACGCTCGCAGACTTCCTCCGTAGTATGTCCCTGGACTCGAAACGCGACGGTCGGGGTCTTGCGCACGCCGAACGGAGCGGCGTAGAGCTCTACACGAGGCAGGTCCCTGAGCCCCGCACGGAAAGTCGCCGCCAGGCCCGCTTCGTAGTCTTCGATGGTCTGCATGGCGCTGGCGAGCTTTTCCCGCTGCGAGGCGCCTTCGCCCAACGAGGCGATGAAGTCGAGTGCGCCTTTGACGCCGGCGATCCCCTCGTGGTTCTGGGTACCCGTCTCCAGCTTGTCTGGGATGTGATCCGGCGCCGGGTCGAGCCTGTAGACGTCCATCCTCTCGAAGAGGTCGCGCCTTATGGCCGTCACGCCGACGTGCGGGCCGAAGAACTTGTAGGCCGAGCAAGTGATGATGTCGGCCCCTATCGCGTCCCTATCGACGGGGATGTGAGGGGCCGCGTGCACGGCGTCGACGGCGACGAGGGCGCCCGCGCTGTGAGCCTTCTCGGCGACGGCGGCCACGTCGTTTATGGTGCCTACCGCGTTCGAGGCCAGGCCGATGGCGACTAGCCTCGTCTTCTCGTTGATGTTCTGCTCCAGATCTTCCCCGTCGAGGGTAAGGGTTTCGGGATCTACACGAACCCAGCACACCTTCGCCCTCTGCTGTGCGGCGGCGATGAGCCAGGGGTCGACGTTGGCGCGGTGGTCAAGCTCGGTGACGATGATCTCCGAGCCCTCGTCCCACTCTTTGGCGAGAGCACGGGAGATGGCGAAGGTCAGGGTGGTCATGTTGGGCCCGAAGGCGATCTCGTCGGGCGCGGCCCCGAGGAAGTCCGCGGCCGCCTGTCGGGTGTCGGCCAGGATCTCTTCGGTCTCCGTGCTCGTGGGGAAGACGCCGTGCAGATTGGCCCCGCCGCGTCCCATGTAGCCGGAGATGGCATCGATGGATTGCCGCGCTACCTGGGAGCCTCCGGGTCCATCGAAGTAGACAACGCCCCGGCCGTTGTATTTGCGGCCGAGGGCAGGGAACTGCTCGCGGATGGCCCTTACGTCGAACGTGCGTTGCATGAGTCCTCCCACCAGAGATCAACTTCCCGGCGAGTCTACATCAGACGGGCGCGGGCCGGAGGCGGATGCTACCTTACGCCCGGGAGTGGAACACAGAAGAGGAGGTCGTTTTGTCGAGGCGTGTGATCAGCAACCCCAGGTTGCCGGCGCCGATGCGTGGGGGCGCGTTCTCCTCGGGGGTCGAGGCCCCGACGGGACGTACCATCTACGTATCGGGGCAGGTCTCGCTGGATGCGGAAGGGAACGTGGTCGGGGATGGGGACATAAAGCGCCAGACGGAGGCGGTGCTCGAGCACGTCAAGACCGTCGTCGAGGAGGCCGGCGGCGGGATGGACGATATAGTCAAAGTGACCGTCTTCATAACGGACATGGGGCTCTACGATGAGATCCACGAGGTCAGGAGAAGGTATTTCGAAGAGCCCTATCCCGCGTCTTCGATGGTCGAGGTCTCCGCCCTCATAGACCCCAGGCTTCTCATCGAGATCGAAGCCGTAGCGGTGATCTAGTGTTGCTCGTCATTGGTTTCTCTACATCGGGTGGTCGGTGCCCGAGGATGAGTCATGGCGCGACTTACAGCGGTGGTGTAGCCCTAGAGAACGACCGGGGATGCCGTCGTGCGTGGCGAAACAGGTGGCAAAACCGATCAGGAATCGAGAAGCGCCGGCCCCGATCCGCACCTAGAATTACTGCCATGGACATCACGACTGAAGGAAGGATTGCTATGGACATCACCATTCACTCGAGTTTCCTCCCGCACGAGAACCCCGAAGCCGCCTTGGGCTTCTACCGCGACACCCTCGGTTTCGAGCTCCGCCTCGACGTCGGGTACGAGGGGATGCGCTGGCTCACCGTCGGCCCCGCAGGCCAGCCAGGCACGTCCATCGTCCTGCACCCTGCGGGCGTCGACCCCGGCATCACCGACGACGAGCGCCGCACCATCACCGAGATGATGGCCAAGGGAACCTACGCCGGCATCCTCCTGGCCACCCCAGACCTCGACCGCACCTTCGAGCGGCTGCAGGCAGGCGGCGCCGAGGTCGTCCAGGAGCCGACCGACCAACCGTACGGCGTTCGCGATTGCGCGTTCCGCGATCCCGCGGGTAACATGGTCCGCATCCAGGAGCTGCGCTGAGCATGGCCACCAGGTCGGACACGAAGTCGCCTGCGTTGCACGTTGCCGACTGCCACGACCTGATCAGCGTGCACGGCGCGCGAGAACAACCTCAAGGACCTTAGCGTCGAGCTCTCTCCTGGTGAACGTGCGGATCGGCTTGTCCGGGACGAAGAAGCCGCAGCCCCGGAAGATGCGGCCGTACCAACCGTCCATGCTGTAGCCGGGGATCGTGAGCGCACCCTCGCTGAGCGACTTGCTGTCGTCGTAGAGCTGCGTCAGGTCGAAATCGGTCACCGAGCCGCGGCCCTCGCAGCGCGTGCACATGCCTCCGAGGATGCTGAAGCTTCGCTTCTCCCTCGTCGTGCGGCCGCGGCGCTCGACGGTGACCGCGCCGGCACCGCTGATCGACGCGACGTTGAACGAGAACGCCTGGGGCGAGCCGATGCGGGGCTTCCCCAGTCGGCTGTAGAGGATGCGCAGCATCGCGCTGGCGTCGGTCGCGGTGCCGACCGTGGAGCGGGCATCGGCACCCATCCGCTCCTGGTCGACGAGGATCGCCGTCGTCAGCCCGTCGAGCACGTCGACCTCGGGCCGGGCCAGCGTCGGCATGAAGCCCTGCACGAACGCGCTGTAGGTCTCGTTGATCAGCCGCTGGGACTCCGCGGCGATGGTGCCGAACACCAGCGAGCTCTTGCCCGAGCCCGAGACGCCGGTGAACACCGTCAGCCGGCGCTTGGGGATCTCGACGTCGATGTCCCGGAGATTGTTCACGCGGGCGCCGTGCACGCGGATCAGGTCGTGGGTGTCGGCGACGTGCGCCGCAGGCGACTGCGCGTCCGTCCTGGTGGCCGTGGTCATCGTCTCTCCATCTGTGTCTGGACCATCTGTTTCTGGGCCATCTGGGTGATGCGGGCTGCGCTC
>JBKPNW010000211.1:0-5110 GCA_046732815.1 Actinomycetota bacterium | reverse complement strand
GAACGGACCTTCCGCCAGCGCTCCAGGAGCCTCGGCATCTCTTCGTGGATGAACTGGTAGAACCGGCGCGTCTCCTCCAGCCGCTCCCCCGCCGGGGTGTCCGCGCCGATGGCTTCGATCCCCTCTCGCAGATCCTCCTGCCAGCGCAACAGCATGGCGTCCCGGCGAATCGTCACCTCGTACCACGTGTCGCCGCCGTGGATCCGGTAGTGGTCACGCCGCTCACCAGGATCCCGCTCGCGCGCCACAAGCCCGACCTGCGTCAGATAACGCACTGCATTCGAGACCGCCGCGGGACTCACCTTGAGCGCATCCGCAAGCTCGGATGCGGTGCGCCTGCCCTCGTCGGAGACCAGCAGCGCAGAGAACACCCTGGCCGGCATCCGCGGTACCCCCGCCTCGGAGAACGAGAGGGCGAAGCGCTCCACGAAACGCGCTACCGCCTCCTCGTCACGCCCCCTGCCAGCCCGGTCGTCCATCCCCGCATCGTCGGCTCGCTCCATCGGCTTCTCCCCAAGGTACTAGGCTCTGTAAGATTTCATGATTGCACATATTTTATATATTTACAAATTTGTAAATATTGTGTATGATGTGAAAGACAGGCTGAACGATGGGCGCCGACCGGGGCGTGGTTCGACTGCGGCGGATGGCTTGGATCGAGGCAGGAGGTTCCGATAGTGGGAACCAGAACCGGTAGTCGAGGGTCCGGGTGGCCGGTCGAGGAGGGTCGGCTTCGTCACTGTGAGGCCCCTACGGCCGGCACGGTTGTTGGCCTGGGGTGTGAGGCGGCTATCACGGGGGTGAGAGGTTCATGAACGACACGGACACCATCTCGGTCTCGGGTCTGGTCAAGACCTTCGGCAAGACCCGCGCCCTTGACGGGATGGACCTCTCCGTGAGGAGTGGCGAGGTACATGGCTTCCTGGGGCCCAACGGTGCGGGCAAGTCCACGACGCTGCGCGTGTTGCTCGGCCTGATCCGCAGGGATTCCGGAGAGGCGAGGCTTCTGGGCGGCGACCCGTGGCGCGACGCGGTGAAGTTGCACCGCCGTCTCGCCTACGTGCCTGGCGACGTCACACTGTGGCCCGGCCTCACGGGAGGAGAGGTGATCGACCTCCTCGGACGGATGCGGGGCGGGCTTGACAACGGGCGTCGCGCTGCTCTCCTCGAGCGCTTCGAGCTCGATCCGAGGAAAAAGTCCCGCACCTACTCCAAGGGCAACCGCCAGAAGGTGGCCTTGATCGCGGCGCTCGCCTCCGACGCTGAACTGCTACTTCTCGACGAGCCAACCTCCGGCCTCGACCCCTTGATGGAGGCCGCCTTCCGCGCGTGTATAGAGGAGGAGCAGAATAGCGGGAGGACCGTGCTACTCAGCAGCCACATCCTCTCCGAGGTCGAGGCGCTCTGCGACCGCGTCACGATCATCCGCGACGGAAAGGCCGTCGAGAGCGGCACCCTCTCCGAGCTCAGGCACCTGACCCGCACCTCCATCGCGGCCGAGCTGGCGAAGACGCCCTCCGGCCTCGGCGGACTATCCGGCATCCACGACCTGCACGTCGACGGCAACAGGGTACGCTGCCAGGTGGACGCGGCCGGGCTCGACGGTTTGCTCGCGCACCTGACGCCCTTCGGAGTGCGAAGCCTCACGAGCCGGCCCCCGACCCTGGAAGACCTGTTCTTGCGGCACTACGCGTCCGGGGAGCAGAACACGCGAGAGGCCGGGCGGACCGACAGGGCGGAGGTGGCAAGATGAAGGCGCTCGCCGGCACCGGGGCGCTCGTGCGCCTGATTTTGCGCCGCGACCGTGTCGTGCTGCCGCTCTGGGTCGTGTCGCTGGCGTTGCTCCCCGTCGCCATCGCCAGCACCATGCACGACCTCTATCCGACGGCCGCGGAGCGCCAGTCCTACATCGACATCGTCACGAGCACCCCGACCTTCCTCGCCCTCTACGGGCACGCCTTCGGGCACAGCCTCGGCGCCATTACGGCGTGGCGGCTCGGCGGCACGGTCCTGTTCGTGGGCCTGGCGAGCCTCTTGACCGTCATAAGGCACACCCGTGCCGAGGAGGAGGCCGGTAGGCGCGAGCTCCTCGGCGCGACCGCCCTCGGACGGCAGGCGCCGCTCTTCGCGGCCCTCCTCCTCACCTTCTGTGCCGACCTGGCCCTTGGCGCCATCGCGGCGGCCTCGCTGGTGGCCTACGGTCTGCCGGCCTGGGGGTCCGTGGCGTTCGGGCTCTCGTGGACCGCGTTCGGGTGGGCGTTCGCCGCGGTCGCGGCCGCGGTCGCGCAGGCGACCGAGGGAGCTCGGGCCGCGAGGGGCATCTCTATCGCCGTACTCGGGCTGTGTTTGGTGCTGCGCATGGCGGCCGACGTGGGCAAGGAGGAAGGGCCGTCCTGGATCTCCTGGCTCACGCCGTTCGGGTGGATACAGCACGTCCATCTTTATGGAAACCAGAATTGGTGGATCTTCGTCCTGTTCGCCGCCTGCGTGGCCGCGTTCGTCTCCTGTGCCCTCGCGCTCTCCGCAAGGCGGGACCTGGGGAGCGGACTGCTGCCAACGCGGCCGGGGCGCGCGACCGCGGTGGGCTGGTTGCGTGGCCCGTTCGGCCTCGCGTTGCGGCTGCAGCGGGGCGCGTTCATAGCCTGGAGCCTCGGGTTCGCTGCTCTCGGCGCCATACTCGGCGGCATAGCCGAAGGGGGCGTGGAGGTGATCCGGGACAACCCCAAGCTCGAGGTCGTGGTCGCGCGGTTGGGCGGCTCTTCGGGCATCGCCGACACGTACTTCGCCGCGGTCATGGGCCTCCTCGGGCTCGTCGCTTCCGGCTACGCCATCGGGTCCGCGCTCAGGCTAAGAGGTGAAGAGACCAGTGGCCGTTTGGAGCCAGTGCTGGCCGCCCCGGTCTCCCGGCAGCGGTGGGCCGCGAGCCACCTTGCGTTCGCGCTCCTTGGACCCGCTCTCTTGCTCGCGGCGGCTGGCATCGCCGCCGGCCTGGCCTATGGGCTGAGCACGGGCGACGTGGGCCGCGAGCTCCCGCGCGTGCTGTCTCAGGCGATGGTGCAACTGCCCGCCGTGTGGGTGCTCGCCGGAATCTCGGCCGCCCTGTTCGGGGTGCTGCCCCGGCTCGGCGCGTCGGTGGGCTGGGCGGTCCTCGCGGCGTGCGTGCTGTTGGAGGAGTTCGGCAGGCCTTTGCAGCTGAGCGACCGTGTGCTCGACCTCTCACCGTTCGCCCACGTCCCGAAGCTGCCCGCCGACGACGTGTTCGCGGCGCCGCTCGTGTGGCTAACCCTGATCTCCGCGGCCCTCGCCGTGGCCGGACTCCTGGGCTTGAGGAGGCGCGATGTCCTCTGATCCGTCCGCCGACTCGCTACCGCGGTTGGCGGTCATCCATCAGCTTCGATCCGCAGGCGAACAGGTCCCTAGCGCCATGTTCTCCTCGACCCAATGGAACACCGTCTGACCGTGCGAGACCACGAGGTCGGCTCGCCCGCCGCAGAACTCCTCCGCGGCCCCGGCCGCGGCCTCGGCGAAGACCTGTCCCAGACGGGTGTCCAGTATGGCAACGTCTCTCACGCCGGTGGTAGCGGGTGACAGGACGGAGACCATCGACTTCCTGAGCCCCGCGTCGAAGTCGAAGGCGCGCGTCCCGAGCGGGCGCAGGATCACGGTTTCATCTTCCAGGTGTAACTTCGCAGCGGCGGTCTCCGTGGCGTCGAAGGAAGTACCCGAGATCAGGCCGATGACCTTCAAGATCCGTTGTCCCACGTCTCGAGAACTCCACGTCCTGGTGATGCGCTAGCGCTCACGAGAACATATTATTAACATGTTGTCTACGCCACCATGGGTATAGGGGTGGATCCGGGGAGATCATGGACGAGCTTCCGACTACGGAGAGTAGAAACAAAGCCAGCATGCGGCTCGACGAGATGCCCCTGGAGTCCGTTCTGCACCTCATGAACGAGGAAGACCGAGGAGTGCCTGAGGCCGTGGGTGAAGCCCTGCCCCAGATCGCCTCGGCGGTCGAGATGCTCGTGGAGGCGTGGCGCGAGGGGGGACGTTGGATCTACGTCGGCTCAGGAACCAGCGGACGTATCGCCGCACTCGACGCAGCCGAGTGTCCCCCCACCTTCGGGGTGCCACAGGACCGCGTACTGGCGCTCCTCGCTGGCGGACAGACCGCCGCTACCCGCTCTGTCGAGGGCGCTGAGGACGATAGCTCGGCCGCCGTCCGCGACCTCGAAGCCCTCGATCTCGGTCCCAGCGACGTCGTGGTCGGACTCGCCGCGAGCGGCCGCACGCCCTACGTCGTGGCCGCCGTCAGGCGGGCCTCGGAAGCCGGGTGCGCCACCATAGGCATCAGCAACAATAGGGAGAGCGAACTCGTCGCCGCCTCGCGCGTGGGCATCGAGCTGAACACAGGACCCGAGATCCTGACCGGCTCGACCCGGCTCAAAGCCGGAACCTCGCAGAAGCTTGTCCTCAACATGCTCTCTACAGCCGCCTTCACCCGGCTCGGCAAAGTCTACGAGAATGTCATGGTAGACCTCCAGGGCACCAACGAGAAACTGAAACGCCGCTCCCGACGCATCGTAAGTGAAGCCGTCGGAGTTAGCGAAGACGAAGCCAGGGAGTTACTCTCTAGGGCCGGCGACTCCGTCAAGGTGGCCGTAGTGATGGGGAAGACGAAAGCCTCTCCAGACGAAGCCCGCGAGCTACTGGCCGCAGCACATGAGAACGTGCGCAAGGCACTGGAGACCCACTCCGCCAGGACAGCAAAGAGCTGAATTGCTGACCAGCTGAAATGCCTACCGGAGACGAAGCATGAGCTACCTGTGTATCGATGGCGGGCAGACGAAGACCGCCATCTCCCTGTTGGACGAAGAAGGCAAGACCCTGGAGTCCTGGAGGGAGGGGCCCTTGACCACGCCTTCCAAGCCAGGGGCCGCCGACAATCTGCGCGCGGTAATCCGCAGCGCGTGCGAGGAGCTCGGGCGCAGGCTCGAACGCTCTGGGAATGCGGCCCCCGAAGCCGCATGCCTGAGCCTGACCGGCTACCACGAGGGGGATGAGTTCGTGCCACCACTGGTGAAGGAGGAGGTGCTAACAGTCGTCC
>JBKPNW010000210.1:0-13200 GCA_046732815.1 Actinomycetota bacterium | reverse complement strand
GCACGTCCGCCTTCACTACATGGGAGGCGGAGAAATAACCCAGGATCCCGCCGGGTGTTTTGGTGGGCCTAGGTCAGAGCCACCTCTCCCAGAAGATACCCGCGACTACTACTCGATGCGTCTATCTGGATCACCTCCTTTCGCGTGCTTTCAACTGCGGGAAGTTTACTACCATGCCGGGTATCCAGCAAGGGTGCTCCTCAAGATTGGTCTTCTTCGAGACGAAGCCTGAGGAGATCCAAGGCCCGGTTCGCGCTTCGCTCACGGATAGAGTCCCTGGAGCGGGCCCAGGCGGTGAGGTCGAGCTTCTCCGCGAACGTGTCTTTTTCATCGGAGATCCCGACGAAGACGAGACCGACGGGTTTCTCCTCCGTCCCGCCGTCTGGACCGGCTATTCCGGTGACCGAGAGGCCGTAGTCGGCGCCGGAGACCCTGCGCGCGCCCACGGCCATCTCGCGCGCGACTGGCTCGGAGACGGCGCCGTGATCCACGAGCAGCGCGTGCGGCACGCCGAGCAGGCGCTCCTTGGACCCGTTTGAGTAGGTAACGAGCCCCTCCGTGAAGTAGGCCGAAGAGCCGGGCATGTCTGTAAGACGCTTGGCGAGGAGGCCCCCCGTGCAGCTCTCCGCAAGGGCCAGGGTGGCGCCCCGCTCCCCGAGCAGGCGTCCGACCGAGCCTTCGAGGGTCTCGTCACCCTCGCCGAAATAGTAGTCGCTCAGGCGGGCGATGATCTCCTTCTCGACCGGCGAAATCTTCTCCTGTGCCTTTCTATCGGTGGCGGCCCTGGTAGTGATCCGCAGGCGCACCCTGCCCTGGCCAGCCAGTGGGGCGACCGTGGGGTCGGTGGCGTCGAGGAACTCCTGGACCTTCTCCGCGAGAGCGGATTCACCGATGCCGGCGAAGTGGAGGGTCTTGGAGACGATGGAGCCCTCGCTGCGGGCCCGGACCAGGGGCTCGATCGTCTCCTCGAACATGCTCTTCATCTCCGTGGGCACCCCTGGGAGCGTGGCGAACAGCGTCCCCTCCCACTCCACGAGTGCCCCCATCGCCGTTCCTACCGGGTTTGGGATGAGCTCGGTTCCCTCGGGGAAGAGGGCCTGCTTGTAGTTGTTGGAGGTCGGCGTGCGGCCGAACCTCTCGAACATGGTGTCCACGTGTTCCCTGGCCTCCTGGTACTCGACCATCTCGCGACCCGTCAGGGTCGAGATGCAGGCGTTGGTCAGATCGTCCGAGGTCGGGCCGAGACCTCCCGTGGTTACCACCAGGTCCGAGCGGGAGGCGGCGTCGCGCAGGGCGGCGACGATCCTCTCGAAGTTGTCCCCGATGGTGGTGTGGCGGTAGATTCCCACCCCGAGTTCGGCGAGGCGCTGGCTGATCCAGGCCGTGTTCGTATCCACGAGGTCGCCGAGGAGCATCTCGGTCCCCACGGTCACGATCTCGGCGCTCTCTATGTTTTTCCCATCGCGCACGCAGGTATTCTACAATCCGCCGAGTGGAGGACCACTCGAAAACCGACACTCTTCTTGAAGAAGCCGAAGCCTTCGCCCGCTCCCGGCTCTCGGATGCACGTTACGAACATACCTTGAGGGTGGCCGACACCGCCGAGGGTCTGGCGCTGGCCCACGACCTCGATGCAGCCAGGGCGCGGCTGGCCGCCCTGGTGCACGATTCCGCCCGTGAGATAGGGCCCGATGAGTTTCTGGAGCTAGCCAAAACATGGCGCCTCCAGGTGGATGATCCGGAACAGCAGAGCCCGAAGCTCCTGCACGGTCCCGTGGCCGCGGAGATGGCAAAGCGCGAGCTCGGCATCGAAGACGGGGAGGTTCTGGAGGCAATCAGGGCCCACACGACGGGGAGGCCGGGGATGGGGCCGCTCGCGCTCGTCCTCTACGTCGCGGACAAGATCGAACCCGCCCGCGACTACCCTAGCGTGGGACGCCTGCGCGCGCTGGCCAGGGAGGATCTCCACACGGCGGCCCTGGAGTCGTTGCGGCGTGCCATAGCCCACAACGAAGCGCGGGGGAAGGCCGTGCATCCTGCAAGCATAGAGACGCTAGATTGGCTGGAGGCCGATCGCACCGCGCAACCCCGGATAGACCAGGAGTAGGGCGTAGAGCGTGAAAGCCAGGACCACCAGGGCCACGGCCACCTCGACGGCACCGCCGGATCTTACGCCGCCAGGCACCAACCTGAAGGGCTTTCCTGCGGGCCAGAAGAGCGGCACGCCGCGCGTGTTTAGCGCGTCGGCGAGGACGTGTGAGGCGTAACCGGCGATGAGGGCGAGGATTAGGTTCGGAAAACCTCCCAACAGCAGCCAGACCAGCACTGAAAAGAGGAGGACACCGAGCAGCGAATGGGTCATGGTGCGGTGGCCGACGGTCCTGACGAGCACGAAAGACGTCGTCCTCAAGGCCCAACTCAAGGGCCGGGTCAGAAGGTTGAGCACGGGGTTCTTGAGCCGGCTCAGACCGTTGCCCAGCGTGCTGCGCGGGTTGTCGACGTCGGGCAGCCAGGCCGCGGCTACGGCGGCAGGGTAGACGTAGGGGGGTGGGTCGGCCCCCGTAACGAGCGCGGCGCCGGCCAGGGCGGCGACCCCGAAGACGGCGTGGGTGGTCGCGTTCAATCCAGACGCAGTCTAACAAGCCCGTAGGACGGTTCGCGAACGGAATCAGGTTTCAGGATTCCCTCGAGCTGTAGCGTGGACCATCGCCTGAAGTGAGTCTTTCGCGAAGCGGCGTTGCAGACGTCGGGCCAGCGGACGTCCCAGTTTCGCGAGAAGCTGGTTGGGCCGGGAGAAGGCGTAGAGGTCGTAGAAGATGGAGTCGTCTTCACGATGCCACTCTATGGTAAAGCGCTCTTCTCCTTTCTCGCCGTGGTCGGGCAACGTTCCGTAGGCGAAGCCGCGTCTCACGAGGTCGCCTTCGTCTTGCTCGATCGTGTACGAGATGCGGCACGGGTTCAGGGAGTGGAAGCCGTAATGTTTGGCCAGCACCGCGACCGCGGTCCCCACCTCGACAGGAGCACCCGCCGGCACCACCCTCGCCCATCCGAGGTCGAACATCTTCCAGGCGTAGAGGGCGGCGACGGCCCGGTCGAAAGTCCTCCCGCCTTCGCCGAGCCTGACGCGGTTGTGGTCCACCGCGTAGCCGGCGGGCACTGTCGCATCCTCACGCGAGGCCCCGACATCGTCGTAAGAGAACGGCGCGTCCCGCTGCGCATCGAGGAACCGGGAGATCCACTCTGTGGACGGCTCGCTAAACAGGAACAAGCCGGTGCCCCGCGTCGCAGAGGAACCTCACGCTAGGATCCGGAGGAACCGAAGCCACCCTCTCCACGGCCGTCTGCCGTAGCCTCCAGGAACTCTACCTCGCCGAAGACCGCGTCGGCCACCCTCATGAGGACGAGCTGCGCGATCCTGGTTCCCTCCTCGATCAGGAAGGTCTCCTCGCGGTCGTGGTTTATGAGGGGAACCTGGATCTCACCGCGGTAGCCCGAGTCTATGAGGCCGGGCGTGTTGACGAGGGAGATCCCATGCCTCACCGCAAGGCCGCTTCGCGGGAGCACGAGCCCCGCATAATCCTCAGGTATAGCTATAGAGATCCCGGTTCGTACCAGAGCCCGAGAACCCGGCGCCAGCTCCACCTCCTCCACCGAGCGCAGGTCATGGCCCGCATCGCCCGTATGAGCGCGTTCGGGCATCCCCGCCCCCGGAACGAGCCGGCGAAAAGGGACCCGCAGTGGCTGCTCGGGGTTCATGGCGGCAATGGTAGCACCGGAGGTTTCTGGCTACAGGCAAGGACTTTTCTGCACGTGACCCACATGCGACATCGTACCGCCAGAACTCCCTGAAGCCCGTAGCCCACAGCCTGAAGCCTGCTATCCTTAGTCCATGAGTGAGCAGAGACGAAGGTATCTCGTAACCTCGGCGTTGCCCTATGCCAACGGGCCGTTGCACGTCGGGCAGATCTCGGGCGCATACCTGCCCGCTGACGCGTTCGTGCGGTATTTGCGGGCGCGTGGGGAGGACGTAGTCTACGCCTGCGGCACCGACGAGCACGGCGTGCCGATCACGCTGACGGCGGAGCGCGAGGGGAAAGACCCACAGGAGGTCGTCGACTACTGGTGGGCCAACATGAAGGAGACCTTCGAGCGTTTCGGCATCTCCTTCGATAACTTTTCGCGCACCTCGACCCCGCTTCATGCGAAGAACACCCAGCTCTTCTACCGCAAACTCAAAGAGGGCGGCTACATCTCGGAGGAGGAGTCCAAGCAGATGTACAGCCCCACGGAGGGCCGCTTCCTACCCGACCGTTACGTCGAGGGGACCTGCCCCGTGTGCGGCTACAAGGAGGCGCGGGGCGACCAGTGCGACAACTGCGGCTCGTGGTACGAGGCCTACGAGCTGATCGAACCCCACTCCAAGGTCACGGGCGGGCCCGTCGAGGTCAGGGAGACGACGCACCTCTACCTCGACCTTCCCGAGTTCTCCGAGAGGCTGAGGGATTACGTCGCCGGACAGGAGCACTGGCGCGCCTCGGTCAAGAACTTCATCCTCGGTATCATAGACGGGGGTCTCGAGAAGCGGCCCATAACGCGGGACATCGAGTGGGGCGTCCCCGTCCCCGAGCCTGGCTTCGAGGACAAGCGTTTCTACGTGTGGTTCGACGCCTGCATCGGCTACGTCTCCTCGACGATGGAGTGGGCACAGAACATCGGAGATCCCGACAGGTGGAGGGAGTACTGGCAGGAGCCCGAGTCGAGGCTCATCCACTTTATCGGGAAGGACAACACGGTCTTCCACACCCTGATCTGGCCCGCCCAGCTCCTGGGCACGGCCGAAGACGGCGAGGAGCCTTTCGTCCTCCCCTACGACGTCCCGGCCAACGAGTTCATGAACCTCGAGGTCGTGGTCGACGGGGAGCGGCGCGCGATGCAGATGTCTACCAGCCGCAACCTCGCTGTCTGGCTGCACGAGGCCCTCGACCGCTTCCCCGCCGACCCCCTGCGTTTCTACCTGGCCTCGAACCTCCCCGAGACGGGGGATGTGGTGTTCTCCTGGCGGGACTTCCAGAGCCGGGTGAATTCGGATCTGATCGGGAACCTCGGTAACTACGTAAACCGCGTCCTCTCTTTTGCGGAGAGATACTTCGACGGCGAGGTTCCACGCCCCGACGGGCTACCCGAAGACGCCACCGCGGTCTTCGAGGATTTCAAGGAATTGGAGGCGCGCTACGAGGCGAAGATGCTCGCCCCCAGGCCCCGCGAGGCACTCGGGGAGCTCCTGGCGATGGGCAGGCGCGCCAACCGGTTCTTCGACGCCTCGGCCCCCTGGAAGACCCGCAAGGATGACCCGGAGCAGACCCTCCTCGCGCTCTATACCTGCTCCGTGCTGCTCGGCTCCCTCGCCTACCACGCCGCGCCCTACGTCCCCGAGGCAATCGGGCGGCTAGAGGAGTTCTTCGACGGCCCCATCTCCCGCGTCTCGGACCTCGTGGAGCTGCCGAAGGGCTACCGCGTCACAGGAGCGCGACCGTTGTTCCGCAGGATCGAAGACGAGGAGATAGCGGCGGCCGAGGGACAACTATCCCTGGCCGTCCGAGGCGAGGCGGGTTAGGCGGAGTTCGGGCCTAGGCCTTACGGTTCTCTGTCGATACGGTGTACGTGCCGTCCGGGAGCTCACCCAGCTCGTAATCGCCGAACAGGATGGGGTCCACGGTCCGCAGGCACAGGAAGAGGCGAAGGGCCAGGTTGCGGATCTCGCTCTCCGCGTGCGCGTCGGCCCGCATCTCGATGATGTGCCTCAGGGCGCGCACATTCCCCGTGAAGACCATGGGGGCCTCCGTCTCGTTCGGCAACAACGAGCGCGCGGTCTGCTGCACCTTCTTTCTCGCGTCGGTTCTGTAATCCGCGGAGAGCATGCTCGCCCCTCCCTCCTGACGCTCCAGCAAGAGCTCGGCCATCGCCTCGTACTCCGCCGCGGCCCTGTCTGCCCGCTCCTCGAAGTGCCTGTGTAGATCCGGGTCTTCCTGGTACTCTGGACGCTCCACGAAGCGTAGTACGCTTCCTGATACATAACGTTGCGAAATCTGAGAAAAAGCGGCGCCGGCGCGATGTCGTACCAACTCGTGGGTCACGCTGCGACTGATGCCGTAGAGCAGGAAGTTGAAGCTGGCATGCTCCAGAACGCTGCCGTGCCCCGCTGAGGTCAAACGCTCTATGTAAGCGGCGGCGTTCTCGTTGGTCGTGCGCCTGGGTCCGAATGACATATAACACGTCTGTCCCGCCGTTTTGCAGAGTTGGGACGAATCCGGCAACCTGGTGGGGTCGTCGAGGTACTCGGTGAATTGGAGGTCGGGGTCGAAGCCTTCGAGGAACCCGGAGAGGCCGGCAACATTTGTCTGAGGCTTCGCGAGAACGACGACGCCCGGTGTCTTCAGGTAAGGTGTTCCAGCCCCCGTAAAGTGCACTGGGGAGTGGATGGTGGGGAAGCCGTCTTCGACGGCTCCGCCCAACGCTTCGAATAGTTGCCGCACCCGCTCGGTGTTACGCTCCCTGGTTTCCATGGGCTCCCTTCGCCTCTTGGCCTCCGGGGAGCACCTTAGCAGCCAGGTCGGATCTGTTCTACACGGCCTCGGAGAGGGCGCGGCGCAAGGTGCTGGCGTAGCGGCCGGTGCGGATGGTCCTTAGGGCTTTGATCTCGACCTGGCGGGCCCTCTCCTGGGAGATGCCGAGCTCCTCGGAGACCTCGCGCAGGGTGAGGGTGTCGCTGCCGTCGAGACCGTGGCGCATCTCGATGATCCTGGCCTCACGCTCCGGCAGAGACCTCACGGCCTCGACGAGAGCCCGCTCCCACTGGCCGACCTCTACGGCCGCGTAGTCGTCGCCGGAGCGCTCGTCGGGGAGCAACTCGCCGAGCTCGGAGCCCTCGTCGGCATTGATCCTGGAGTTGATGCTGGAGATAGGCTGATTGACCTCGCGCAGGCGCCTGGCCTCCTCCGGTTTCACGCCGAGCCTCTCGACTAGCTCTTCCTCGGTCGCGTCCCGGCCGAGCTCGATGCTCAAGGCGTTCTCGGCGCGGCGCATGCGATAGATGGCGTCGACGACGTGGGCGGGCAGGCGGATGGTGCGGGCGTGATCGGCGACGGCGCGGGTAACGCCCTGCCTTATCCACCATGTAGCGTACGTCGAAAAGCGATTCCCCATCTCGGGGTCGAACTTCTCGACGGCCCGGATCAGGCCAGCGTTACCCTCCTGGATCAGATCCTCGAAGGGCACGCCCCTCCCCCTGTACTTCTTGGCTATAGAGATAACAAGCCGCAGGTTCGACTCGATGAGCTTCTGACGGGCCCTCATGTCCCCCCTGCGGGCCCGCCGCGCGAGATCCTTCTCCTCACCGGCGTCGAGCAGTCTGCCACCACGCACCCTGCTCAGATACTGCGTGAGAACGTCTTGCGCTTCCATCATCAGGTCGTCTCCCCTCTATTAGCTGGTCAGCCAGTCAGCACGTCGCCTGGCTTCGCCAGGCGACTTGTCAGCATTTCAGCTATCGGCTTCGCAGGCTCTGGCTGAAGTGCTACTCATCATGCTGCCGGGTACGATCCTCCGGCCCTCGGGCCTCCGTGGGTCACGAAGCGTTCCAGGATGCGAGCGTCCAGGCTGGATGTGATGCGCCAGGTCCGCCCGCACGAGCAATGCATTTCGAGACGTCGCCGCTCGCCCACCTCGGACATGGCGGTCTCCTTGAGGGAGCGCAGGCAGCACGTAGGCAGCGACCACACGTAGATCTCCTGCTCGGGCTTTTCTACGGGGACGAGGGCGGTATCGGGCCTGAGGGCGCTCCGCCTCTTGCGCGCTTTGCGCGATGCTTCTCCGCTCACCTTGGCTTTCCCTCTCTCCCCCATCGTGTATGTCCCTACGCTGCTCCTCTACGCTCTTCGCGCTGGGCGAAGGCGTCTTCCTCGGGCTCAACGGGTATCGCCTCCCGCCACATCGCGCCGCACCCCGGACACTCGAACGAGCGCTCGTTCTCGCGCGCGGTGCGCCGGCAGCAGGCGGGGAGGTCTTCCTCGTAGAGGACCTCCTCGCCAAGCGCCGCGATCCACACGGAAGCGCCCACTACGCAGCCCTCCCAGAGAGACGCCCGATCCACTCGCTCGCCTCTTCGCGGGTGAGCTCGCCCACAGGCTTCCCGACCATCTCCTCGAAGCGGCCGATCCCATCCTCTACGACATCCGAGATGAGGGCCTCGAGGTAGTTGAGCTGCTTCCTCGTCGCGGGCAGCTCGCCCCTTCCCTCCTCGTTCTGCGCCCTGGGCTGCCGCCCGTCACGCTGCTCCTGCGTCCCCGCAGACTCGACGACATCTTCCTCGCCGCCGAGCTCCTCGAAGGCGGTTACGCCGACGTTGATGGCATCCCTGAGGGCACGCGCCTTGGCCCGCGTCTCGGCCATCCGGATCAGGTGCGGAGCTATCGCCCGGTTGACGTTCTGCGGGGAAGCGTCACCGATACCGCCGAACTTGCCCTCCTCGGTCCGGATCACGGCCTGGACGATCGCGACCTCTCCATTCTCCTTGGCAGGAACCTGCAAAAGCTCGGTCTCGATGCTCCTTAAGCCCCGGCTGTGCGCCTCCTCCAAAAGCCCCGCGTAGAGCACGAACCTCTTGCCCTGGCGCTCGATCATGTACTCTTCCCTCATTACTGAACCTCCTCCGACCAGAAGCCGGCAACGCTATCTTCACTGAACTCGGTGAGGATGTGGCCAAAAATAAACATCAGGCAATTCGCTCGTAGGTGTACTGGCGTCCGCCTGGGGCGGCGGTCTCGATGCGGCGGTGGATCAGGCCGAGTTTCGCGAGCCTGGTCGCCCTGTTGTTACAGGCTGTGTGGTTGAGATCGAGCCTGGCGGCGAGGGCCGCGTTGGTAATGGAGCCTGCGTCGTAGATCGCCTGCAGGGTCTCGACCAGATGGTCTGGGACCTTGCCGACTATCCCCGGCTCCGCTCCGATCTCATCGACCCGGATCATGGCGAGCGAGCGCTGCCTCAGAGAGGCCTCGACGTTCTCCAGGAGATCCCGGTCCTCCTCGACCAGTACCAGATGCCTGTCCCCATACTCCCCACTCGCTGACCTCGACACCAGGATCCCTAGCGCCTCGTCGGCGAACGAGTAGTCCATGAGCTCGACACCCCGCGTGTCCACATAAAGGATGCCACCCCTGGGCAGCTCCTCCAGCGCCTCCTCCAGCGACTCCCTGACCGCGCGGCCCGTCCTGCGGGTCACCATCAGCTTGCCCCCGAAGTCGCCCCCGGCGACCTCGAAAACCCTGTGCGCCCGCTCCTCAACCACCGGAGCTGTCCTCACTGTCGTCAGTGAAATCATATAAGAGGATTGTACCGGGCCGGGTGGGATAAGTCAACGGCATATCGGCCCTTATTTTGCCTTCATCCCGGGTTATTTTCTTGTGGGGTACGCGGGAGGGAGACGCGGACGAAAGTACCGGGGAATGAGGGCACGTTCCTGGAGTTTTTACGGTTCTCGTAGACGGTCACGCGGCCTGAGCCGGAGCGCAAAGAGAGGGAACCGCCGGCCCGGGCGGCGATCCCTGCCACGAGGGCGAGACCGCCTCCGCGCCCGATCTCGCCTGTCGCCGAGACCCCCATCTCGAGTGCGTGGCGCAGGGCGTCGTTGTCGGTGGCGGTCTGCTCGGCGTATGCGGGGTTGCGGGCGAGAGTCTCGCGCACGCCCACGCCTCCGTCGGCGATCGCTATGAGGACCTCTTCGCCGCGGCGCCGGGACCCGCTGACGATGTGATGGTAGGCCTGGACGGCGGCGTAGGCACCGAAGGAGGAGACACCGTGTTCTGCTGCGTTCGCGCAGACCTCCGAGAGCGTGGAGCAGATGGCGACCCGCTCGCGCAGGCGGTAGCCCTGGTTCTCCAGGATTTCCGAGATCCTGTGGATGATCCCCGGTATCTCCTCTTCGCCGTGGAAGTTGATCAGCTCCTGCAGCGTACCCGGGTTATGCCGCCGGCGCTCTTCGAGGGAGGCCACGTCGGTGTTGGTGCGCACTCGATCCCCGAACGACCTGAAGAAGTTCATCCGCTCCAGATAGGCGGGCACGTCGCGCCCGGCGAGGGCGAGATCCACCACCTCACAACGCGCGCACAGGTACTCCAGTAGTGCCGCGAGCGCGCAGAGTCCGGCCGGCTCGACGAACTCGACCGTGCGCAGGTCCACGACCACGGGCTCTCCGTCCACACCCGTTGCGGCGGCGAACGCGGGGTCCAGGCTGCCCATGGTAAGCACCCCGCTCATCGCGCCCCGGCTCCTGATGTTCAGTTCCAGCTGCGTCTTCATCAGCCTTATTGTAGTCGGCCAGGACAAGATAGCGAGCGCAAAGCGCCGGAGCGTTGCGGAATTCGCGATTTTGCTCCCGGAGGATGGCCTCCTGGTTCCGGGTGGGCAGGACCCCGCAGACGCCTGTGGGGGGTCCGCAGGCGTTCTCCCGCGCACGCCCTCAGGATCCCTGGTCTTCCCTCCGGCGTTCGTAGAAGAGTTCGGTGTAGCGGCGGTTGTCGTAGCGGCTCAGGAGGGACCCGTCACCGACCCGCACGAAGCCGTTCTTCTCGAAGACCCGCTGCATGCGGTCGTTGTGGGCCAGGGTGGATCCGCGGACGGCCCCGAGGCCCAGATTGTCGAAGACGTAGTCGAGGAGGAGAGTAACGGCCTCGGTGGCGTAGCCCCTGCCGCGAAGGTTTCCGGGGCCTATCTTTATGCCGAGTTCGCAGCCATCGCTGCGGAAATCGTAGAGGGTCGCCATCCCGATCGGCTCCCCCCTGGCCTCTATGATGAAAGTCTTGACGGCAGGATCCTCCCAGCGAGCCAGGTAGTCGCGACGGGCGGCTGAAAGGGAGATGGAGATGGGCGAACGACCGTTCCAGGCGGCCAGCTCTGGGTCTTTGTCCCAGGAGTAGACCACCTCCACGTCGGACTCCCGCGGCGGCCTGAGGATTACCGACTCCCCCCGTAAAGCCTCTGCCTCTTCTAAATGTATGGTCTCTCCTCTCTCAAGACTGAAATGTTACACCCCTCGCCCGCCAGGGGCATCCTTTCGGGCGTTTCCATTTTGGTTAGAATAGCGCGAAGCTGAAGGTCGGGAGCGTCAATGAGCGGTACGGTTGGGGAGCTCTTCGGGGGCTCCGGGAGAAGAGTCAGGGACGTGATCTGGGGGGACGTCGCTGTAGATCGGGCGGTAAGGGTCTTGCTCGATACCGGCGCGATGCAGCGCCTGAAGGGCATGAGCCAGCTGGGGTTTACCTTCGGATCCTTTCCGAGGGCCCGGCACACGCGCCTGGACCACGCGGTCGGGGTCTACCACCTCGCCGGGCTGACGCTCAAGCGGATCGCAGAGTCAGGCGCTTACCTGGAGGACCGCGACGTCAGGGGCGCTCTGGCCGCAGCCCTGCTACTCGACGCGGGCCGGTACCCCTACGCCGCATCCATCGAAGGGATCAAGGTTCCGGGCGCGCCAACGCTCAAGGAGTTGAGCAGGCGCTGGATCGAACACACCGAGGTGGCCAAAGTCTTGAGGGCGGAGTGGGATCTCGAGCCCCACAACGTCTTCAGGCTGGTCTCACGTGGGGACACGCCGCCGCACAGTCTGACGCCGACGGAACATCTGCTGCGGGACATCCTCTTCGGCTCGTTGAACGTGGATGCGCTCGACCGCCTGATCCGTGATGCCAGGGGGGCCAGGGTCCCTTACGGTCTGGTCGAGGTGGAGTCCCTCATCCAGCGCCTGAGGATCGTAGGCCAGGAGAACAAGGCGATACTGGCGCTGGACGAAGAGGGGGCCGGCATGCTGCAGTCCGTCGTCTTCTCCCGCTACCTGGTGTACTACAACGTCTACGGTCACCACGCCCTTCGTATCCCGGCCGTGATGTTCCTCCGGGCCGTACAGGATGCCATCGGAGCGGGCAGCGTGACCTTCGACGAGCTCTCCGAGCGGGACGACGCGGGAGCCTTCCTTCTGCTCGAGGACTCTGCAGAGACCTCCACGGCCGCCCTGATAAAACGCCTCGAAGACCGCAGGCCCTACCACCTCGCCCTGGAGTTCGACGAGCGCCACCCGGGCTACTCCCCCCTGATCCGACTGCGCGAGGATGCCTCCTGGCGCCGCCGCGTGGAAGAGGCCTGGTCCCGCTATCTGACCCGCTACCGCAAAGGTGTCGCGGGTCCCTTCGACATCCTAATAGATCTCCCCGAAAGAGAGTACTTCCCCGTAGAATTGCGCCTGATCCGACGCAACCCCCTCCCCGGCGAGCGCAACCCCGTAGGCTGGCAGACCCTCTCAGGCATGTCCGAAGACGAACTAACACGCCTCCACGCCCCTCTCCGCAGGATCCTGATCGCCACAGCGAACGAAGACCTCGCAAAATCCGTGCGCCGCCACGCCGAAGAACTCTTCACCATCGCAGAAGAAGTAGGGTAATAGCTCTTCAGCACGTCGCCTGTTCCAGGCGACTTGTCAGCATGTCAGCTTGCGCAGGACCTGGCTGAAGTGCTGACAAGCGAAGGCGAAGCCTGAGCGTACTGAAATGCTGAAGAGCTCATAGAAAAAGGGCCGGTGTTCATAGAAGGGTGAGACCCTTTTCCGGCCCTTAGCGGCCCCCAGAAAGGGCCGCTAGGATGATACGAAGATTATAAAGGAGCGGACGCCCCTGTCGCAAGCCCTGTGAACAAATCTTAACTTTCACTTTATGCCACCGACAGCGATGATATAATCCGCCCTCACGGGCCGCTAGCTCAATTGGCAGAGCAAGAGACTCTTAATCTCTAGGTTCCAGGTTCGAGTCCTGGGCGGCTCACTTCCCCGATCGCCTTAGCCAAGCCAAATACCGCACGCCAGGGGTGGTGGCCGAGAAGGCTGGATCGGCTGCTACCACGACTTCTATCTACCCGGTCAGGCGCAGATGGCGGTTAGAGCCCGGAGGATTTTTGCCCCCTTGCTTCCATGTCGCCGGCCATAGAGATCCGCCCAGGGGCTCGGGGCGAACCGGCCTAAAGCCGGTTTGCCGTGTGCCCCGCCTCGGAGAACTTTATCTGAAGTTATGCGCCTGGAAGGCAGCAGAGTGGGGGTTTCGACAAGATGCCGAAGACAACCCATAGGGCGATAATCAGACCACTATTCGGGCGCTCCTGCAG
>JBKPNW010000209.1:0-8494 GCA_046732815.1 Actinomycetota bacterium | reverse complement strand
CTTCCTGTCGGCCATCGGACGGTACGCCTCATACTCCAGGAACTCGACCGCCGCGCACTCCGACGCGTCGACTCTCGTCGTGCCGACGAACGTGGCTATGGCGCCGCAGTCGGGCCTCTGGGCGTCCCGGATCAAAGCTCCAACGTCCAGCGGCTCCTCGACTATGGCGAACACTCAGCCGCCTGAGACGGGAGGCAGCACGGCTATCTCGTCGCCCGGCGAGACGCCGGTGTCCGCACGCGCATACTCGCCGTTGACGGCGAAGGCGAGCGTGTCGCGCATCGGTGTGAGGTCGGGATGCCTCTCGGCGAGTAGAGACCAGACCTCCACGAGCGTTGCGCCGTTTTCAACCGGTAACTCGATCTCGCGGGTCCCGGCCCTGTCGGCCGCCGCGCCGAAGAGTAGCACCTTTATCATGGGCTCATTCTATCCCGCCGGCTCGGGGACGTACTCGGGCCCGACTATGACCTTGAGGGACCGGGGAAGAACGGAAAACTGCGCCGGCTCGTTGCCGATGACCTCGCCGTCGGCGGTGAAATCGAGGCCGGGGGGCTGGGTCTCGATCCGTATCTCCTTGGCCCGCACGAAGAACACACCATCGCTGTCCAGGTAATCCGACTCAGCCAGCACCGCCGGCGCAAGTTCGAGCAGATCGGCCATCCCGAGGGTCTCTATGACGACCACGTCGAGGAGACCGTCTTCGGGGTTCGCCTTCGGGGTGGCTGGCCAGCCGCCCCCGGTGTAGCGGCAGTTGCCCACGGCGACATTGACCGCCTTCAACTGATGCCCTGTACCGTCGATATAGAGCGTGAGCTCGCGCACGTCGAAGTTCCTGGCAACCTCCAGCGAGGCCCGCAGGTAGGAGAGTTTGCCCCACCGCTTCTTGAGCTTTTCGTCGTTGGCGTCGGAGATCTCCGCCCCGAGGCCCCCCGTCGCCACGTTGACGAAGAACCGCTCGCCGATCCCCTCGGAACGGACCCTCGCCACGTCGAGGGTCCGCACCCGGTTCTGCCGGATCACGTCCTCCGCCAACTCGGCGTCGTCAGGTATCTCCAGCGTCGCCGCCAGGTCGTTGCCCGTACCCGCAGGCAGGATGCCAAGGGTCACGCCATCGGGGAAACCTGCCCTGCCGAGCCCGTTGACCACGTCGTTGATCGTGCCGTCGCCCCCCGCCACCATGAGCAGGCCATCGCGCCAGTTTCGCGCCGCCTCTATGGCGTCCTCGGGCCCCCGGGTCTCGATCCAGTCGATCTCCATCCCATCGAGCTCGTCACGGATCTCCTCCGGGTCGTACACGCCACCACCCGAGGTCGGGTTGCAGATCACCCGTGCTCTTGACTTCTTCATGGCGCGCCCTCGATAGCCCTCACGACTCTCCTAGTCTACCCGCAATCACCCGGGTCCATTACCGGCCCGCATAACGACTCGCGGAGGGTCAACGATCCTCTGCGAGCCGAACCATCGGCAAAGACAAAGCTGAGCGCGGTCAGCTGATAGCCGACCGCGCTCAGCCTCGTCGCAGCATTCTAGGAGGCGCGGCGGATCGGGGAGCCGGGACGGGACACCCTTTCGACCGGGAGCCAGACCTCGTAGTCGTTGTCTAACTTGATGGCGGCGTTTGCGCCGTCACCGGAGACGTAGCGGACCTCGCCAGAACCGAGCGGCGTCTGCACCCGCTCGCCCACGGAGAGCTCCGTGAGGAACGCCTCCCTGAGCGCCGCAACGTAGGCCAGCGCGAGCGAGGTGTCGATGTGCGCCCCCTCGTCACGCCGGTCGGCGACCAGGATGCCGGCGATGCGGTAGAGGTTCGCGCGAGAGACCTGGGAGATCAGACACGCCCTGACGGTCTGCCTTACCAACTGCCGCTCGAACTCTGAGTACTCCTCGCCACTCCTCCTAAGAATATCCATCACCCGCGGAAACGCCCGACGTAACGCCTCCTCGACCGTCAGCCCGTTGATGCCGCGCTTGTATACGTGCGGATCCAGCCGCTCCTCCTCCCGCCGCCGCGGAACACTGAGCCAATCCTGCCTGAAGTTGTTCTTCGTCTCTGTCATGCTGCTATTATACCTCACTGAAGCTAGTGAGACAATAGTGAAATACCTGCAAAGCAAGCATTTCAGCGCGCTACGGCCTGCGGCCTCCGCTCGTCAGCATCTCAGCACAGCGGCAAGGCCGCCTTGTCAGCGAGTCAGCCAGGGCTCGCCAGCACGAATGCTGACCAGCTGAGATGCTGACATGCTGAACAGCTAAGATAAACTACGAGTAGTTCTCTGGAAGGAGAGACAGGTGAATTCGGAAGCGTTCCTCCAGGCACTCAAACGCGAGGTCATCGGTCATCCTGCGCTGACGCACCCTTTTCTGGAGCGGTTTGGGGAGGGTGATGCTGACGCGGAGGGGATAAGGACGTTTGCGATCCAATACTACAGGCACGTCAGGGTGAGCCGCTTGTACCTGGCCGCGCTTATCTCGAGGTGTCGCGACGACGAGAAGCTGCAGCTCGCGCTCGCGGAGGTCCTCTTCGACGAGTACGGTCACCTGGACCCTGAGGAGACGCATCCTGCCCTGTACAGGCGTTTTCTCGAGGCGCTCGGCATCGGGGAACAGGAGTGGGAGGAACCTCCGACGCTGCCCGAGATAGAGATGTACATAACCACCCACTACGCGCTCTCGGGCCATCCTGACTTCCGGCTCGGGCTCGGTGCTCTGGGGCCTGCCAGCGAGTGGCCCGTGCCACCGATCTACGCCAGGCTCTCCGACGGCCTCAGGAAGGCGGCAGGACTGCCCGACGAGGCGTTGGAGATCTTCACCAGCCACGTCACTATGGACGTAACCCACGCCCGCATCATGATGGACGCCATCGCCCCCTACGCGGGGGACGAAGAAGGCCAACGCGTAGTACGCGAGGGCGCAACACGCTCTCTCGACGCCCGTTCGGTCATGCTGGACGGTCTCTACAGGGCAGTCTACAGAGAGCCCGTCCCCATGTTCGAAGCACCTTCCTTACGGCTAACAGGGGACTGAGATCACCTCGGGAGACCCCGACGCGCCGCCGTACTACGGGGAGGATCTCGCGTACATCCACGACGCCGGCCACGCCGGGTTCGCCCTCGGATCGGCGCCCGGGATACTGCAGATACTGGACCAGGATGGGATACTCAATGGCCTCGTCGTCGACCTCGGGTGCGGGAGCGGACTTTTGGCGCGGGAGCTGATCGACGCCGGCTACAGCGTCTTCGGTATCGACATCTCCGGGGCGATGGTGGATCTCGCCCGCCGCAGGGCGCCCGAGGCCGAGTTCCGCGTCGGTTCGCTCTTCGAGGTCGAGATTCCACCTTGCGCCGCGGTCACGGCCGTAAGCGAAGTACTTAATTACCTCTTCGACACAGAGAACGAGGATTGGGGACTGGGTCGCCTCTTCCGGCGCGTTCACGACGCGCTCGCCCCTGGCGGTCTCTTCGTCTTCGACGCGCTCGGGCCCGGCCAGGTGCCGCCTGGCGCCAGCAAGAGGGGTTTCCGCGTGGGGGAAGACTGGGCCGTGCTCTCCGAACTCGAGGAGGACGCAGGGCGGGGTACTATGGAGCGTCGGATCGTGAGTTTCCGCAGGGTGGGCGAGCACTACAGGCGGGACGAAGAGGTGCATCGCGTGCGGCTGTACGATCCGCCGGAGCTGTCCGCGGAGCTCGCAAGGGCTGGCTTCCGGGCGCGCACGATGAGATCTTACGGCGACTTCCCGCTGGGGGAGGGCCACACCGTCTTCGTCGCGCGCAAACCGGGATGAGCTAGCAGGACTAGGGCAGCCACGAACGGGTATAGATACGCGTATGCCGGAGCTGCCAGAGGTCGAGACCATAAAAGAGGGCCTGCGGGAGTTGGTCGCGGGCGCAGAGATAGAGCGGGCCGAGGTACTCGACCCCTCGCTCGTCGAGCAGCCTTCGGCAGAAGAGTTCGCGAGCCGGCTCGAAGGCGCCCGTATCACGGGGGCGCGGCGGCGGGCCAAGCATCTCATCGTGGAGCTGGGTACGGGGGACTCGCTGGTATTTCAGCTCAAGATCGGGGGCCAGCTCCTGCTCGTGCCGCCCGTCGAGGAGCCCCGGAGCGCGCTCATGCTCGTCCTCGACCTCGACGGCGACCGAAGACTCTTCCTGCGGGACGAGACGGGCTTTACGCGGGCGCGCCTGCTCGATGCCGACGAACTCGAGGAGCGGCTGTCTTCATTAGGACCGGAGCCCCTCGAAGGAGGGTTCGACGCCGGGTACCTGCCACGTGAGATCGGTTCGCGGAAGGCCCAGATAAAGCCATTGCTCCTGGATCAGAGAGTAGTCTCGGGCATAGGGAACATCTACGTCGATGAGATCCTCTACGACGCGAGACTGCATCCGCGGCGGAAGGCAAACACCCTCTCGGAAGGCGAATGGGAGGCGCTCTATGCGGCGATCCGGTCCAACCTCGCGGCCGGCATCGAGCATCGGGGGACGACGGTGCGGCTCTACAGGGACGTCCTGGACCGGCCGGGCGAGCATCAGAACTACCTGCAGGTCTTCGAAAAACACGGGCAGCCCTGTCCGGGATGCGAAGGAGAGGTCGTCCGGGAAAAGGTGAGCGGGAGGCCGTCACACTTCTGTCCCGCATGCCAGACCGAAGATGGTTCGGGCGTAGACGGGCAGTTAGAATTGGAGTAAAGGTTTGAGGCTACAGGGAGACCGCGGAAGGCCAAGAGTGGCTCGCAATCCTTCCCAAGCCATTGCAAGGCCGCGCAATGAGGCTTAGTCTTTGGCGGCTGGATTCGTACCTGACAACCTGAAGCTTGAGGCCTAAAACGAAGGGAGCGAGCAAGTGGCGGAGAACTTCGACCTCGTGGTAATCGGCGGCGGGAACGGTGGATACATACCGGCGATCCGGGCCAGCCAGCTGGGTATGAGCGTAGCCCTCATCGAGAAGCGGGAGGGCGGGCATCTCGGAGGGACATGCCTGAACGTGGGCTGCATCCCGACCAAAGCATTGCTCCAGACGGCCCATCTGTTGCACGACGTCAAAAGCGGCGAAGACTACGGGGTCAAGGTCGGCGAGGTAGAGTTCGACTACCCCCAGGCGGCGAAGCGTCGCGAACAGGTCGTCAACCAGCTCAGGCGCGGCGTGCAGGGCCTGATGAAGAAGAACAAGATCACCGTCTACAACGGGGTTGGCAGCTTCATCGAGCCCAAGAAGATAAAGGTAGAGACCGAAGACGGCGAGGAGGAGCTCGAGGCGGAGAACGTCCTGATCTCCACCGGCTCCGCCGTCAACACCCTGCCCGGTTTGGAGTTCGACCACGAGAAGATCATCTCCTCAGACGACATCGTAACCAACGACGAGAGCTATCCCGAGTCCGTAATAATCCTCGGCTCTGGGGCCGTCGGCGTCGAGTTCGCGAGCATGTACAACGACTTCGGCACCGAGGTGACCATCGTCGAGATCCTCGACCGTCTCGTGCCGCTGGAGGACCCGGAGATCTCCGAAGCGCTCAGGAAGGAGTTCGAGAACCGCGGCATAACAGTGCTCACGAGCACCAAAGCCGACCCTGAGAGCCTGGAGAAGACCGAGGGCGGCGTCAAGATCACGGTGGCAGGCGCAGAATCAGAGGAGCAGGAGGAGACTGAAGGCGAGGGTGGCGGGTACGGCGGCGAAGACCTGCCCACCGGCGAGGCCAGCGAAGCCAGTGGCGATACCCTGGAGGCTGAGGCGTTGCTCGTCGCCGTCGGACGGAAGACCGTCATCGAGGACCTCAACCTCGATGCGACCGACGTGGAGGTCGACGACCGTGGCATCATCCAGGTGGATGGGTATGGGAGGACGGCCGAGGACGGCGTGTACGCGGCGGGGGACGTAGTAGGGGGTTTCTGGCTCGCCCACGAGGCCGGACACGAAGGCATCATCGCCGTCGAGCACATGGCCGGCGAGGACCCTTTGCCCAAGGACCGGAACCTCGTCCCGCGCGTCACCTTCTGCCGTCCGGAGGTGGCCTCCTTCGGGCTCACCAAGGCTCAGGCCGAGGAGGAAGGCTACGAGGTCGAGGAGACGAAGTTCCCGTTTAGGGCCATCGGCAAGGCCCTGATCGAGGGCGAGCCCAACGGATTCTTCAAGATAGTAACCGACGCCGAGACCGACCTTATCCTCGGGATGCACGCAATAGGACCTAAGGTGACGGACCTGATCACCGAGGGCGTCTTCGCCAAGCTCGTCGAAGGCACGCCAGAGGAGATCGGAATGGCCATGCATCCCCACCCGAGTCTCTCGGAAGTCGTCGGAGAAGCCGCAATGGCTGCGGAAGGACACCCGATTCATATTTAGTTTTCAGGTGTCAGCCTTCGGCCGTCAGCAGGAGCCGCCACACGAGGCTCCTGCTGGCTCGTGATCGACACGCGCGACCTGTCGTGGACCCTAACTGTGGGTAGACTCCCAGTCAGCGATGCTCCCTCTCTGAGTGAGGTGACACGGCACGGGTCTGCCTCCGTGCGATACCATAGGCGCAGAATGCGAGGAAGATAGGAGCGCCGTGGCCCGCAGACAGATCAACATCAAAGTACTCGACGACGGCACGAAGTCCTTCGAGGTCCGCCACCGCTGGGAAGACAGACCCGTGCCCCCGCCACCGGATGGAACCGCGACGGAGTATCTGCCCTTCCGCAAGCAGGCGAGGGGATTGCCCGGCGCCCACGGTCGTCCCGAGTGGCTGAAGGCGCGCATCCCCGATGGCGAGGTCTACAGGGATATCAAGGAGACCATGCGTGGCCTCAACCTCCATACGGTGTGCGAGGAGGCCCGTTGCCCGAACATCGGCGAGTGCTGGAACAACCGCACGGCCACGTTCATGATCCTCGGCAACGTCTGCACCCGTTCGTGCGGCTTCTGCGCCGTACTCACGGGTAAACCCTCCGAGCTCGACCTCGACGAGCCGTATCGTGTCGCCGACGCCGCCAAACAGATGGGCCTCGAGCACGCCGTGATCACGAGCGTGAATCGCGATGAGCTCGCGGACGGCGGGGCCTCGATCTTCGCCGCGACGATACGCGCGATCAGGGAGGAGGTGCCCGGCTGCGCCGTCGAGGTACTCACCCCCGATTTCAAGGGGGACCGCGACGCGATAAAGGCCGTCATAGACGCCCGTCCCGATACCTTCAACCACAACATCGAGACGGTCCCCCGCCTCTACTACGCGGTTCGCCCGCAGGCGAAGTACGGACGCTCGCTGGAGGTGCTCCGCTACGCCAAGGAGCTCAACCCTGACGGTTTGACCAAGAGCGGCTTTATGGTCGGCCTCGGCGAAGTGGAAGAGGAGATACACCAGACGATGCGCGACCTGCGCGATCACGACGTGGACATCCTGACCATCGGCCAGTACCTGAGGCCTTCCGAGAACCACCTCCCGATGAGCCGCTACTACACGCCCCAGGAGTTTGCGAGCTTCCGCAAGTACGGCTTCTCTTTGGGCTTCAAACACGTCGAGAGCGGCCCGCTGGTCCGCAGCTCCTACCACGCCCACGAACAGACCGCGGACGCCAGACAGAGCCCCGCAGCCGGCGTCGCAAGCTCCTAGGACCTGATCATGACCCTGGAGAAACAGACCCTGGCGACGGTCGAGGTACGGCGGCTGCCCGGGCTGACGCCCTACACCGAAGCCTGGGATCTCCAGAAGGATCTCGTACGGCTCAGGAAAAACGACGAGATCGCTGACACCTTTATCCTGTGCGAGCACCCGCCGGTCTTCACGGTGGGCAGGGCGGCGAAGGATGCGGGGAACCTTGGCGCGGGAGAGGAGTACCTCAAGGCCCTGGGTGCCGAGGTCTTCTGGAGTGATAGGGGAGGGGACGCTACCTTCCACGGTCCTGGTCAGATAGTGGGCTATCCCATCCTGCGCCTCAGAGTCCGTGACACCCACGCCTACCTCCGCGAACTCGAAGGGGTTCTCATCCGGGTGCTGGCAGACTACGGGCTCGAGGGCTGGCACCATCCGGAGTATACGGGCGTATGGGTGGGGGAGAACAAGATCGCCGCCATCGGCGTGAAGTTCTCCTCGGGTTGGATCACCTCCCACGGCTTCGCCCTGAACGTAAAGACTGACCTGAGCTGGTTCGACCGCATCACTCCCTGCGGCATAAAGGAATTCGGCGTCACCAGCCTGAGCCGGGAACTCGACCACGACGTCTCCCTGGCCGAGGTCGAAGAGAAGATCACCGGGCGCTTTCTTCAGACATTCGGTTAGTTTGCTTACTGTCCGTGGGCGTATCACCTGTAACCTGACCTCGACCGACGCAATAGAAGGAGGCGATGAATGCTAGAAGGCGTAGCGGTGGTCTGGATGCCGGTGCAGGACTTAGAGCGGGCCAAGGGATTCTACGGGGACACCCTCGGACTCCGAATTACGAACGAGGACGGAGACTGGGCCGAGGTGGACGCCAACGGCCTCGCGATCGGCCTCAACGGCCGCGAGCCCTCAGGGGCCGGTGCCGAAGGT
>JBKPNW010000208.1:0-20862 GCA_046732815.1 Actinomycetota bacterium | reverse complement strand
GCCTGCCCACACAAAAGCCCCTTGCCAGCTTCGCTGGCCCTCACCCTCACGATGGCCGGCACCAGGGTGGTGTCCAAGACTCGCTAGACGGCCGAAGGTTCCATAAGATCCTCGGCGAAGGCCCGCTGCAGAGCGCGCAATTCCAGCTCCAGGGCTCGCACCCTTCCATTGGGCTGGCCCTGGGAGCAGAGGGCAGGGAAGTAGGGGCGCAGGTGTGCCCAAGCGAAGCGCCAGAAGTCGCGCTCGCTTCTGAAGCGGGGCCACTGGGCGAGGATCGCAAGCGTCATGACCTCGGGGTCGGAGAGCAGGGCCGGACGGCCGGGCTTCTTGCGCGCAGAGGAGGAGGGATGGCGCTCCTGCCACCAGTCCTCCACCAATACGTACAATGAGACCAGGAAGGAGTCCAGATCCATGCGCCACCACCTCTGGGCGAAGGTTTGGTATCAGCATAGAGTTTCGGCTCCTTCCGCGTTCCCGGCAATTACACATCAGTCGTCTTAGAACTCCGTACATGCGAAGTTCATAGAACCTTCCACGGACGAACTCCGGGCCCTGTCCCAGTCGCACTCTTCGTTCACCGCTCTCGTTCAGAGAGGCACGGAAGCATGGCCCAAGTGGTTGAGTGCTTCGAGACTCACCCATCGACGTGGGAACTGCACTACGAGCGAAGAGTGTGTTTACGCGACCCTGGGGGAGGGGATTCTAGTAGGGCCAGACTTTGTAAGATATTCGCGAGAGGTGTTTCAGACATGGCCCAGGCTCAGGATCTCAGGCAGGCGATAACCTCCGTGGCGGGAAGGCCAGGGCCGATTCTCTCGGCTTACCTGAGCGTCAACGCCGACATTCCGGAGAACCAGAGAAGGGCGTACCTGGTCCGCCTGCGCGACGTTATGGACGATGAGGGTGTCCCCGACGGCCTGCGGCGGCGGGTCAGGGATTACCTCGAGGACGAGACGCACCCTGGTGCCAGGACACTCGCCCTCTTCGCGGACGAGGATGACCTCTTCGAGATCTACCGTCTGCAGGTCGACGTTCCCGAGTCGTTTCGGTGGGGAGAACCGTACGTGGCACCGCTGACGCTCGTACTGGATGAGTACGAACCGTACGGGGCGGCGGTACTCGACGCCGAGAGGTTCAGGTACTTCGTGGTCTCGCCCCTCAGTAGCGCCCACGGAGAAGAGGAGATCAAAGCCAACGGCTTCAGAGAGGTCGACGTCCATCCCAGCGAGCCTTACCCCAGGGGGGGCGGTTCGACAGACCTGGATCCCGCCGGCCGCAAGCACCAGGCAAACATCCACAGCTTCTACAAGGAACTCGGAGACACCACCCGTGACATCACCTTCCAGGAGGGCGTGAAGCGTCTGATCCTCGCCGGTCCCAAAGAGAGGACCGCCGAGTTTCGTCGCACCCTGCCCAACGAGCTACAGGAACGGGTAGTCGCCGAGGAACACGTAGACATCGGAGCACCCGAGGGCGATCTCCTGGACAGACTCGAGGAGATCAGGGAGCGCGCTGAGCACGAGCGCTTGAGGGATCTGCTGGACGAGATCAGGGAGCGTGGCGTTCGCGGCCTCGACGAGACCGTCGCGGCCCTCCAGGAAGAGAACCGCGTCTACCACCTCGCCGCCCTCTGGGAGCTGGAGGCCGAGATCCGCTGGTGCGATAACGACCAGCTCGCCATACGCGACGTCACCCGTGAGGAGTGCCCGTTCTGTGGCCAGAAGACCCGCATGCGGCAGTTCAAGGATGTCCTCGTCGACCTCTCCACCGCCCGTGGCGCGCGCCTCGACTTCGTTATGGGCGAAGGCGAGAACGCGGACACCCTGCGCGACGAGTTCGGGGGCCTGGCAGGACTGACCCGCTTCTGAAATAGCTTGCCAGCACTTCAGCTTGTTGTCTTCGCTCTCTGCCGATCGCGCGTGCAGCCGGAAGGGTAGATCGTAGAAGGTCGATGCCTCTGGCAATAGCTCGGACCGAACAACCGCAATTTCAGATTCGTGTCACGGGGCGGGCAGCGGAAAGCAGCCACTCTCTGCTAGAGTTCGCAGATGGAGGCTTACGATCGGGTGTGGGAGCGCTTCGTCGATGAATGCCGTCTGGAGTTCGGGGGGCACATGGACCCCGACTGGCAAGACGGGCACAAACTCTCGGCCTCCCTCGTGGTCCCCGGGGAGGCGTCGCGGTTCCACGAGCGCCTCGAACCGTTGAGGGAGGCGCTGCGTCCTTTCCCGTTCGTCTCCCTACACCCGGACTACTTCATGCACATTACGCTGGTACTCCTCGGCTTCCTCGTGGACGAGCCAGGGGAGGGTGAAGTCTCCCGAGAGAGGCTGCAGGGGATCGAGAAGCGCGCCAGGGTTGCCCTGTCGAACATTCCAGCCTTTACCGTCAGGCTCGCGAACCTCAACGCCTTTCCAGGCGCGGCGTTCATCGAGGCGCACGACGGAGGGAGGCTCGACAGACTGCGGGACGCGCTGTGCACGAGTTGCGACTTGAAGAAACCTCCGGGCCCGCCACACCTGACCGTCGCCTACTTCCAGACTCCCGACGGCACGGTAGCACCCGAGGACCTAATCGCTACCATCGCACGTTTCAGAGACTGGCCCGTCGGCGAGATCACGGTAGACAGCGTGGAGATGACGCTACTAAATCTCCGTAAGGACTACCCCAAACCCGAGACGCTGGCCAGGATGCCGCTGGGATAAGCATTTCAGCTGGTCAGATATTCAGCACGCCTGCTTCGCAGGCTTGCCAGCATTAGCGAGCCATTGCTGAAATGCTGACAAGCGACAGCCTTACAGGCTGGAGCGTGCTGACTAGCTGAAATGCTGACCAGCTAGAGTCCGCAGGACTCTCGGCGTGAACAACCAGCGCAGCTTGCCCGCTCCTGCTCTCGGTGCGTCGTCGAACTCGATGCACACGACGCCGCCCTTCTTGATCTTCATGTCCGCGCCCCCGGTATCGCCGGTGAGGAGGTAAACGGCCAGCTCGTGCAGGCATGGTCTGTGCCCGGTCAGGGCTATGGACTGCTTGTCTGCGTAGGTTTGCAGTGCGATGACGACTTTATCGGGCGGTACGTCGGGCTCCAGGGCGGGGAGTTCTTCGGGTGCCGGCCAGCCGCTCTGTTCGGCCAGGATCTCCGCGGTCCGCCACGCCCTTTCGTAGGGGCTACTCAGGAGAACCTCTACCTCGGGGACGACGCGGGTCAGCCCGCGGGCGGCCCCCACAAACTCCTCCTCACCCTCGGGTGTGAGCGGACGCCTGCTGTCTTCGGGCCAGCGCTCGGGATCGCGCTTGTGGGCGACCGCGTGGCGAACGAGGTAGACGTACAAGCGGGCCTACCGAAAACCCTTGTCTGGTACTTCGGTGCCGTTCTGGCTCTCCATGACCTTCTCGAACCTCTTCCATCTCTTGCCTTTGGTCAGGGTGCGGAAGGATTTCGAAGCGGGGACGAAGGAACGCAAATCCGCGGCCTCGCGGGCGCAGCGTTCCGAGTATACACCCATCGTGAAGGCAACCCCGCGCGGGACCCGCGTCCCGTCGGTCGTGGTGCCGAGTTCTCTCAGGTATCCGGCGGCGACTATGGCATCCTGGTGGACGCCGAGATCGTCTTGCAGCGCTTTCAGGGGCTTGACGAGCTTCTGAACAGGTTTACCGTAGACCTCGGAGACGAACTCGAGTGTGTAGCGTAGCTGCTTCCCTTTCTTGCGCACGTCGTGGAAGGTCTCGGGAGAGGAGTTCTCGTCGAGACCCTTCGCCGCCTTGCTCCACTTGCGGTAGCGGCGTGAGATCACGGCCGGCGCTGCGGCCGTGACCGGCTCGCCCGCCTTTTCGTTGCCATTCTTCTGTGCCGGCTCCAGTTCGGTTGTGGGACCCAGGCGCAGCATCTCCGCGAACGAAGATGTGAGGCGCTCGTACCGGTCCGAGTCGAGGACCTCGAGCATGTTCTTGCGGGCCTCGGCCCGACGCTTCTCGGTGATGGTAATGATCTTGTCCAGGAACCCGGAGCCCTCCTCGCCGGCCTTTTCCTTGCGGGACTGGAAGCGTTCGATCTGGACGTCAAGGTCCCTTACTTCGCCCAGGGCATGGGCCACCCAGCGCAACTCCTCCCTGAGCCAGCTGGCCCGCTCGGGCAATGCTCCCCGAAAGACCTTCATCGCGGCCCGCATCCGGCGCGTCGGCACGCGCATGTCGTGCAGCTCTTCGGGGTCTTCGCCGAGCCGCGTCCCGGGCTCGTGTTCGCGCATCTCGGCGAACTGCCGGCGCAACACGGTGAAGGCGACCTCCCCAAGGCTCATAGAAGCATCTATGTGCGTAGGGCCGAGATCGGAACCCTCCTCCGGGTTGAGCCCGCTGGCGTACAGGCCGGTCTCGTACTTGGAGGTTGAAGCTGGAGCCAGTTCGAGGGCGGACTGCATCTCGTCCACGAAACCACGCAGCTCAGGCGTCGGAGCCCCGCCACCGGCGGCCTCTACCTCGACACGGGTCAAGCGGGCCGGTTCCTCGCCCCTGGGTATCTCCGAGGTGTCGAGTGAGATCTCACCCAGACGAACGTTCCTCTGGTTCCCGTCTGTAGAATCCTCGAGCAGGAGCACGAACCCCTGGCGACTCGTCTCGATCCTGAACAGTGGGCGCAACTCGCGCCCGCCGACGAGCGCACTCGATCGCCCGCCGACGGGGCCCCCGGCCTCCTTCAGCGCGACGGGTTTATCGTCCTCGAGGGGCTCGGAGATCTCACGTCGCCGCCTGAGGCTGCCCTCTGCCGAGGTCAGGGATTTCATCGTCGCCTCGACCTCACCATCCGTGTTGCGGACGCGCAGGGCGTAGCCGGCCCGGTAGAAGCGCCAGTCATCGGTGTCGAAGTAGGTGTCTGTGATCCCCACCGTGGATTCAGGGGCGACGACGAGCCCCGAAGAATCCGCATTGTACTGGCCGAGCCAGCCCTCGACCGGCTCGAGCTCGCCGGCGTCGAACTGCCACTCGATCTCCTGGTGGTCCGTGGCAGAGATCAAAACCCTTCCTCGAGCAGTATCGCCTGGCTGTCTACATACTCCCCCCCGTCTTTCGGGTGCAGGCGTTCGAAGGTGCCGTCGGGGCTGAGTTCCCAGCCGTTCGCGGTGTCGGCGAGCTGGAGGTCGAGCAGCCGGCGGACTCTCTCGCGGTGGCGCTTCTGGCGCAGCGGGAAGACCGTCTCGACACGACGGTCGAGGTTGCGCTGCATCAGGTCGGCACTTCCGAGGTACATCTTCTCGTCGTCCCCGTCGGAGAAGGCGAAGATGCGGGCGTGCTCGAGGAAGCGTCCTACCAGCGAGACCACGCGGATGTTCTCGCTCACGGCCTCCACGCCGGGCCGGAGGCAGCAGATGCTGCGGACGATCAGGTCTATCTTCACCCCGGCCTGGGAGGCTTCGTAGAGGAGCTCGATGATCTGGGGGTCAGTGAGAGAGTTGGTCTTGCACGTGATGCTGGCGGGCTCGCCATCTTTAGCCTTCTCGGTCTGCTCCTCGATCAGGCGTACTATGCTCTCGCGCATGGTCAGGGGTGCGACGAGCAGTTCCTGGTACCTCTCCTGCTCGGAGTAGCCGGTAAGGTAGTTGAAGAGGTCCGAGCCGTCCTCGGCGAGCTTCGGGTCGTCGGTGAAGTACGAGAAGTCCGTGTAGACGCGGGCCGTAGATGGATTGTAGTTTCCCGTGCCCAGGTGGACGTAGCGCCTGAGTCCCGAGCCTTCGCGTCTTACGACCAGACTGATCTTGGCGTGCGTCTTGAGGCCGACGATGCCGTAGGCGACGTGGACACCCCTGGCCTCGAGCTGGCGCGCCCAGGTGATGTTCGGCTCCTCGTCGAAGCGCGCCTTCAGCTCGACGAGGACGGCGACCTGCGTCTGCTCGTCGCGCGCCTCCGAGAGCGTCTCGACTATGGGGGAGTTGGAGCCGACGCGGTAGAGGGTCTGCTTTATGGCGAGCACCTCGGGGTCGTTGGCCGCCGCCCTGACGAAGTCGACGACCGGCGCGAACGAGTCAAAGGGATGGTAGAGCAGGATGTCGCCGTTCCTGATGGCCTGGGTTATGGAGCGCGCGCTCCGGATCTCCGCAGGTACCCGCGGTGTGATCGGCGGGTAGAGCAGATCCGAGCGGTCGAGATGCGTGAGCTCCTCGAGGTCGGCGAGCCCTAGAGGATGGGGCGCCGCGAAGACGGAGTTCTCGTCGAGCTTGAGGTTGCGAGCAAGCCAGTCCCTGAGGTCTTCGGGCATCTCGTCAGAGACCACGAGCCTGACGCTCTGCCCAAACCAGCGGCTCTCCAGCTCATCCTCGATAGCTTGCAATAGATCGGCCGCCTCGTCCTCCTCGATCACGAAGTCCGCGTTGCGGGTTACCTGGAAGATGTAGCTCGCGACGATGTCCTTGCCGGGGAAGAGTTCATCCAGGTTCGCCGCGATGACCTCCTCGACCCTCACAAAGCGCATCTCGGGCCTCTCGCCGGGTCCGCGGTCCTCGTCGGGGAGCCGCATAAAGCGGTCTATGGTGGTCGGCACCTTTATGCGGGCCATAACCCGCCTGCCTCCGTCCCTGATCACGACGAGCACGTTCAGCGAGAGGTTGGAGATGTGCGGGAAGGGGTGGGCCAGGTCTATGGCGAGGGGCGTGAGTATGGGCAGTATGTCTCTGACGAACCTCTCCCTGACCTCCCGCCGCTCGGTGGCGCGAACCTCGCTGTGGGGCACCACGCGTATGCCCTCTTCCTCCAGGGCGGGTATGAGCTCCTTGTCGAGTATCCCGCGCCTTACCTCGAAGAACTCTTCCGTATGGTCGTGTATCCGGGAGAGCTGCTCCTCGGGGGTCATCCCGTCAGGAACTGGATTGGGCAGTTCCGAGGCCACCTGTTGCTGCAACCCTGCGACCCGGATCATGAAGAACTCATCCAGGATGGTCTCGCAAATGGCGACAAAGCGCACCCTCTCCAGTAGGGGGTGCCGCTCATCCCGGGCCTGCGCCAGCACCCGCTCGATAAAACCGAGGTACGAGAGCTCCCTGTTTATGTACAACGAAGGGTCGGAAAGGCTAGGCTTACGTGCTACATCGGTCATATCTCTTCCCCCTGCGCGGGTAGCGATCGCTCCCTGATTGGCGCACGCACCTCGGTCCGACCGTCGGCGCCAGTGATACGTGGTGAATTCTCATACCGACCATGATACCGTCCCGCCGCCCCAGGTGATATATTCGAAGCGCCCAAAACCATGTCGGTCGTACCAGCACGGCGTGGGCCGGCCCCAGAACCGGAGGAAGCAATCTCGAAGAAGGGCAAGAAGGCGAAGAAGCGCTCGGAGAGAGGCGGCGCGCTCGCGACGCTCTCGAAGCCGGCCGCGAAGGTCAGGGACTACGACGCCCACGTGCTCATCTGCATGGGCGGCGACTGCAAAAAGCGCGGATACAAAGCCGTCCGCAAGGCCCTCAAGGACGAGTTGCGCGCGGAGGGCATGAACAGGGACGTGCGCCTGGACTCCTCAGACTGCCTCGGCTTCTGCAAACACGGCCCGAACCTCGTGGTCTACCCGGGCGGCACCTGGTACCTCGGCGTCCTAGAGCAAGACGTACCCGAGGTAGTACACAGGCACCTCAAGAACGGCGAGCCCGTCGAACACCTCGCCGCCGAACTGAGACCCCGCAAGAGGGCAAGATGAGCTCCTTTGCAATCCATCAGCGTTAAGCTATCAGCCAAGGAAAGAGCTGAGGGCTGAATGCTGATGGAGCACCTTTCGGAAGGTCTGTACCTCCGCAAAGCGCTGTGGGCTAAGGCTGCTTGGATCGCTCGCGCCTGGGGGCTGCCTCGGGACGTAGCCACAGGGAGACGTGAGAAGGTTGCATCGTCTCTCTCACCACCCCCACCAGGTCGTCGCTCAGCGTCCCGAGGTCGGTCTCATCCCTCAGCCTGGCGGCGAATGCCTCCAGGGTCTGCTTTGCATCGTACTTTCTGCGGTAGAAGCGCCTATCGATGAACGATTGGATGCGCCGCCTAACGGGGGCAAACATCGCCGCTATCAGGAGGGTGGAGGCGACGATGGTGAGGTTCGACCCTTCCACGGTGAGCGCACGGAACACGAGCTGGGTCGTCGCCACACCGCCGAAGTACACCAGCGCCAACGTCGCCGTGAGCGAACCGTAGACGAGGGTGCGGTTGATGATGATGTCTATCTCGTAGAGCCCGGAGCGCACCATGGCCACGCCTATGGACAGCGGGATCAGGAGGATGAACCCCTCGGTGAGCGTGGTGCCGATCATCTGCCCCAGCGGCCCGGATCGCTCTATCGCCGGAACAGCACTGAGCAGCGCGCTCGTCCCTACAAGCCCTGCTCCCCCCACGGCAATCCCGAAGACCACCCACTTCGTCTGCTGGCGGTGCACGGGGGTGGACATCCTCAGGTAGCGGTAGACCTGGGAGAGCACCGCGCCACCTATAAGGCCGAAGAACAACGGTCCGTCAAGGAGGTTCAAAGGCGAGCGTGGGAAGAAGACGTCGGGCACCAACAGCACCGCCCATGCCAGCACCAGCCAGCGTGCCCAGCGCGGCACGAACCTCCCGTCCGGAAAGACGTAGAAGAAGGTGGTGTAGGCGACCTGCCCCGCGTATTCCAGAAGATATACGGGGAGCCACAGGGCAGGGTAGGCCGCTGCAGCGGCCTCAGAAACGTCTCTAGTGAGAGCCACCCCACCGAACATCAGGAGCGCGAAAGCGCTGAACAGGGCCATACGATCATCCGACTTGTGCCAGATGATCGCCCCCGCGATTGAGGCGAACGTAAGCGCGGCGACCCCAGGCAATACGACCCCGACGTAGGCGCCGTAGAACTCCGGAGAGAGGCCGAAGTCCCGCAGCGCTTTCACCCCTTCGGGGGTGAGACGGGCGACTTCGGAATGGCCGCACGCCGCGCTCGTGCACACGCTCTCGTATTTCGCGTAGGAGGCGGGAAGGCCGGCGGCGTTGAGCGCCAAGACGATAGCGGCCAGGGCCACCCACGTCGACCGCAAGATCAGACGAGAGCGGCCGCTCCGCCCGTGGCGTCTTATCGGAGTCATACCCGTTTCCATCTTGGGCCCATGCTACATTGAGAGCGTCTCCCGTGCGTTACGAAGCTAGAGTCGAGCCTAGCGCACGTCCGTCAACTCGGCCTGGACGATCAGGCGCTGCGAGTAGTCGGGCAAGGTGCACGTCTGCAGGCTGACTATGCTCTTGCCGGGGACGGGTCGGGTGATGTAGGCGTCGTCGGGACCGATGATGATGCTCTTGAACACGCTGTAGGTGTACCTGGTACCGTCCGTATCGGTCAGGATGACCTTGTCGCCGGACCCTAGCGTGTCCAGATCCCAGAACACGAGATAACTCCTGGTGCCGGGGAATCCCATGCGGTGGCCCGCGATGTACACGTTGGCCCCCGTCTGCCAGGGAAAGCCCGTGTCCTCGAGGTGCAGCGTCCCGTCGTGTAGCGCAGCCTTATCGTCCACGGGGCCCGTATAGACGGGGACGTGGTCGACGCGCTTCATCTCGGGGACGGTCAGGGCCATCGTCGAGTGGCCGGGAGGCTCCTGCTCGAACACGGCCGCGCTGGCGAACGGATCGCGTATCAGGAAAGAGTACCCGATCAAAACCAACCCCGACACGACGAGCAGGGTGGCCACCAGGTAGCCGAACACCCTGAACCCGCTCGTCCTCGTCCTGTAGGTTCTCACATCAATCTACCCTCTCTGTGCAGCTTCTCAGGCCTTTCTGCGCTGCGCAGCTATACCCTACAAAAGTAACATCCAGGTTACAAATGAGACCCCTTCGACGGTAGCCGACCACAGGGGCCCCTATTCAGGTGCTCTACTTCTCGCTCTTCAGTTCGCCCTGCACGATGAGGCGGTGCGAGTAATCGGGGAGCGTACAGGTCTGGAGGCTAATGATGTTCTTCCCCTTGGTGGGCCGCAGGATGCTTGTGGTATCGGGGGAGATCACACGTTTCCGGAAGACCTCGTAGGTGTAACGCTTCCCGTCGGCGTCCGTGAGGAAGATCTCATCGCCCTTCTCGAGTTCGTTGAGGTCCCAGAACACCAAGTTGCTCCTGGTCCCGGGATAACCCACCCTGTGGCCGGCGATGTAGACGTTGGCCACCTTCTGCCAGGGAAAGCCCGTGTCCCTCACATGGACGACGCCGTCGTGGAGGGCCCTCTCGTAACCGCTCTCGGGGGCGTCGTAGACGGGCACGCCGTCCACCCGGTCCAGGGCGGGGACGCTGAGTTCGAGCTTCTTGCTCTCGGGCGTCTTGGCCTGGGGACCCCTTGCGGTCTCGACGATCCTCTCGGGGATACTCCTCTGGAACTTCTTCTCGAGCTCCTCGGAGATCCTGCCGTGCACCTGCTCCGGGCTCTCGGCCGAGGCCGGAGTGCCTGCGGCCAGCAGAGAATACCCGAGGAGGCCAAGCCCGGCGAACGCGAATACGGCTACCACGAGCGCGGCCAGCCTCCTCCTTTTGTACTTGGTACTCAGCTTTTTCATCGTCCTCGACCACCTTTCTCGATCAGATACTATGGTCGATAGTGAAACTTTAAGCCCCGTATGTGACATTTCGATTACAAAACGGGAGGTTGTTGGTAACGGTCTATCTGCGGGAGCATAGACATCGTTCCGACGCTATAATCTGGCGCGTGAAAGTAGGAGTTCCGCGGGAGGTGGCCGAGGGCGAGCGCAGGGTCGGGCTCGTGCCCGAGACCGTCGGCAGGCTCATCAAGGATGGTTTCGAGGTCGTCGTCGAGTCGGAAGCCGGCCGTGACTACAACCTCGATGGCGCGTACGAGGAGGCGGGGGCGACGGTCGTAGACGGCGCCGCGGACGTCTACGACGGGGCAGACATCATCATCAAGGTGCAGAGCCCGACGGAGGATGAGATCGGGCTCTTGCGCGAGGGCCAGGTCCTGGTCTGTTTCCTCAACGGGCCGCAGGAGCCCGGGCTCGTCGAGAAGCTCGCCGAAGCGGGCGTGACGGTCTTCTCCAACGAGGCGGTCCCGCGCACCAGCGCGGCGCAGGCCATGGACGCGCTCTCCTCGATGGGCTCCATCGCCGGCTACAAGTGCGCGCTCATCGCGGCCGACACGATCGGCAAGTACGTCCCCATGCTCTCCACGGCCGCGGGTACGACCAAGGCGGCGAACGTCATGGTGTTCGGGGTGGCGGTCGCGGGCTTGCAGGCCATAGCGATCATGAACCGCCTGGGGGCCGAGGTCTTCGCCTACGACATCCGTCCCGAGACCAAAGAGCAGGCCGAGTCACTCGGCGCCACCTTTATAGACTCAGAGGACGAGAAGGAAGACGAAGCGGAGGAAGACGGCTTCGAGGAGTATGAGCCCACCGGGTGGCGGAAGCTGATGACCTCTCTGGGCTTCTACTCCTACGCCGAACCGCCGCGGGACCGTTACATCGTCGATGGCGAAGAGGAGGAAGAGGACGGCTCCGCAGAGGACGACGAGGGGTGGTCCCAGGAGAAGCTCGACGAGGACCAGAAGCTCATCAGGGAGCGTATGGAGAAGATGGACATAGTGATCACGACCGCGCTCGTCCCCGGCAGGAAGGCCCCACAGCTCGTGGACAAGGACATGGTCGAGAGCATGAAGCCGGGGAGCGTGATCGTCGACCTCGCCGCGGAGAGCGGGGGCAACTGCGAGCTTACCGAGGCCGGGGAGACCGTCGAGCACGAAGGGGTCAGGATCGTCGGTCCCGTAAACCTGCCGAGCACGATGCCCATACACGCCAGCCAGCTCTACTCGCGTAACATGTACAACCTCATCGGACACATCACCGAAGATAGGTCCGAAGACAAAGACGAGAAGGACCTGCACCTCGATCTCGACTTCGAGGATGAGATCATCGGCGAGACCTGTATCGCGCATGGGGGCGAGATCCGCCACGAGCCGACCAGAGAAGCGCTCCAGGAGGCCGGATGAGCTCACAACTACTCGCCGAACTCGCAATCTTCGTCATCTCGGCGTTCCTCGGGTTCGAGTTGATCTCCCGCGTGCCGAACCTGCTTCACACGCCCTTGATGAGCGCGACCAACGCCATACACGGGATCGTGCTGGTCGGCGCGATCATCGCGCTGGCCTCTGCCTCGGACGGCTTCACCACGACCGTCGGCATGATAGCCGTCGTCTTCGGAGCGATGAACGTGGTCGGCGGCTTCTGGGTCACGAACCGGATGCTCGGCATGTTCGGCCCGCCCAAGAAGCGCGTCAAGAGGAGAGAGGACTAGCCTTTTGCAGGTCGCACCGTTTTTGGCCTACCTGGCGGCCGCCGCGCTGTTCATCTACGGCATCCGCCGCCTGAGGACGCCCGAGACGGCCCGTTCGGGGAACACGCTCGCCGCGATCGGGATGGTCATCGCCCTGATCGCCACCGTCTTCGTCGCCGACATAGACCAGGTACTGAGCGCGGGCGAGATCGTGGGCGGGGTCCTGGTCGGGTCGGTGGTCGGGGCGGTCGCGGCCCAACGGGTGCAGATGACGGCGATGCCGCAGATGGTCGCTGCGTTCAACGGCGTGGGGGGCGGCGCGGCGGCGCTCATCGCCGTCTCGGAGTTCTACCGGGTGGAGGCGCTGGGCCAGGGTCAGGAGACGCTCGTCTCCTCCATCGCGGTGCTCTTCAGCGTCGTTATCGGGACGGTGAGCTTCGCCGGGAGCATCATCGCGTTCACGAAGCTCCAGGAACTGGCGTTGACCGGCTCGGTGACGTTCCCTTTGCAACAGGTCGTGAACGCCGCCATTTTCCTGGGCATCCTCCTTCTCTCCGCGAATATCCTCGCTGGCGGACTCGTGCTCTCGCCGCTCGTCTCGCTGTACTTGATCCTGGGTGCCGCGCTGCTGCTCGGCGTCCTGTTTGTTATCCCCATCGGCGGGGCTGATATGCCCATCGTGATCTCGTTGCTCAACGCGTTCACCGGTCTTGCGGCGGCGGCCTCAGGCTTCGTGCTCTCCAACTACGCCCTTATTATCAGCGGTACGCTGGTCGGCGCCTCGGGGACCATCCTGACGAGGCTCATGTCGGGCGCTTTAGGGCGTCCTCTGGGCAAGATCATCTTCGCCGGCATCGCCGCCTCGGGAACGAGCTCGGGCGGGCAGCAAGAGGACCGGGAGGTCAACGACGCGAGCGCCTCGGAGGTCGGCGAATACCTCGCTGACGACGCCGAAAAAGTCATCATCGTGCCCGGCTACGGCCTCGCCGTCGCCCAGGCCCAGCAGGCCATGCGAGACCTCGTGGAGACGCTGGAGTCCGAGGGCAAAGAGGTCCTCTTCGGCATCCATCCGGTGGCCGGAAGGATGCCGGGACACATGAACGTGCTCTTGACCGAGGTCGGCATCCCTTACGAGAAGCTCTACGACCTCGAAGACATAAACCCGGAATTCGATGACGCCGACGCCGCGATCATCGTCGGCGCCAACGACGTGGTCAACCCTTCCGCCAACGACCCCGAGGTGGAGAGCCCCATAAGCGGGATGCCCGTCCTCACCGTCGAGAACGCGGAGCATGTAATCTTCATCAAACGCTCCCTGAGCCCAGGCTTCGCGGGCGTGGACAACCCCCTCTTCTACGACACCGAGAAGACCATGATGCTCTTCTCCGACGCCAAGCAGGGTCTGCAAGACGTAAACGAAGCCGTCAAGAACGGATAGGTTGCAAGGAGGCAAAGCCTCTTTGCAAGCATTTCGGCCGGTCAGCACTTTAGCTGGTCAGCTAGTTGTTTTCGTTGAACGCTTTTGGGCGGATACGCGGTAGGTCGACACGCGTGTGCACCGCTTTAGTGCTGGTAGACCTGGCGCTCTCGGATAGAGGAACTTTGAGAAGTCTCTTGTGAGGTCACTATGCGGATTCTTTGAGCTTCTCCGCCTCGTTGGGGATCCTGTCTGTAGATCCCATTGCCCAGAGGAGGAGCATCGACGCTATCGGCTTGCGTCTCGTGAGTACCCGGGCTGCCGGACACGCGAGCAGGTGGGGAGGCCGGAACAGCGGCAACCTCGCCTCCTTCGTCGGGCACTTCTTGGGCCACCTGTTCAGTTCGAATCCTGGTTGGAGCAGGCGTGGGTGGGGATACGGTGGACGCGGGTGACGCGTTCGCCGGGGTATTCGACGGGGCGCTCGCCGCCGAGCTCGCTGACGCGTTTGCGGGTCCGCTTTCGAATGAGCTAGCCGATGATAATGGTGCTTGCGCCGTCTGAGGTGGATGGCTAACTTGTTCGCCCGCAACCGCCTCGGCAATGTCGTCTCTTGCGGTCTCTCTCCCGCGGACGTGGGCTTGCTTTTCGGACTGGTAGTTTATGTTCCCACCCTCGGTATAGGGTTTATCGACCAGCATATCGCTGCCCTGGGCCAGCATGGAAGGAGTCTGCGAGACCGTCGGTTCGCGCACCTGCGAGACCGACGGTTGTCCTTCTGTCCCGAAGCTCGGCGCGAGGTAGGTGGCAAAGACGAAAACCAGAACCACCGCCAGGCTCACGTGCAGGCCGGTGCCGCGAACGGGGCCGGCCACCGTGCCCGCTTCGTCTTCGACCGTCTCGCCGATGCCGAAAAGACGGCCCAGGGATGTCAAGAACCCACGCGGCTCGCGCGATGGGGGATCTTCTCTTGCCTCATCTCCTTCTGCTTGCAAGGACCTTTGGCAGCGTTTGAGTTCCGCGGTCATGGCCGCCCCGTCCAGTCCGAGGTGCTCGGCGTAGGTCTTGAGGGACCCGAGCACGTACACCGCTGGCAGCACGTCGAAGTTCTCGTTTTCCAGGTCGCGGAGGTACCTGGCCCGGATCTTCGTCACATCCTCGACCTGATGGAGCGATAGCCCTCGCTTCTCGCGGGCCAGCCGCAGGGTCTTGCCTATCTTCGGCCCTGTATGCGGGTTGCCGACTTCGCCGCTCATGCTCACCCAGGCCCGTTCTAGTCTGCTCCCCCCGGGTAGACCATCGTCGCATTCGAGTACCCTGGAATGTACCACACCAGGGGCGAGGGAGTGGGGAGTAGAAATGAATGATTAGTCCCTACCTGACGATGGGCTGGGCCAGGATCCAGAGGCTGGTTATGGTGTAGAGGACCATCAGGACGAGCATCGGCAGTTGGCTCAGAAAGGCGCGTGCAGGGTCGCGCAGCAGTCGCAAGGAGATCGCATGGGCGAGATAGACGGCGATCACGTGCCCGGCCACGATGAGCGCGACCTGCGAGTACCAGACGAACCCGGCCCCGACGATGCCGTAGTGGGGCTCGAAAGCGGCGGTGCCGAAGAGGTTCCATCCCCATCCTAAAGGGTCGGACACGAGGGAGATGATCATCTGCCCCTGGATGAGCAAATACGTGTAGTAGTGGGCCATCTGGTAGGCGATCGCGATCGGCACGAGGGAGAACGCGTAAGCGGCCGCGAACCGCCTGAACCCCGTCTCCCCTCCCCCACCGAGGATACGGCTGAGCTCAACGAAGCCGAGGTAGATGCCGAAGAAGAGTAATGGCAACAGGATCACGCCCAGAGTCTGGGTAATGGGGGTGAGACGCACGATCTCGAGCCACAGCGGGGTCTGGAGCAGGCCGTCGAAGGTTACGCCGGCCAGGACCACGATCACGAACGCGGCCCCTCCCTGCGGCACCTTCTCCGGCAATCCGAGGCCGACCGCGGGAGGACGCAGGTTCAACTCGCGCTCCTCGGGCGCGGCGCGGGCGAAGCACTCGTAGCAGTTCACGCACCTTCCCGCCTCACCGCTACAGCCCTCGCAACCCCGGCAGACGCTCGGGTCCTTCACCCTTACCTCCGTGGGCGCGAAGCGGCCGAGTAGGCCGAAGAACACGGAGAACGCCTCTCCGCGGCGCAGCCAGGTCTCCTTGCCGAAGAAGGCCATGGCGTAGAGTGTGATCAGGGTGTAAGCCAGGGCGAAGAGGGCGATGTTGCGCGGTACGTAAGAACCATCGAAGACGTTCTCGGTCCAGACGAAAACGAGGTAGAGTCCCACGGCGGGCCAGACACCGAGGGCTTCGGGGTAGGGCGCGCCGAGCTCGAGTCTGTCCCTATAACCGAACCTGCGGAAGAGACCTTCGGCCCGGTCGAATAGCACCTTCCAGGGGTTCACGAGCGGCCACAGGTTCCCCACTAGGGCGGTAAAGAAGCTAAGGCCGACCCACCATGTCACCCACACGAACGTCGGGGCGATGTTGAAGCCGGTCTGCAGACCAATCAGGCCGGCTATCACGACGACGAAAAAGAGCACGACCGAGAGCAGGCGCAGGCCACCGGTGAGCGGGCGCGAGGTCAGGAGCGTCCTGAGGAGCCGGACGCGAAACAGATCGAAGCGGGGATACCGGTAGGCGGCGTCGGTGTCCCTCTCCTTGCGGGAGAAGAGTGCCAGCGGTAAGAAAGCGAGCACCACCGCGGCTGCGGCGCCGTAGAGGTAGAGCCAGAGTGGGATGGGGATGTCGTAGGTAGGTCCGAAGCCGTGGGCCAGCGCAGGACGGGCGTCGGTAAGGATAAATGAGAACGCGACAGCGGCGACCGCGATGCGATGGGACTGCACGTTCACTACCGCGGGCGCACCTGGAGCACGCCGAGCTCCTTCTCCGATTCGTGGTCTTCGATCTCGAAGCGTCCCGTGAGATCCGCCCTGAAGTGGAGTTCGGTCGCCTTTCCCGGCTCCACCTCCCGCTCCAGGTCGTAGCCGTGCATGTGGAACTCCATGGACTTATCCGACCTCACATCGAGCGTCACGCGGTCGCCCTCTTTGACGGAGATCACTTCCGGGCTCATCTCGCCACCCTCGACGGAGAGGTCGAACGTCCGGTCGCGCGGCGCGCCGGCCGGGGTATCGGGGCGCAGCAGGAAGAACAACCCGCCGAGGATCAGCACGATCACCGCGATCAGGATCAGGCCTCTAGCCAACAAGTCTCCGTTCTCCCTGGCGCTGAATCTCTGTCTTCGTCACGATTCCGGCTCGACTGTAGGGGAGGCGCCCGGCCTCAACGTTTCTCGCGCCGCCGGGTCACGTACCTCATGAGGCCGTCGGTGAGCATAGGATAGCTGCCGGCCAGGCTGTAACGCTCCGACTGCGCGATGGCAAAGCCCTCGGCGAGCATCTCGGCGTCTCCCTTCGCTCGCAGCTGGTCGGAGATCTCCTCGCGGTCGGCGCCGTCATCCATCTGTCCTTCGACGAAGAGCAACCAGTCCTGGAGGCGCTGCTCCAGCTCACCCAGGTGCCGCCCGACGTCTTCGTAGCTCCCGAAGTGTGTGGGCCAGAGGCTTGCGGGGTCTATCTGCCTCATGTGGTTGATGCTCTGTACCCACGCTTCGATGTCGATCTCGGGCGGCGGTGTCGGCGGACGTATGTAGGACTGGCCAGGCAGCCTGATACCGGCCACATCACCGGTGAAGAGCGCGCCCGAGTCGGGCTCCAGGTAGGCGAGGTGGTGGTAAGCGTGGCCCGGTGTGTCGTGGGCGACGAGGACGCCTCCCGCGGTCTTGGTCTCTTCCCCATCCTTCAGTATGACTATCCGGTCTTCGGGCACGGGATGCGCCTCGCCCCAGAGCTCCTCCATTCTCTCACCGTAGATGCGGGTCGCGCTCTTTACGAGCTTCGAGGGGTCGACCAGATGCGGGTATCCCACCTCGTGCACGTAGAAAGTCGCGTTCGGCAGCAGCCCCGAGAGGTGTCCCGACGCGCCAGCGTGGTCGAGGTGAATGTGCGTAAGGTAGACCTGCCTCACGTCCTCGGGGGAGACGCCGCGATCCTTCAGTCCGGCGGTGAGCCTGTCGAGGCTGGTCGTCGGGCCGGTCTCGATGAGGGCGGCCGAAGCTCCGTCCTCGCCGAGCAGTAGGAACGAGGCTATGACCTGCCCGGTATCCATGAAGTCAAGGTCTATGATCTCTATCTTCATCTACCGTCCTCGAGGGCCGTATCTACAAGCGGAGATTATACAGATCCTCTTTGTTAGACTTCCGGCGCGCGCCGAAATAGGAAAGGACTCTGTCTTGGATCTCAACCTCATGCGAGAGCTGTCCGTCAAGACGGACACGAAGATCATGCTGCTCGTCCTGGACGGCCTGGGAGGGTTGCCTGTGGACCCCTCGGGCCAGACGGAGCTGGAGGCCGCGGACACCCCGCACCTCGACGCCCTCGCCGCCCGCTCCGACCTCGGGCTCTCGCGCCCCGTCTCGGCAGGGGTCAGCCCAGGGAGCGGCCCCGGCCACCTCGGTCTCTTCGGCTACGACCCCATCCGCTTCCAGGTCGGTCGCGGCGTCCTTAGCGCCCTTGGCGTCGGTTTCGACCTCGGCGAGAGCGATCTGGCGGCCCGCGTAAACTTCGCGACCAGAGACCAATCAGGCAAGATCTCGGACCGTAGGGCCGGCCGCATCCCCTCCGAGAAGGGCGAGGAGCTCGTCGGGCTATTGAACGACAGCTTGAATCTCGACGGCGTCGAGGTCTTCGTCGTGCACGAGAAGGAGTACAGGGCCGTCGCCATCTTCAGGGGCCAGGGACTCTCCGACGCCCTGGCCGACTCCGACCCCCAGCGCACGGGCCTAAAACCACTGCGAGTAGAGACGACGGACGGGTCACAGGAGGCGAGAAAGAGTGCCAAGATCGCAAACTCTTTCGTGGAACAGGCGAACGAGATCCTCGCCGACCAGCACCCGGCGAACACGGTACTCGTGCGTGGCTTCGGGATGCACCCGGCCCTCCCCTCTTTCGACCAGACCTACGACCTCGACGCCGCAGCCGTCGCGAGCTACCCGATGTACAAGGGCCTGGCCCGACTTGCCGGGATGGAACTACTCAAAGAGGGGGAGGGTATCGCCGGAGAATTCGAGACGCTCGAGGCAAACTGGGACGACCACGACTTCTTCTTCCTCCACATCAAACCGACGGACGCCGCGGGAGAGGATGGAGATTTCGACAGGAAGGCCTCCGTGATCGAAGAGGTAGACACCAGGATACCCGGGCTGCTCGACCTCGGCCCCGACGCCCTCGCCATCACCGGTGACCACGCGACTCCGGCCAAGCTGAAGAGCCACTCCTGGCACGGGGTACCGTTCCTGCTCGCCTCCCCTTACACCCTCCCCACTGCCGACAGCTTCGGGGAGCGGTCGTGTGCGGGCGGCTCTCTCGGCGTGTTCCCGGCTGAGGAGATCATGGGCCACCTCATGGGTCACGCCCTAAAGCTCAACCGCTTTGGCGCTTGAGCGCACGCTGCCTCCGGCAGCTTGTCAGCACGGCGCTTCGCGCCTTGTCAGCACGCTCAGGCTGCGCCTTCGCTTGTCAGCTAGTCAGCAAGGGCTCGCGAATGCTGACCAGCTGACGAGCGACAGCCGGAGGCTGGAGCGTGCTGAATGCTGACAAGCCTGCGTAGCAGGCGTGCTGACGAGCGGAACCCGCAGGGCGTAGCGTGCTAAGGAGCGAGGAACTCGCTTCTCTGGAGCGGGAGATCGTCTCCTGTCGGCGGTGTCCGCGCCTTGTTGCCTGGCGCGAACAAGTCGCGAGGGAGAAGAGGGCTTCGTTCAAGGACGAAATCTACTGGGGGCGTCCGGTACCCGGCTTCGGCGATCCCGAGGCTGGCGTCGTCGTCTTCGGCCTCGCTCCGGCGGCCCACGGGGCGAACAGGACGGGGCGCTTCTTCACCGGCGACCGTTCCGGGGACTTCCTGTTCGCGTCGCTGCATCGCACGGGTTTTGCCAACAAGCCGGTCTCACGCAGCAAGGGCGACGGGCTACGACTCACCGGGCTCTGGATCTCGGCCGCCGTCCGCTGCGCCCCACCCAAGAACAGGCCGACCCCCAACGAGCGCGACGCCTGCCTGCCTTACGCCTCCCGCGAATGGGAACTGCTCGATGCGAAGGTCGTCGTCTGCCTCGGCGCCTTCGCCTGGGACGCGGCCCTGCGGATGCTCGGGAAGAGGCCGAAGCCGAAGTTCGCCCACGGTGCCGAGTGCAGAGCGGGCCCTTTCTTGCTCCTCGGTTGCTACCATCCATCGCAGCAGAACACCTTTACCGGCGTCCTCACCCCCGAGATGCTCGACACCATCTTCAAGAGGGCCCTAGAGTTATCCGGGGAGAGTACGAGAGAAGGCGACGACCTCGTCGGTTAGAATATACGCCCGTGATCTCCTTTGAGCCCGCAAGAGTCCGTACGATCGTGCCGGCGGCGATGCTGCTCATCGTGTTGCTCTTCACCGGGGCCTGCTCGGAAGAGGCCAAGCATACGAAGGAAAACAACCCTCAGGGAGGGAAGACGAAGATCGCTGAGGAGACGACCCCTCCTCCCACAACCGTACTAGAGACGACGGGTGAACCATCGCCTCCGGAGGTCACCCTCGGCGAAGAGCCCCGCGGCGAGCCCGAAGTCATGATCCGGCTGGAAGGGGACCCCAAGACCATGTTCTCCGGTCTCTGCTCGGTGGGAGAACAACGGGAAGTGCTGAGCGGACAGGTTCCCAAGCGCTTCGCGTTCGACCTGAAAGGACGGCGGCTCTCCTGCCGCATCGAGAAACAGGGCGGGGGCGATGGCGCCCTCAAGGTCGTCCTCATAGCGGGCGAAACCACCAGATCCGTCCAGCAAACAAACGCGCCGGGCAGCATCATAAACGTATCGTACAAAGGAGGTTAGGTAGCCTGTCGACCGAAGGGAGACGTTTTGAATCGTGAAGAATCCTGGGAGCTTGTGTGCGCCTGGACCGAGAGTGATTCCTTGCGCAAGCACATGCTTGCCGTCGAGGCCGCCATGCGGGCCTACGCCCGCCGCTTTGGGGAGGACGAGGAGAGGTGGGGCATAACCGGCCTCCTGCACGACATGGACTACGAAAAGCATCCCACGCCGGAGGAGCATCCTATGG
>JBKPNW010000207.1:0-2794 GCA_046732815.1 Actinomycetota bacterium | reverse complement strand
GCCCCCAGGGCCCCCTTGACCTCGTCGAAGGAGAGCAGCTGGTTAGAGCCAGGGTCCCTGCGCAGGTACGCGCCGATCCGCCGCAGAAAGGCCTTCCTGCGGGCGCGTGAAAAGTCTCGGTCGGATTGCTCGTGGGGATCCATGCTGGTCCAATCTACAGTCCCCCGGCCCCGCCAACAAGGGGTCAGCATTTCAGCACTTCAGCATTTCAGCAAGTCAGCGAGAACAAAAAGCTGACTGGCTGACTAGCTGACCAGCGCGGGTTTTGGAAGGGGAACCCTTCCAAAACCCGCTGTCACAAGTCGATTATCCTGTGACCGTAGACGTTGACGATCCTGGTCTCTCCTCTCTGTAGGACCCGCTCCCGATCCGGCCCATAAAGGTGCACGTGCCCGTGCAGCCACAGGGGGGGCTGGTGCCTGTCGATGAGGCCGACGAAGGACTCGAACCCGACGTGGGCCACATCCTCCTCGTCGCCGAGGCCGAAAGGCGGGGAATGGGATACGAAGATCCGGGGCACCTTACGGCCGACGAGCCTTCGGCAACGGATCCTTACCGAGAGCGCCCGCGCCCGGTGGCGCATCTGGCGCTGTGTGTATTGGTTGGGACCGCTCGAGTAGAGCGCAGACCCGGAGAGCCCGGCGAGCACCACCCCGTCGCCCTCTACCTCCACGACCCTTCCGTCGAGTGGCGTGCAGCCCCCTGGGTACTCGGGGCCATCTGGACCGGGATCGTGGTTCCCGAGCACGTAGTAGACCGGGACGCCGAGGAAGGTGACGATGTACTCGAGGTATTCGAAGGGTAGATCGCCGCAGGAGATCACCGCCTCGACGCCGCTGGCATAGGAGGTCAGCCTGGGGCCGTAGAGCATCGACTCCACCCGGTCGCTGATACAGAGTATCTTCACCCGTAAACACCCATCATCCTGCAGAGCATACTCGCTTTCGCCGGAGATGCCGGTCGTCGATGAGAACGGTGCCGGGGTTGCGCCCGACTTGTTAGTCCGCACGGGGACTCATCGGAGGCGGAAGTGACCGTGCGGATACGCTATAACCTTTCGAAAGTGCGGAAACGCAGGAGGTACGAACCTTGGCAGAACCGGAGACGCCGAAGCTGATGGTCGACGTGGTGATCCCCTCCGAGGCTGGGGTGGTCTTGATCCGCCGCGGCAGCGACCCCTTCGAGGGCCATTGGGCGCTACCAGGAGGTTTCGTGGAGTTGGGGGAGACGGTCCATCAGGCCGCCGTGCGCGAGGCCGCCGAAGAGACGGGCCTCGCCGTGGAGATCTCACGCCTCGTCGGCGTCTACTCCGAACCCGACCGCGACCCGCGCGGCCACAACGTAAGCATCGCCTTCCTGGCCCGCGTCCTGGGCGGCCAGATGCAGGCCGCCTCCGACGCTTCCGAGGTCGACGTCCTCGACCCGAACGCCGTAGAGTTGGCCTTCGATCATAGCCGCATCATCGCTGACGCTCTGTCATAGGCTTCAGGTTTCAGGTCTTTGTGGCGATGTGTCATATTCCTCGAGCGATCGTTGGGTAATGGTTTCGGGCATTTTGCCGAGCCCGTTTGAACGAGACAACGTTCGGGCTCCGCGGCTTCTGCGACAGGCCCGCCACGGCGTCCTTGACGACGTATGCCTTCTCATAGAAGTCGGTTGCTCAGGACCTCTCCCCAACTGGGTGGCGCGCTAGCGTTTCCATGAGACCGGCGAGTATTCGTCGTTCGTCGAGGTCCGAGACCACGTCCACTTCCCTTCCTGGCTGGGTAAAGTCGTGTGCACCAGCCGCGTCCAGGGTAGGGGCAGCTTGTGCTCTGGCCGTTACGGATTCGGGATCGGCGACGGCGGCGACGCAGGCCAGGTCCCACAGTTCCTTACGCCTTTCGGGCTGGCCGTACTCGCTGGCCCAGAGCTCCAGGATCTCGGCCAGGTACGAGGCGATGGGCCTTCCGAGCGCGCGCAACTCCTCCGCGAAGGAGGCTGCATCTACGAGTATCTTCGCCGGCGCTGGCCACGTGGGAATGTGCAGCAGATCCACGGGCTCTTCCAGCAACGCGCGGTAGGCCGCGATATCGGCCCTGCCGTTGAGCTCTCCCATCCTGTTCTGCCAGACGCTGTAGCTGGCTTCGTCACCGAACCCTCCGAGCCAGACGACGCGCACGTTCTCCCGCGACTCCGGCGCGGCCAGGAACAGCGAGGCCACGTCCGTCGCCGGTCCCGTGGCGATAACGGTAAGCGGACCTATGCGCGCTTGTTCCACGAGTAACTCCAGGCCTGCGCTCGGCGCCAGGTCCTCCATGCTCTCCATAGGGCGCTCCGCGCCAGGGATGCAGGGTACGTCGCTCCCGCAGAGGGCGACCACCCGCTCGGCCTCCTCCTGGTACATGTCGCGCGAGCCGGGACCGTGGGCCGTCGTGTTGTGCACGGAGATCACACCCCGCACGTCCAGCGTCCCCTCCTGCGCTCCGAGCGCGTGGGCGATGGCGAACTGGTCGTCTACCTCGTTCGCGGTGTCACAGTCGAGAACTACGCGTGTGGGTTCCATAATCTCCTCTCCTGCCGGGTGAAACGCTCGTCCGATGCCACGGGCGTATTGTAGGCCGGTCGTGTGAACGAAACCCGGTTCCGCGCTGGCGGTGGTGGTGTAAACTTATACCAGGAGGCAAGAGACTTGGACTGGGAAATCATTTTCTGGGTTGCGCTGGCGGCTCTTGCCTTCGTCGGTGAGCTTCTCACCGTCTCTTTCTTTTTGCTCTTCTTCTCGCTCGGTGCTGTTGTGGGCCTCGCGGCGGCC
>JBKPNW010000206.1:0-4655 GCA_046732815.1 Actinomycetota bacterium | reverse complement strand
GATAGGACTGCTCGGCGGCAACTTCCTTCTCGCCCTCATCGGGGTCTTCATCTTCTTCGGCGCGAACGGAGAGGCCCAGATGGTGAGACAGCGGGAGCAGACAAGCGGCCTTAGTGTCTCGGACGTCATGGGTACCAAGCCCCGCACCGAAACCGTTACGCCCTACCACACCTTCGGGCAGGTTCTTGACTCGGTCATACACGGCTACCAGGAGGACTTCCCCGTTCTAGACGAGAGCGGTAGGCTCCTAGGCATGATCACGCGCGAGGAGATCATGGCCGCGGCCCACTCCCCTGAGAGGTACGCAAGCGTCCGCGACCTGATGAAGACGAATGTCCCCACGATCTCTTCTGGGGCCGACCTTTTCGAGGAGGGTCTTCGAGCGCTGCAGAAGAGCGGCCTCAGGGCGCTGCCGGTCGAGGAGGAAGGAGAGCTGGTCGGGATGCTCACCATCGAGGATGTCGGCCAGGCCAGCCTGCTCGGGCCGCTACCTAGAAAGACTGACCCTACTGCTATGACGGTCGAAAAGGGAGACACCAGGAGGTAACCCCATGAACACAAACCCGCAGGACGGATCGTTACGGCCCCCGCAATTCCGCTGCGCGGCATCTCCAACGACTCCGCCTACATCGCCAGCTTGATCGATCAGACTCCGGGCCCGGTCATCCTCGTCGGCTACTCCTACGGCGGTGCGATCATCACCAACACCGCCACCAATGCCAAAAACCTCCTCGGCCTGGTCTACTTCTCCGCCTTCGCCCCGGACGAAGGTGAGAGCCTGGGCGAGATCGAGGGCGACTCCAAGGACAGCGTACTGATGACGGCCCTGATGCCACTCCAGTACCCGACCGGAGAGGGAGGGCAGACGGCGGTGGAGTTCGCGATCGAACCCGAAAGAATCCACGACGCCTTCGCTGCCGACCTGCCCGCCGTGATGGCCGCCATCCAGCGCCCCGTCACCGAGTCGGCGTTCTCCGAGCCGACCGGGGAACCCGCCTGGAAGATGCTGCCGTCCTGGGCAGTGGTTGCTAGCGGCGACAAGGCTGCCGGTGCCGACGTCGTCCGTTCCATGGCCGAACGCGCCGGGGCCACGATCACCGAGGCCGAAGGCTCCCACGTGATCATGGTCTCGCTGCCGCAGGTCGTCGCGGAGGCGATCTTGAGCGCGGTCGCAGCGGCCCCCGGAAGGAGGATCTACGCACCGGTCGCTAAGGACATAGGCGAGAGGCTCGTGGAAGCGTCACCACGAAGGATGCTTTCCACATACATGGTATACGAGGCGCAACCCCTCGCAACCGGCTTGAGTTGAAGGCAAGATTCCATAACTCCGGCTGGGACCGCGCCATTCCCCTGGTATGCAGTCGGAAGATCTACAATACGCACTAGGGAAGATCTAATATATATGAGGGCTTCGAGTGGGTCCGTGTCGAGACGAAAGGAGCGAGCATCAACGCCGTTCGCAGGGGTGAGGGACCGCCGGTTCTGCTGTTGCTCCGCGGCAGCCCCCAGACGTTCGCGATTTAGCACCACATCGCCCCTCGGCTCGCCGAAATGGACAGACGTCTCCCCGAAGAAGAGGGACAATATTTCATTGTCATTGTAATATCAAGAAGTGGGAGGTGAGTAGTAGTGCTACGCGTCTTTATCTTGATTGTGGTGGTTTTGCTCATCGCGGCTGCGTCCCTTGATTGTCTCGGTCTTGGTCCCGCCATCTTCGGCGTTTGCTAATGCGGGCCTTCACAACGGGCAGATGGCGAGGGAAAGGGCAAGGAAGTAATGAAGATGAGCGAAGGGTACATACCGCGGGGCTTCGGGACCGGCGCTGGCGGCAGGAGATAGTCGCCGTAATCATCGATCTCATCCGCCAGAAGGTCCGCGAGACCTACCTCTTAGACCGCATAGCCACTTCGTTGACGACCCGCGTACACTGTCCGCAATGGTTCGCCGCCTTATCAGCGCCAATGGTCAGTTCCTGGGCGGCTGAGTATATCTGCGCAAGTGGACCGAGGCTTGAGCACGCCGACGGAGGTACCCGATGACCACGCCGCAAGACAACACCAACACCACCGAGAGGGACCCCCGCTCTTCCGAGAGCACCCCGAACGAACCGCGGCGCGCGCCCGGAGCGGGGGAACGGAGCGCCATGCCGCCCAGAAGGACATGGCTGTGGTTCGCGCTTATACTGCTCGCGAACTTCCTCCTTTTCAGGTTCCTCTTCCCCGGCCCGGAAGCCCCCCTCGAAGTTCCCTACACCTTCTTCAAGGAGGAGGTCAGGGCTGGTAACGTCGAGGCGATCTACAGCCAGGGGGACACCGTCGAGGGCCGCTTCGAGGAGCCGGTCACCTACCCGTCCAAAGGAGAGGGAGGCTCGGAGCCTACGCGCACCTCCAAGAGCTTCACAACCGTGCTTCCGTCCTTCGTCGATTCCGACTTGGAGAAGGTCTTGATAGACAACGGGGTCGAGATCAGCGCCAAGCCGGTACAGGAGGGCGGAGGCTTGTGGCAGACGTTGCTTTTCGCCTTCGGTCCGGCACTGCTCCTGATCGGGGGCTACATCTGGCTCTATAGGCGCGCGCAGCAGCAGGGTGGTGGCGTTGGCGGCGCCCTCACGGGCGTCGGCCGGAGCCGCGCCCGCCGTTACGACCAGGAGAAGGGCACCAGGGTAACTTTCGAGGACGTCGCCGGCATAGACGAGGCCGAGAACGAGCTGGTCGAGATCGTGGATTTCCTCAAGGATCCTGAGAAGTACACGCGCCTTGGTGGGGCGGCCCCGAAAGGCGTGCTCTTGGTGGGAGCGCCGGGAACGGGCAAGACGCTCCTGGCGCGGGCTGTGGCGGGAGAGGCGGGGGTTCCGTTCTTCTCCTTGAGCGCCTCCGAGTTCGTCGAGTTGTTCGTGGGGGTGGGCGCAAGCCGCGTCAGGGACCTCTTCAAGCAGGCGCGCGAGAACGCCCCTGCGATCATCTTCATCGACGAGCTCGACTCCATAGGACGGTCCCGCGGCCAGACGGCTATCGGGGGATCTAGCGAGCAGGAGCAGACCCTAAACCAGATCCTCACCGAGATGGACGGCTTCTCTTCCAAGGAGGGCGTGATCGTGCTGGCCGCAACCAACCAGCCCGACGTGCTAGACAAGGCCCTGCTTAGGCCCGGGCGCTTCGACCGGCGCGTGGTGGTCAACCTCCCAGACAAGGTGGGTCGCGAGGCGATCCTCGAGGTCCATACGAGAAGCGTGCCACTCGCCCGTAGCGTGGATCTGGAGGAGCTTGCGGCTTCGACGCCGGGGCTCTCGGGAGCAGATATCAGGAATTTGGTCAACGAGGCGGCACTCCTGGCGGCCCGGCGCGAACAGAACGAGGTTCGCCAGAAGGACTTCCTGGATGCCCTGGAGAAGATAGTGCTCGGCCCCGAGCGTCCGCTGCTGCTGAGCCGAGAGGAACGGGAGCGCATCGCTTACCACGAGGGAGGCCACGCCATCCTTGGCCTCGTCGTGCCCGGCGCCGACCCCGTAAACCGGGTGACGATCGTGCCGCGCGGTCAGGCCCTGGGCGTCACCTACCAGCGCCCCGAGGACGACCGCTACAACTATCCTGAAGCTTACCTCAGGGCGAGGATCATCGGCGCTCTGGGAGGACGCAGCGCCGAGGAGATCGTTTACGGCACAAGGACCACCGGGGCCGAGAACGACATAGAGCAGGCTACCGACCTGGCGAGGAGGATGGTCACCCGCTGGGGGATGAGCGAGAAGCTGGGGACCGTAGAACTCGCACCGCGCGACAACCCTTACCTTGGTGGATCTGGCGGTTACGGCGGGGAGAGGCCCTTCGGCGAGGAGACCGCCCGCATCGTGGACTCCGAGGTGCTAAGGATCATTGGCGAGTGCCACGACGAGGCACTCCATCTCCTCACGAAGCACCGCAAGGAGCTCGACGCGTTGGCACAGGCTTTGCTGGAGCGGGAGACTCTCGATGAAGAGGAGATCCTTGAGGTCACGGGACTCCCGCCCGCGCCGCTGGAGAACAGGAAGGTCCCGGGCGAGGTGCCTTCGGCCCGGTCAGAAAGGGAGTAAAGATCTCGCGAAGAGAGCACGGGTAGCGTGAGTACGATGGTCGCCGTCTACGAGGACGGCAAAAAGGCGGGAGGAAAACGCTCGTTGAGTGACGCCAGCGCGGCCAGCCTGGACCCTCGAGCGGTGGTATGGATCTCACTCGTCGAGCCGAGCAGGGAGGAGTTGGACTCCGTGGCCCGGCAGTTCGAGTTGCAGGAGCTGGCGCAGGAGGACAGCGAAACCCGCAAGGGAGTCATTCTAAAGTCCCAGGGACAAACGTTAACCTTCATGGTGAGCCCAGCCCGATATCTTGACGACTCAGGCACCGTGGAGATCGGCGATCTCGACGTCCTCCTTGAGGATGGGCTCGCGATCACCGTCTTGCGCGGAGAAGGCCCAGAAATGCACGACGTCGAGCAGGGCCTCGAAGAGGGCTCGTACCTCTCGCGCCTGGGGTCGGGGGCCATCCTGCGCGCACTCCTCCATCGGGTGCTCGACGACTACGTCTCGGTTGTCTTTGGGCTCGGAGACGATCTCGCCTCCCTGGAGGACGACGTCCTCCAGGGAGGCGACGGCAGGGTGACGAACAGGCTCTACCAACGCTCCAGGG
>JBKPNW010000205.1:0-33492 GCA_046732815.1 Actinomycetota bacterium | reverse complement strand
CGTCAATTTCATCGTCTCGGCGACCGTGATGGGGTACGCGACGGTGCCACTCGCCCTGGGCGCCATGAGGCGCCAAGAGCCTGACCACCCGCGGCCTTTCAAGCTGCCGGCCGGCGAGGTGATCGCGGTCGCAGCCTTCGTCATCGCGAACCTGATCATCTACTGGAGCGGCTGGGACGTCCTCTGGAGGCTCTATATCGCGATTGCCGTCGGTTACGTGCTCCTCGGCATAGGCCACATAGTCAACCCGTCGGAGTTTCTCCCAAGACTCGACTGGCGGGGTGGTTCATGGTTGTGGCCGTACTTTATCGGGCTGGGGATACTCTCCTACCTGAGCCCGACAGACTTCGACGGCATAGGGCTACTCCCGTTCGGCATAGATATCATTCTCGTGGCGGCCTTCAGCATCGGCATCTACTACTACGCCATGTCGGTGCGCCTTACGCCAGAGGAGGTGCGTAGCCACGTCGCAGACGCGAGGGCAGAGGCAGAGGAGGTAGAAGAGGTCGCGGTCTAACGTAAAGCGGGAGGGTCCAGGGGCACCCCTGGACCCTCCCGCACCATTTCAGCAACCCAGCACTTCAGCCTGTCAGCTTCTCGTTTTCGCTCATAGCCCACCGTGCTCGTAGCCGAATGAGCGATTCACAGTGGGTCAATACCTCTGCAAATCGCGTTGGTTCTCATCCACGCCGCACCAGTCGGCCAGGAGGCAGGCGAGGGTGCTGGCCGCAGTCAGAAGCTCGGTGACGCTGATGTGCTCGTCGGGTGCGTGCGCCACGTTCACGTCCCCGGCGCCGTACATGACGCAGGGCATCTCCCCGAAGCGGATAAAGAGGCGCATGTCCGCGCCGTAGGGAACACCTTCTACGGACGGCTCCTCACCCGTCACCCGCTCGTGGGCCTTCTTTACGGCCTCGCAGATCGGGGCGTCTGACGCGACTTCGGCGGGGGCGAACTGGCCGCCGAACCATGTCAACTCGGGCGGGTGTTCGCGCAACCACGGGTCGCGTCCTGCGACGGTGGCCATTCGTTCGGAGACGAGTTCCTTGAAGGGGTCCACTTCCTCGCCGGGGATCAGGCCTACACGGCCCTCGGCTACGAGCGACTCTGGTACGGTCGAGGCCCAGTTGCCTGCCCTTACGACGCCTATGTTTATGGGCACCTTGTTATGCACGCCGTCGTAGAGAGGGTGGCTGAGGACGCCGTTGCGTTCCTGCTCCAGCTCGCGCAGGTTCTCGAAGATGGGGACGAACTTCTCCAGCGCCGAGACGCCCTCGTCGCGGACGGCGGCGTGGGCCGAGCGGCCGGGGACCTTCAGCCTGAACACGAGCGAACCGCCCTGGGCGGGTACGAGGGCGAGACGCGTCGGCTCGGTGATGATGGCGGCGTCGGCCCGGTAGCCGCGCAGGATGGTCGAGAGGGCGCCGAGCCCCCCGTTCTCCTCCCCCACCGTCGCCGCCACGGTGACGTCGCCGCGCAGTTCTAGATCGAGGTCGGAGAGGGCGTCCAGGGCGACGAGGTGGGTGACGAGCCCGCCCTTCATGTCGCAGGAGCCGCGCCCGTAGAGCAGGTCGCCCTCCAGGGCTCCCGAGAGTGGGTCATCCCGCCACGTTGCCGGGTCTCCAGGGTCGACAGTGTCGACGTGGGCGTTTAGCAGGATCGAGCGCCCGCCCCCCTTCCCTCTCCTTATGCCGGCGACGTTGGGACGGTTTTCGTAAGTGTCCTGCTCCCCGACGTGTTCGCGGTACGGTTCCATCTCCTCGGGCGTCGCCTCCCACGTGTCCACGTCGAGACCGCGCTCGGAGAAAGCGTGCTCCACGACCTCCCCCACGGCCCCTTCCCGGCCCGTCGCGGAAGGGGTACGCACGAGCCGCTGCAAAAGGCTCACGGCCTCTTCGCGCCTGGCCTGTACTGCGTCGCGGATGCTCGCAGTGAGTCTATCGTCGAGCTTTGCCATGGTCCCCCTTTGACGTTACCGGCAACGCGGCACCGTAGCATGGGCCTCTTTTTCGGGCAACGCCCGGCGCGCTTGACCAGATGCCGACGCGTAATTAGTATTGTCGTTTTGGAGTGGGGCTCCTGGAGCCGGACTCCCGCGCAAAGAAAAGTCGTACCCAGCTAACTCGCCGGCGGCCGGGTCCGGCCGCGATCCCCTTTCTACCGCGGCCGGGTTGGACTAGAGCACAGAACAAGGGGAGGCAAGGTTCACGGTGACAAGACGGTCGAGGAGCCGCTTTCCGGAGGTGCTCGCCCTCGCCGTTGCCGTAGCCGTCGCGCTGGTCCTCCTGGTCGGCTGCGACGCCGGGACCGACGAGTCCTTCGAGGGCGCCGCAGCCCCTGGGGAGACCACCGGTCCAACGGGCGTGGTGGGCGACAAGATCACCGTCGCCTCCAATATCGCCTACCCTCCTTTCGAGTCCTCACCCAGGGGCGAGCCCAAAGGTTTCGATATAGAGCTCATGAACGAGATCGGCAAGAGGGCCGGCTTCAAGGTCGAGTATGAGAACGTCCGATTCGACAGCATCCTGCGGGGGCTCGACGCCGACCTCTTCGACGCGGCCATCTCGGCGATGACCATAACCAAAGAACGTGAAAAGCAGATAGACTTCTCGGACCCCTACTTCAATGCCGACCAGGCGCTCCTGGTACCCAGATCCTCGGATATCCAGTACACCGATGACCTCGCCGATGAGCCCGTCGGCGTCCAGGCCGGCTCGACGGGCCAGATCAAGGCCGAAGATCTACTCGACGACGGCCAGATCGGAGAGATCAAACCTTACAGGACTATCGGGGAGGCCTTTACGGCGCTGGAGAAAGGCGAGGTCGAGGGCGTGATCTATGACCTCTCCGCCGCGCACAGAAAGATCGAACAACGCGACGGAAAGATCAGGTTCGTCGAGCCCATCTCGACGGGCGAGCAGTACGGGATAGCGTTCCCCAAGGACAGCCCGCTCGTCGACCCCGTCAACCAGGCCCTCCTCGAGATCAAGGACGACGGCACCTACGAGAAGCTGTATAAGAAGTGGATCGGGATGCCCCCCGAGGAGATTCCGTAGAGAGCATTTCAGCTTGTCAGCATTTCAGCTTGTCAGCCTCGTCGACCAGAGAGCCTCGCACCGTCGTCCTGGCGACGCCCGCAGCACGGCTGAAGTGCTGACCAGCGACCGAAGGGAGCGTGCTGACAAGGCGCGTAGCGCCGTGCTGAAAGCCTGCGAAGCAGGCGTGCTCTAATGGCCTCCATCCTAAGGTCGGTGCTCTCGATCTCCGTGGCGACAGTCCTCTCCAGGGTGACGGGGTACGCGAGGTGGATGGCCCAGGCTGCGGTGCTCGCCAACGGGTTGGTGGCGGATGCATACTCGGCCTCCATCCTGTTGCCGAGCCTGATCTACGAGCTGTTCTTGGGCGGCATACTCTACTCGATCTTCATCCCCGTCCTGGTGGACCGCATCACCACGCACGGCGAGGAGGACGCCCGCCGCCTGACGAACGCCCTGTTCACGCTGGTCTTGCCGCTGATGGTGGTCCTTTCCATCGTGGGCATAGTGTTCGCCGAGCCGTTTGTGCGGCTGGTAACCAACTGGCAGTCTGCGAACGTCCTCTCGACTGCCAGCGCCGAGAAGACGCTGGATCTCGCGGTGCTCTTCTTCCGCATCTTCGTCCTGCAGATGTTCTTCTACGGTATAAGCACGATCGCTACGGGTGTCTTGCAGGCCCACAGGCACTTCTTTTTGCCCACCTTCGCCCCCGTATTGAACAACCTGATAGTCATAGCATCCTTCGTCGCCTACTACTTCTTGCGCGAAAACGACCAGCGGCTCGCGCTCTACGTGCTCGCCTTCGGCGTGACGGTGGGGGCCGCGGTCATGGCCCTGGCCCTCGTCCCCACGATGCTGGCCCTGGGCTACAGGCCGCGCCCGCAGTTCGGCCACCCCGCGCTGCTCCCCACGGCCAGGCTCGCCGGGCCGATGGTCGTGCTGGTCGCGGCCTCCGTCGGCTTCCAGCTCTTCGGCGCGTACCTGGCGACGGGGTTCGAGGCACTGGCGGAGCTCAACTACGCTTTCGCCATCTTCTCGCTACCCTACGGGGTGTTCGTGGTCGCCATCGCTACCGCGCTCATGCCCGAGCTCTCCGAGAAGTACTCCCGCAGGGACACCGACGGTTACCGCGAGACGTTCTCCTTCGGTCTCAGGACGATGGCCTTCGTCGTCATACCATCGGCGGTCGGCCTGATCTCACTCTCCGAGCCCATCGTCGGGCTGCTCTACGAGCGCCTGAACTTCGATGCCGGGGCTACCCATGCTGTCTCCAGGTTGCTCGTGGTCTACGGTGCTGGACTACTCGCCTACTCGGTGTACTTTTACCTCGTGCGTGCTTTCTACTCGCGGCAGAACACCAAGACGCCGGCCGTGTTGAACGTGGCCATCTTCTTGCTCTACGCGGCCCTCGCCTACGGCCTCTCCCGCATCTGGGAGGTGACCGGCGTGGTGCTCGCGCTCGCGATGGCATACACGGTGCTCGCCCTCCTCAGCCTCGCGGCAACGCGCCAGGAGATAGGGATGATAGACGGCCGGCGCCTCCTCCGCTCCCTGCTCAAGATCCTCGCAGCAGGAGCGGTCATGTACGTCGTGGCAAGGACGGGAACGTTGCTGATCGGGACCGGCTCTGACTTTGCAGGGCGCCTCCTCGTCCTCGGCGCGGTGGGCGGGGCCTCGCTGGCTGTCTACGTCGCGGTGGCTTTCGTTCTGAGGACGGAGGAGCTCGAGTCGGCCTTCGCCCTCCTCAGGCGGCGTTCCGCCGGGAAGGCGACGGGCTAGGACCCTTCGGACTCCCAGATTGTCTGCGAGAGGTTCTCGATCATGTGCTGTCCCTGGTCCACGTCGGCCCCGCCGTGCTTGCTCAGGATCGCTATGACGTAGTGGTGGTCGCCGTCCTCGACGATCCCCGCCTCGTCGTAGACCCTGTAGAGCCAGCCGGCCTTGTTCGCCGCATCAACACCGTCGGGGAGGCCGGCGTCGAGCCACCAGTCCAGCGTGTCCTGGTGCATGAGGTCGATCATGTACCCGCAACTCTTCTCGCTCGCGGCCTGGCCCTCGGCTATCTGCCGCATCATGGTCGCCATGTCGCGGGGCGTGCTCCTGTTGTCGAGGGCCGGTACGGCGCCCCTCTCACTGCTCACCTTCTGGTAGAGCAGCGTGTCCTCGGCCCCCATGGAACGGGCGACCTCGTTGACGCGATCCGCCCCCCCCACGGTGCGCACGAGGGCGTTGGCGGCGACGTTGTCTGACTGGGTCATCATAAGCAGCAGCAAGTCCCCCACGGTCTGCTTGGTCCCCGCCTTCTCCCACTGCAACCATCCCGCCCCGGCGGCCCAGTCTTCTTCTTTGATCTCGATCTGCTGCGAGAACTCGAGCTCGCCAGCATCGACCTCGCGGTAGACGGCCACCATAATGGGCACCTTTATAATGGAGGCAGTGAAGAACTCCTCGTCCGGCCTTATCCCGTAGCCGTAGTCCCCTTCGAGGTCCCACACGTAGAGCCCTGCGACACCGTTGTAGTTTTCGATCTCCTGGCGCGCCTCTTGCAGGGCCTTCTCCACCCGCTCGCGGTCGGACTCTGGCACTGAGTCCATCACCGGCTCCGTAGAGGAGAACTCCGCCGGTCCGGCGTCGGGCAGGCCATCGAGGTCCATCTTCTCGACTTTTGGCTCGGGAACCTTGGCCGCGAACGCGTTCTTGGCGTAGAGGTACTCCAGGAGATCCTTGGGCACGCCGGCGAGCGGAACCACGTCGTTCTTGGCGTAGTTTGGCTCGTCGGCGCGGACGGACTTCTCGGCCCTCCAGTACTTGCCATCCTTGTGGGTAAAGACGACGAAAGGTTTCCCTTCGTCCTCGGGCTGGAAGCGCACGGAGGCCCACGAATCGTCTATCTTGCTCCTGTAGACGCCTTTGATGCTCTGGGGGGTCGTCCCCGACAGCTCCGGGGCGAGGGCGACGTAGGCTGCGGCCTCGGGCGTGGGCTGCTCGGGGTCTGGCGGGGGCTCCTCCGGCGTGGTCTCTCCCCCCTTTGACCCTTTCGCGGGGGTCTCGTCAGATTTTGCCTCCTCGCCGGACCGAGAAGGAGCACCCTGTTCGGAAGAGCCTGAGGAACCTGCCGTCCCCTCCGGGGTCCTGGTTGCGAGGTACAGGGCCCCGGCGACGATCACCGACAGGGCCAGTATGACGACGACCGGCAGCAGCCGACGGCGACGCTTGTAGAGCGGCTTGCGGCGAGAGAGGAAGCCCAAGGCGCGCTAGTGGGGGGTTGCCCAGCCGGTGGTGTTCGTGGGATCCGGCCACCCCGCTACCCTGGGAGCGGTAGCCTTGTAGTGCGGCGCGTTCTCCGGGACGGGCGGGTTGAAGCTGTAGCGGTACGTGTAGAGGAAGCCGTCACGGAGAACCTTGCCGTCTTCGGTCACCTTCTTGTAGGTGGTCCACTTGATCCCCTTGACGGGATCCTCGTAGATCTTCTCTGTGCGCATCTCGACCTTCTTGCCCGTGGGCTGGCCGAGGATCTGGGCGTTGAGTAAGCCTTTTTCGTCGACCCACTCGCGGATGACTATGTAGCCGTCGGTATTGTTCTCGAAGCGCATGTCCTGGGCGCCCCAGCCGTTCTCCCCGAACCACACCGTCGCGTCGAAACCCGGCTTTATGTAGGGGAGCACGGCGTAGTGCGGGTGACGCTCCACGATGTTGAGCCCCGCGTAGTTGGCCGCCATGTACAGCGTCGAGGACACCTGGCAGAGCCCGCCGCCGTTGGCGACGCCGACGCCACCGTTGGAGAAGGTCTTCGCCTCCTTGTAATCGAGTGACCTGGTCAAATCGTTGAACGAGAACACCTCGCCCGGCTTGAGAACGGTGTTGTCCACGGCGTCGGCGGCCAGCCTCATGTTGTACTTGCGGTTCGGGTTAGAGTCCCAGAGGAAATCGGTCTGGTACTCCCCGATAACCTCCTTGGGCCTGTAGCTCTGGACCTCGGCCGTGGAGATTTTGGGCTTGGGAGGGGGGCCTTCGGCGATGGCCACCTGCCCGCTCATGTTCTTAAGCGCCCCTTCGAGGTTCGCCAGGGTCTCCCCCTGATCCATGACGCGCCCGTTTTCGGCCTCCTCGACCTCCACCTTACCTTTGTCGGTTACGGTAAAGGAGGCGTTCTGGGGTTCCTCGTTGAACTCCTGCGCCTGCTCTTTCAGGGCGCTCCTGGCCTGGTCCTCGTCGTAGGAGGCGTCGAGGTCTACCTTCACCCCTCCCAGGTACGAGCGTGAGGCGTCGGAGAGGTGTGCGAACAGGCCCCCCCTCCGTCCGACGGAGTAGGCTTCGTCCACCGCAGAGGCCGCGTCGACCTTTATGCCGAGTTCGTCACCACTCATGGAGAACCCCTCTTTACCGGTGCCGAAGGATATCTTCTCGAAGGTCGCCGAGGCGTCGTCGAGAACGGCCTTGCGGGCCTCGTCCCTGGTCATCCCGCCGACGTCGACGGAGCCGATGGTGACGCCCCGGTTGATCTCGTCGTTTCCCCCGGCCAGGGAGTAGATCGCCGCGATCCCGGCCAGGAATAGACAGCCGAGCAGGGCGACGATCGCGATCTGACGCCTGCGGGTGTAGCTCGTCTTTTTGCGCCTAAGCCTCAGCGTCCTCGATGCCTCGTCCTCTGACCGCCGGGTGGCACCCGGTCGACCCGGCTTGCTTATCTCTCTCAAGTAGTCACCCTCCCGCGATACCAATCGGCACCGCCGGCCCTGCGGATCGCGGCGGCACACAGGCGCTAATTATCGGGGTAATCATTCGATGCTTCAACCTCTCTGGCGAAAATGTCCAGCAAAAAAATCTCCGCTCAAAATCGGAACATTACCACAGTGGGCCGCCTGCTTTCAGGAGGGATGCCAGCACCGGAGACCCGCGGGCGCGTCGCTTGGCTTTTGCGAACGGCTACATTAAACTTTGCCCTCTCAGTTTGCACCGTAAACCCTACAGAGTGGAAGGTTCATTGCGCCACCGATCAGAAGGAAAGTGGATCAGGAAGGGCTACCGGAAGGGGCTGCGGCCGTGAAGGCTTCCCCGGGGTACCATCGATGAAGGCGACGGTGAAGTCGGTCGAGGGCCAGGAGCTCGAAGACAAGATCGCACGGTTGCGCATCCTCTCGTATCCGGATTTCCCCGAGGTACACGAGGTAGACTACTACTTTGCTCTCTACCACTGGTATGAGGATCACCCGCTCGCGGGCAAGATGTATCGCTGGGTAGCCGCGACGGAAGAGGGGGAGGTCGTCGGCCACCTGACGGCATTCCCGCAGTTCTACAGGATCGACGGCCAGAGGGTCATCGCCCACACGCCGGGGGACTACATGGTGCTCCCCCAGCATGGCTTCCAGGCCATCATGCTGATGCGGGCCTTCTTCCGCGCGATCGAGAACTGCGTGGTCTGCGACATGGTGCCGGCGGTGATCGGCATCGAGACGCGGCTGGGGGCCGAGGTGGTCGGCGAGTTGCCTTACGCGGCGAAGCTGATGAACGTCTCGCGGCTACCGATGCCCTCTGTCCCCGCGCCCCTGCGGAGGCTCCTCAAACTCCCGCAGCAGTTCGCCCCGGCCCGCGGGTTCACCGAGAGGCCCGGCGCCGAGGCTCAGGAGGTCGAGGAGTATGTCGCGCCGCCCGCCGCCCGCCCGCGCGCTCCGATCCCACGCCCCTTGCAGGCGCTGATGAACAGAGGCCTCGAGTCTGTAGACGAGGCACTGGGAAGAGGCTTCGGGGGAGGCCTCGAGGCCGAGACGCTCGACTCCTTCGACGACACCTTCGACGACCTGTTCGAGAGGGTCGCGGCGGTGGTGCCCTGCCTGGCCGAGAAGGATGCGGCCTTCCTGCGCTGGCGTTATGGCCCTGGCTCCCCCCAGGCACCGGTAACGGTGCTCGGGGTGAGATCAGGGGGGAGGCTGCTCGGCTACGCCGTGCTCAAAGCCGCCTTCCACGGTCAGGACGGCTACATACTCGACCTGACGGCCCTTCCGGGGCGCCGGGACGTCGCGCGGGCCTTGCTCCGCGAGACGGTGCGTTCGTTCAGGCGGATGGGCGTACAGATAATAAGGTACAGGTTCGCGGAGTCGCCCACGGCGCCACGCTCGACCGACCTGCGGCGGCTGGGCTTCTTCTACCGCAGGGGTAGGCGTAACAAGCTGCTGGTCAAGTTCACGGACAGTAGCCTGCGCGAGACGACGGACGACCTCGCCAACTGGTCGCTGTCTTTCGGCGACGGCGAAGCAGGCTTCTGGCTCAGATAAGGAGGCTTACACATGGTTTCTAGCAACACGGATGCGAGGGCCGCCATACGCGGGTGGTTGCAGGAGAACGTTACGGGCGGGCGCGACGTCCCGGACGACGAACCGCTCATAGACAACGGCGTCATGACCTCGCTGCAGACCGTCGAGCTCGTCGTGTTCCTCGAGGACACCTTCGGCATCGTCGTGGAGGATGAGGAGTTCGATGAGGAGAACTTCGGGTCCATCCAGGCCATCGCCAGGCTGGTGGAGAGCAAAGCGGCGTGAGAGCGCGCCCGGAATTTACGCTACACGACCTGCTCCACAACTCCGTGGCCAGCGACCCGTACAGGCCGGCGGTCGTCGACGGCGACGCCAGGTACACCTACGAGGACCTGGAGCGTGAGAGCGCGGCCCTGGGCGGCGCCCTCGCCGAGGCGGGTGTAGAAAGGGGCGACAGGGTCGGCGTCTACATGGAGAAATCCTGGGAGGCTATCGTGACGATGCTCGCCGCCTCGCGCATAGGCGCAGCCTACGTGAACGTGAACCCCCAGTTCAAAGCGCCACAGGTCGAGTATCTCGCGGGGGACTGTGACATCAGGGTCATGATCGGCGACACCCCGAGGCTCGAGGGACTGGGGCCGAAGACTATTCAGACCGCCTTCTACAGGGGCGCGAGGCCGGAGGGACACGCCGCCGGATCCTACGTGGACGTCGCCGAGGCCCTGGATGGTGGAGGCCTCGCGGAGGATAGGAAGGTCTCCGAGTCTGACCTCGGGACCATACTCTACACCTCGGGGTCCACGGGGATGCCCAAGGGCGTCGCGACGAGCCAGCGCAACGTGGTTGCAGGGGCCCAGATCGTCTCGACCTACCTGCAGAACACGAGCGAGGACCGCATCCTCTCGGCGCTCCCCCTCAACTTCGACGCCGGAATGAGCCAGTTCACGACCTCCCTCCGGGCCGGCGCGACGTTGTATCTTCTCCGTTCCAGGCTGCCGGGTGACCTGCTCAAGGCGCTCCGGCGCCACGAGATCACAGGCGTAACGGGCGTACCGCCCCTGTGGGCGCTCCTGATCCGGGGCGCCAAGTCCCTCCGGGAGAACCCGCTGACCCACCTGCGCTACCTGGCCAACACGGGAGGACGCATACCCCAGGCCAACCTCGAAGAGTTGAGGGATTTGCTTGAGCCCGCGGGAACGAAGATCTATCTGATGTACGGCCTCACCGAAGCGTTCCGCTCGACGTACCTCCCGCCCGAGGAGATCCACCGTTCCTCCCCCGAGCAGGGCAACTGCATCGGCAAGGCTATACCTAACACAGAGATCATGGTGATTACCAAAGAGGGCAAAGAGGCGGCGCCAGGCGAGCCCGGCGAGCTCGTTCACCGGGGCCCGACCGTTGCGCTGGGCTACTGGGGCAATGAGGAGGCCACACGGAGGGCCTACCGCCCGAACCCCCTCGCCCCGCCGGAGCTGCTCGGCGTCGAGCGGGTCGTCTACTCGGGGGACACCGTCAAACGGGACGAAGAAGGGTACCTGTACTTTCTCGGTCGCGAGGACGCCATGATAAAGAACCAGGGCTACCGCCTGAGCCCCGAGGAGGTCGAGAACCTCCTCCTTGGCTCCGGTCTCGTGCACGAGGCCTGCGCCTTCGGGGTCGAGAACCCCGCCATCGGGCAGGACGTGATCGCCGTGATCTCCCTGCGGGATGGCGGCGGGGAGAAGGCAGTGGACAGGATCAGGGAATACGTCATTGAGAACGGACCGCCCTACATGGTACCGAAGGAGATACTCGTCAGGGACGAGCTGCCCAAGACGGGTTCCGGCAAGATCGACCGCAAGGGGATAAGCAGTGCTTACGCAAACGGATAAAGCCCAGGATCTGGCTGAGCGCTTCGGGGGGGAGAGCAGGGGCGAGTTCGCCCCCGGCGGCATACCCATCTCCCATCTGGCACGGGAGTACGGGACGCCCTTCTACCTCTACCACGGGGAGATGATCTCGGAGCGGGTCCGCCACGTCAGGGAGGCCCTCGGTACCGAGGTCTCCTACTCGGTAAAGGCGAACCCTAGCCTCGGGGTGTGCCAGCTCATAGCCTCAGAAAGGGAGGCGGGGGCCGAGGTCGCCTCCTCGGGAGAGCTGGCGGTGGCGCTTGGGGCGGGCTTCGAGCCCGAGGACATCGTCTTCGCCGGTCCCGGCAAGACCGACGACGAGCTCAGGCGCGCCGTCATGGAGGGCATCTTCGCCGTCAACGTCGAGTCTCTGGGCGAGATCGACCGCCTCGCCCGTACGGCCCGCGAGCTGGACAAGAGCATCGGGGTGGGGCTCAGGATCAACCCTGCGGCCCAGCTGATGGGCTCGGGGATGCGCATGGGCGGTACGGTCGGGCAGTTCGGCATGGACCAGGCCGAGCTAGGGGAGGCGGTACGTAAGACGCTCACCCATTCCGAACTCGTGCTGCGCGGGGTCCACGTCTACACGGCGACACAGGTCTTCGAGGTCGAGCCTTTGCTGGATCACTGCCGCAACATACTGGAGATCTCGCTCGAAGCAGCGGACATCGCCGATCATCCCCTCGAGATGATCGACTTCGGAGGCGGCTTCGGGGTCCCCTACTTCGAGAAGATGAGCGAGTTCGACCTCGACGGCTTCGCCGCGGGTTTTCGGGAGCTGCTCTCCTCTTACCGCCCCGATCCGCGCCTCGCAGGGTGCCGCTTCCTCTTCGAGCTGGGGCGCTACCTGGTGGCCGACGCCGGCGTCTACGTCACCGAAGTCGTCGAGGTGAAGGAGACGAGGGGCAAGACCTTCGTCGTCACGGACGGCGGCATGAACCACCACCTCACGGCGACGGGGAACATGGGCCAGGTCTTCAGGAAGGCCTACCCGCTCCTCAACCTCACCCGCATGGGCGGGGTGCCCGAGGAGGGCGTCGCCGTAGCCGGACCCTGCTGCACGCCGCTGGATACGTTCGGCAACAACATCCCCTTGGCCGCCCCTGAGGTGGGGGATCTGATCGGGGTCTTCTACAGCGGGGCTTACGGCTACTCGGCTTCGAACCTGGGCTTCCTGAGCCATCCCGCGCCGGCCGAAGTCTTGCTCTGGCGGGGCGGGGCGCACCTGCTGCGTCCCGGCGGCAGCCCCGAGGATGTGCTGAGCGGCCAGAGAGGACTCTCGAAGTCGGGAAGGGAGTCCAGCGTACCAGGATAGCATGCCTGATGGAAGTGCGTTATTAGCACTTCAGCATTTCAGCACGCTCGGGCTGAAGCCCTCGCTTGTCAGCACTTCAGCCAACTCGTCGCGTAACCTCGCCAGGAGCGTAGAACCCGGGCGCCTGTGGAAGCGGTTCGTGGTGCACGGCGGGGCAAGGTCCGAAACGGCTGAAGCTGAGTTGCTGACAAGCGAGGGCCTGTAAGGCCCGAAGCGTGCTGAAATGCTGACTAGCGAAGCCCGCAGGGCGTAGCGTGCTGCCTAGAAATCGGGACCGAGGTAGGTTCCGTTTACCTCTGCCACAGGCACGATGTTGGCCGGGATCTTCTTGCCCTTGTCGTCTATGAGGGCGCTGTAGGGGGTCGTCCAGTGGTCGCGGAAGACGACCTTGCCGTCTTTCTTTTTCTCGTAGTACGTTATCCACTTGGAGGCGTCCTCGGTCTTGAAGATGGGCTTGGACGACATCTCCACCTTGATGTTGTCAGGCACGCCGTAGACGTTAGCGTAGATGTAGCCATTATTCGACACGTACTCCTGCAAGAGCACGAAGCCGTCGGAGGTGTTCTTGAACTTCATATCCAGGTCGTCGGCCGTTCCCGCGCCACCGTACCAGACCGTCGCGTCCATGCCCGGCCTGATATAGGGCAACTGCGAGTAGTGGGGGGTGCGCTCTGTTATCTCCATACCGGCATAGAGGGCCGCGTTGTAGAGCGTGGAGGTAACCTGGCACAGTCCGCCTCCCTCGTCCAGCCTCTCCGCGCCGTCAACTATGACGTGCGTCTTGTAGTAGTCGAGGTTGGCGACGTGGTCGAGCATCGAATACACATCACCCGGCGCCACGAACGTCCCGCTAACGGCCTTGGAGGCGATCTTGAGGTTATCCACCCGTGTCTGGCCCTGGTCGGTGGTCGCCCTGTAGTTGGTCCTGTAGGTGCCCTGCAACTCGGTCGGCTTCTTGGCCTGGAGTTCTGCGGTGGTGTACTCGGGCTCGGCCACGTCTATCGGCACCTGGTACTCGCGCTTGCCCTCGAAGATACCGCCCTGTATGTCGTCGAGTAGCTTCTCGCCCTCGACGCTCCGTCCCTCGCGGCTCGGCTTGACGATGACGTCGCCCTTGGAGTCGAAGCCATAGCCGGCCTCGACGGGCTTGACCGTGAGATCGTTGTAGACGTTGGTAAGGACACCGTCCAGACGGTCGCGGTCGAGGCTGACGTCGATCTTGCCGTCCTGGGTGCTGACAGCGATCGTCGAGCCGAGGCGATCGGGCGTGATCATCCAGCTTTGGCCCTCGGCGTGCAGCTCCAACGGCTCGGAGAGGACCCCCCTGGCCTTCTTCGCCGCCGCATCCGCCTCGGCGGTCGTGACCTTGGGCTCGAGCGTGTCGCCCCTGAGAGGGACCTTCCCGCTCATGTTGTCGATGGACGCGTTCACGCTCGCCATGGTGGCCGCGAGGTCCAACTTGTAGCCTTCGCGCGAATCGGTGGCCTCGACTTCAGAGCCGTAGACCTTTACGTTGGCTTCCCTGGGTGGACGGTCTACCCTGGAGGCGATCTCCCGCACCTCGGTCCGCGCCTGCGCCGGTCGGTAGTCGATGTCGGGAGATATCGTCGCCCCCCCGAAGGAGGCGCGCAGGCGCTCGGAGAGGCGCTCCAGCACGTTCCCTTCGCGCCCTACGGCGTAGGCCCTATCTACGGTCTCGTCTATGTTGAAGCTCATGCCCATCGCGCCGGCACTGCGGGTGAAGTGGGCGGGGCCGTCGAAGTCTATATCCTTGAGGGGACCCATGACGTGGTCCCTGACGACCTGGCGCGCCTCGACCGGTGTCTTGCCGCCCAAAGAGACGTTACCGACCTCCACCCCGCGGTGTATCTTGCCTGAGTTCAGCCAGAAGTCCGCGGCCACGAGCACGGCGATGATGGCGCAGACGATAATTACCGGTCCCGCTATCGACGGACGCCGGCGGCTGTGCTTGCCCGAAGCGAGAGGGTTCAAGCTGGATGAGTAGTAGCCGCGAGATGCACTCTCGTGTTCATTTTTCCCGCGCCCGTCCCACTTTCTCCGGTTCTTGAGACTCAACTATCTACCCTCCGCGTGCGGCCTTCCACGCGTCCGATCGACTGATTCCTGGAGAGGTCCCCCCTCTCTCACTTTGGCTGGCGACCCTTCGCCCCGGCCCGGACGAGCGCCGCCCGGAAAGCCTAACACGGCAGGGGTGGGTACGCCACCCTTCTCGCCGACGTTGGCAGGACCGGGCTACCAGGGGAGGTACTAGCTAGAACCTCCAGGCACAACATCTGGCCGCAGGATCAGGACGTCTCGTCCTGGCCCGACTCTTCCTCCGGGTCCTCCAGCGTCACCGCAGGGGTTCCCAGGTTTGCACCCTGACTCCGGATCAAGCGCCGCTCGGTATCGTAGGCGTGGACCATCATCGCGAGCTCGAGCCTGTCGCGTTCGACGGGGAGGGTGCCCTCCTCCTCCTGCCTGGCAAGCTCCGCGCCGTCGACGCCGAGGGACTTCTCGAGCTCCCCGATCCTGCGCCGCAGCTTGAGCCTGCCGCCCGGCGTGAGGCGCAAATAGGTGCGCTCGTCAGGACCCTCGTAGGGATAGACCCAGGCGCTCTGCAACCAGTGCTGGAGGATCTCGTTCCTGAGCTCCTCTTTGTTCCTAAGCTCCATCGCACTCTCTTCCGTCTTTGTTGGTAATGTACCCTCTTCTACCCCGAAACTCCACCGCCCTGCCGGCGTATGGGGAAGGTAAGATGGGCCACATGCAACAAGACCCCGCGGCCTGGAGAAAGCTCGGGGAGACCCTACAAGGCTCCTTCGCGGCCCGTGCGCGGGGTTCTCTGTTCGGCACTTCCGAGTTCGCCATCCAGGACAGGGAGGGAGGACGGATCGGTCGTCTGGAGTTACTCGGTCCCGAGGGCGCCGAACTCGAAGCCGGAAACCTACAGGCGCGGATCGAACGCCCCGCGCCCTCGCGCTATGCGATGCTCGCCGGCGACGAGCGGATCCTCGCTGCAGGAGCGGTAGGATCCGCAAGTACACCCGAGATAATGTGCTTCGGCCGCCTCTACCAGGGCCGGCTGTCACTCCTGCGTAACACTGCCGAGGCAGGACCGTCGGGGGAAGGTGTAAAGGCGCGCGTTACCGGAGGCCTCACGAACCGGAACTACGAGGCCGTCTTCGACACAGGCGACGAAGGTTCGTTGCCCGTCGCCGTCTTCCTCCTTTACCTCGTCGTCGCACTAAGACGCGAGGCCTACCTTACAGCGGGTTCAGGGAGGGTTGACCCTCCCTGAACCCGCGCTGGTCAGCATTTCAGCTTGTCAGCGGAGCCGTCTGGGCAGCGGGAGGTCCTTGGGCGTTGCGTAGACGGTCACGGTGGAGCCTTCCGGGGCGAGCGTACCCGCGGTCGGGTCCGTGGCCCACGTTACGCCGCGCGGGGCGAAACCGTCCTGGTAGTCGTAGACGAACCTGACCTTGAAGCCCCTGTTGGCGAGGGCGTTCTTCGCGTAGTAGTCGTAGTAGGCCGTCACGTTCGGCACGGGCACCATCTCCGGATTGGCCGGGGTCTTCTCCTGGGACGCTTTCGCCTCGGTGATGGAGGCCAAGTTCTGGCTACCCGCTTCGCCCGAGGTCCCGGGGTTCGAATCCTCCGCAGCACCCTGTGGTGGCGGTGGGGGTTCCGTCTCGACAGGGTTCATCCGGCTCAGGGTGTTCGCCACGCCCCCGTCCTCCTGGGGAAGGCCGACGAACCCTGAGGCCAGGGCTCCTCCACCGCCGAGGAGGAGCAGCAGGACGACCACCGAGGCCAGCACGAGTCCGCCGCCACGAATTTTGCTGCGCGCCGGTCTCGATGATTCTTTCGTCCCCGCCGACCTCGGTGGGGCTTCTATCTCCACATCGTCGAGCATCGCGTTGGCCGAGAAGTAGCGGTCCCGCGGGTTCTTGGAGAGGGCCTTCATGATCACCGCCTCCATGCCTGGCGTGATCCTCTTGTTCAGCCTGCGCGGCGGCGTGGGCTCTTTGTGCATGTGCTGCCTGGCGAGGCTCTTGACGTCGCCGGAGAACGGCGGTCTTCCCGTCAGGCAGTGGTAGAGGAGGGCGCCCACGGAGTAGACGTCGCTCCTTGGCGTCGCGTCCTCGCCTTTGAGCTGTTCGGGGGACATGTAGCGGGCGCTGCCGACGATCTCGCCGGGCTCGCCCGTCGCGTCGTCCTCCTCGACGATGCGGGCTATTCCGAAGTCTGCGACCTTGACGGTCCCCTCCGAGGTAAGGAGGATGTTGGAAGGCTTGATGTCCCTGTGTATGATGCCCCGCCTGTGGGCGTAGGAGAGCGCGTGCAGGAGCTGTGTCGCCATCCTCCTTACGAACTGCTCGTTGAGGCGCCCTCCGCGGCGGCTGCCGATGAGATCCCCGACATCCCTGCCCGAGATACACTCGACCACGATAAAGGGCACCTCACCGTTCTGGGAGATGTCGTAGACCTTCACGATGTTCTCGTGGTCGAGGGAGGCCATCGCGCGGGCCTCCTGCCTGAAGCGCCGCCGGAACGAGGGTACCTCGGCGTAGCAGTGATGGAGGGTCTTCAGCGCGACGGCGCGGCCCAGGATGTCGTCTTCGGCCCTGTAGACGACCGCCATCCCACCCGAACCGAGCGTGCTCTCGACCTTGTAACGTCCTGCGAGGACCGTTCCGACCGCAGTTTCCAGCCTCTTACCACCTTCGACCGTAAGTACCCTAGAATGCAATAAGTATATATGCCCGCAGGCACTCCAGGTACACTACCAGAGGGCGACTATGACGTTACCCAACATGCTGGAGCCTGTCAAACAGGCGTGCCACATTTAGTGGCCCATCTGTGCCCGGATAGCGTAGGAGGGGAGTACATGAAGACGAACTTCGGCGCTTATTTGCGCTACGAGGAGCTCACACGAACCCTGCACGATCTCGCGGAAGAGTACCCCGAGTTCTGCAGGGTTGCGTCGATAGGCAAGAGCTACGAGGGGCGTGAGATCTGGCTCGCCGAGCTTACCAACGCGCAGACCGGCCCCGCCGAGTCGAAGCCGGCCTTCTGGGTCGACGGCAACACCCACGCCGGCGAGGTTACTGGCTCGATGGCTGCGCTCTACTTGATCGAACACCTCCTCGAGAACTACGGCTCCGAAGACCTCGTGACGCGCCTCCTCGACGAGCAGGCCTTCTACGTGCTCCCCCGCCTCTCCCCCGACGGCGCCGAGCGCTACCTGACGACGCCATACACCCTCAGGGCGACCGTGAGACCCTGGCCCGAACTCGAAGAGGAGCCCGGCCTCCACCCCGAGGACGTCGACGGCGACGGCAACATACTGCAGATGCGCATCGCGGACCCTGGCGGCGAGTGGCGCGTCTCCGAGAAGGACCCGAGGCTCATGGTCCCCCGCGCCCCCGACGAGGCCGACCCGGACACCACGTACTACCGGCTCTACAGGGAAGGGACCTTCAAGGACTACGACGGCTTCGGGCGGCGCATAGCACGCCCCCTCTACGGCCTCGACATGAACCGCCAGTATCCCTACCACTGGCAGGCCGAAGACGAGCAGCGGGGTGCCGGGCCCTACCCGCTCTCGGAGCCGGAGTCGAGGGCGCAGGTCGATTTCTTGCTCGCCCGCGACAATGTCTTTGGCGTGCACACCTACCACACGTTCTGCGGTGCGATCCTGAGGCCGTTCTCGAACAGGCCAGACGACGAGATGCCCGAGCACGATCTCGCGGTCTTCGAGGCGCTGGGCGGGCGGGGCACGGGGATCACGGGCTATCCCAACATCTCCGTCTACCACGATTTCCGCTACGATCCGAAAAAATCCATAACCGGCGCCTTCGACGATTGGGCCTACGATTCCTACGGGGTCTTCGCTTTTACGATCGAGTTCTGGTCCCTAGCGCGGGCAGCCGGGGTGGAGGTGGAGGACTTCATCGAGTTCTTCCGCGACCCGCCCGAAGAGGCGTCGCTAAAGATGCTCGCCTGGAACGACGCGGAGCTCGGCGGCGATGGCTTCGTCTCCTGGAGGCCCTTCGAACACCCCCAGCTCGGAAACGTGGAGCTTGGGGGCTGGAAGTCCAAGTTCACGGCCCAGAACCCGCCGCCCAAGTTCCTAAAGGCCGAGTGCGAGAAGCTGACCCGTTTCGCCCTCGCCCACGCCTCGACGGCTCCACGCCTGCAGACCGGCCTCGAGACAGAGGAGCTCTCGCCGGGGCTCCGCCGTATCGAGCTCACCGTCGAGAACGCCGGTTACCTGCCGACGAACGTAACCGCGGTGGCCACCAACAAGAAGCTCACCAAACCCGTCGAAGCCACAATAGAGTTGCCGCAGGGCGCGAGCCTGGTCTCCGGAGATCGGGAGGTCGAGCTCGGGCATCTCGCCGGGCGCTCCGCGCTCGCCGGCAACAGGTGGAAGAGCCCGGCCTTCTTCGAGGGCCTGCCCTCGGATTACGCCAGCAGAACGGTCTGGATCGTGCAGGGCGAAGGACCAGTCAAGGTAGAAGTGCGCGGCGGAAGAGCAGGAACGGCGCGGCTCACAGCGGGATGAGGAAGGGCCAACCCTTCCTCATCCCGTGCCGGTCAGCCAGGCAGCACGCCTGCTTCGCAGGCTTGTCAGCTTGCGGAAAACCTGGCTGACATGCTGACAAGCGGAGGCGTCAGCCGCAGCGTGCTGAAATGCTGACCAGCGTGATCTGCTGAAGTCCAGGACTTCAGCAGATCACTTCTCTGACCCAGGCGGCGACCCAGCCTTCTTCCGATCTCACGTAGTCGCCCCTCCACGAGATGCCTTTGAGCCGGTCGAAGATCCTGGCAGCTTCGAGCGGATCGTCGAGCCCGATCTCGACGCCCATGGCCTCGATCTCGCTTCTTGGCACCTGTACCGGGATGCTCTCGAACCTGTCCTTTATGACCTCGCGCATCCTGATCTGCTGCTGCCTGTCGGGGGTCCGGTATCTGCCCTCTCTGATGGCCGACCTCCTGTTCGTATACACGACAGTCTGCCCTTCCCCGGGGTACGAGACTGTCGTACAAAACACTACGCAAGGCCTATGTTCGGCCGATCAGTCGACCAGCGTTAACTCTTACCCTTTCCCCTCCGGCCACCCTTGAGCAGCGAGTAGCCGACGGGCACGACGAGCAGCGTCAGGAGCGTCGAGGTAGCGAGGCCCCCGACGACCGTTATGGCGAGGCTCGAGGAGATCAGGCCGTTCCCACCGCCGGAGAGCCCGAGGGCCAGCGGCAGCAGGGCGAAGATGGTGGCGAAGGCCGTCATCAGGATCGGCCGCAGGCGCGCCCGGCCGGCCTCCAGGATGGCCTCGTCGGAGGTCTCGTAATGGTCCTGCGCCCTGGTGGCGAAGTCCACGAGCAGGATGGCGTTGGAGACCACGATGCCGATGAGCAACAGGATGCCGAGCAGCGAGGGTACCGAGATCGCCGTGTTCGTCAGGAAGAGCGCGCCGAAGGCGCCGACCGTCGTGAGGGGCACGGCCAGCAGTATCACGAGCGGAACGCGGAGCGAGCCGAAGAAAACGACCAGGATCAGGAATACGAGCACGAGCGCCACGATGATGGAGAGGAAGAGGTTCCTGAAGCTCTCGTCTATGTCCTCGTTCTCGCCGCCCACCTGCGCGGCGACGTTGCCTGGCAACGCGACGTCGGCGAGGACGTTCTGCGCGTTCGTCGAAACGGTCTGGGTGTCGGTCGAGGTGATTCGGGCCGTGACGGTGACGGCCCTCTCACCGTCGACGCGGCTGACGGCCGCCGGAGAGTCCACCTCCTCGACTTCGGCGACGTCGCCCACGGTGGTGCCTCTCCCTACGGGCAACCTCCGCACCTTGTCCAGCGAGTCTGCCGAGCTCTCGGGCACGCCCACGACGACCGGCGTGTCGCCGAGCGTCGTCACGGTGCTGCCGCCGAGCAGCGAGCCCAGCGAGGTGGAGACCAGCGCCGGCGAGAGCCCCGCCTTCGCGGCCTTCTCGGGGTCTACGCTTACCTCGACCTCGGGGTTGCCGCCGGAGAGGTCGCTCTCTACGTTGTTCACGTCGTCGAGGTTGCGGAACTTCTCCGTCACGATCTTCGCGGCCCTGGCGAGCTCCTGTTTCGAGCCACCAGTGAGGACGGCTTCCAACCCACCCTGCGGCGGGCCGTTCTGGAGGATCTGGACCTGGAAGTTCTCCCCGTAGAGATCGTGGCCCGCCCGGTCCACCCGGTCCAAAGTCCGCCTGACGTCCGCGCCCTCTCTTACATTGATGAAGGCCTGCGCCCTGTTGTTGGGCCTGACCGGGGACTCTGGATCCGTGGTGTCCTCGCCGCCGATGGAGACCTGGTAGCTCCTTATGGCCCCGTCCTTCTCCAAAAAGTTCTCGAAGGGGCGCACCTTGTCGCTCGTCTGCTCCAGGGCGGTGCCCGCGGGCAACTCCACGTCGGCGATGAGCAGGCGCTCTTCGCTCGGCGGGAAGAAGGTGACGGGCAGGAAGCGCACGAGCCCGAGCCCCCCGGCGAAAGCGAGCAGCGCGAGCAGCAACACGACCAGCCTGTGCCGCAGGCTCCAGCGCAACATCGGGGTGTAGACCCGTAGGAGCAGCCCCTCCGACTCACTACCGGAGCGCCGTCCCGCCCGGGCGACGAGCACCACGAGTCCCACTATCAGCAGGGCAGCGGCGACGGCGATAGACCCGAGGAGCACGGCCCCGACGCCCGAGACGAGTCCACCCACGCCACTGACGAAGCCGGCAGGGAGCCCTGGCGCGTCGCCGAGCACCCCGGCCGACGAGGCGACGACGAGCGCGACCGCCGACGTGGAGAGGAGCACGACCACACCGATCAGAAAGCGGGCCAGACCGCCGAGCCTCCGCCCGTCGGCCGGGGCCTCGCCGGGATCTTCGTCCGTGTCCTGCGGCCCGCGGTCTCCCGTGCGGTGCCTGATAAAGATGCTGACGAGCACGGGAACTATGGTGACGGCGACGACCAGGGAGGCGAACAGGGCGAGTGCCACGGTCAACGAGAGGGGAACGAAGAACTTGGAGACGATGCCGCCGACGAGGGCGAGCGGGGCAAAGACGGCCGTCGTCGTTAGCGTCGAGGAGGTGATGGCGCTCGCGACCTCTGTGGTTCCCTTGAGGGCGGCTTCCTCCGGCTCGTAGCCGTTCTGCACGTAGCGGTAGGAGTTCTCGAGCACCACGATCGCATCGTCCACCACGCGGCCCACGGCGATCGTCAGGCCCGCCAGCGTGATGATGTTGAGCGTCAGATTGTCGGCCCAGGAGAAAAGCAGCGCGGCGAGCACGGACGTGGGCAAAGAGACGGCCGTCACGAGCGTGGCGCGCAGCGAGCGCAGGAAGGCGAAGATCACCAGTATGGCCAGCACCGCGCCGACGAGGGCCTCCTCGACCAGCCCGTTCACCGATTCTTCCACGTCGGTCGCGGAGTTGAGCACGACCACGACCTGATCCCGCCCTATCTCCTCCCGCACGTCGTCGAGCACCTTCTCGACATCGGCGGCGACCTCGACGGTGTTGGCGTCGGTCTCCTTGACGACGTCGAGGCCCAGGCTCGGCTCCCCGTTGGTGCGGGAGATGCCGGAAAGGTCTGATCCCACCTCGCGTACCTCCGCCACATCCCCGAGCAGCACCGGCTCCGGCGCCTTTGCCAGGGCGCCTGACGGAGGCGTCGGGGCTCCTGCCGGTGCGGCCCCGGCAGGAGCCCCGGCAGGAGCGCCTGCGGGGGCGCCGCCGGGTGGGGCGGAAGAACCTGTCGCGCCCGGTGGGGCGCCGTCCGGTATGCTTCCTGAGGCCGCCGCAGTGGGATCCCCTGCGGCCGGGGCCGCAGTTCCGCCTTCCACGCCGACAGGTAGGTCTTCGAGAGCCTTTATCCCCCCCAGACCACTGGTGGCGCTGACGGGGATCTCGCGCCCGTCTACGGAGACGCTGCCGACGGGGGCGTCCACCTCCGCCCCACTTATGGCGCCGACCACGGCGTCGGTGGTGAGATCTTTATCCTTCAGTCTCCCGGGATCGAGCTCCACCTTGATCTGTTTCTCCGCGCCCCCGATGAGATCCACACTCGACACGCCGTCGACCTCTTCGAGGGAGGAGACGACGTCGTCTTCGGCGTACTCGGTGAGGTCGGCGAGATCCCCGTCTCGGGCCGCCAGCGAGAGCGACAGGATGGGAAACTGCGAGGCCGACTGGCTCTCGACCTCGGGGTCTCCGGCCTGCGAGGGCAACGATACGCCGTCGAGAGCGGCCTGCAGGTCGCTCTCCGCTTCTTCGGTGTCCTGGTCGAGGTCGAACTCGACGAGCACGACGGAGAACCCCTGCGAAGAGGTCGACCGGACCGACTGTATTCCCTGCACCCCGCCTATGGCGTCCTCGACGGGCTGCGTGACCTGCTCGTCGACGAGGTCGGGTCCGGCGCCGGCCACGGGGGTCGAGATCGTGATGACCGGGAACGAGATGTCCGGCAGCAGCTCCTGGTTGAGCTGCGTCGTCGCGTAAGCCCCACTGCCTATGAGCAAAAGGGTCGCCAGGATGACGACGGACTTGTTCCCGAGACACCAACGGACGATCCTGTGCATCAGCTCTCCTCCCCCGCTGCACCGAAGCTCCGGGCCAACAGCCTCAGACCCTTGACGAAGGCCAGGGCCTCCGCGTCCGTCATCTCGCTCATGGCCTCCTGCAGCGGACGACGGCGGGCCTCGACGATGCGCCCGGCTACCTCGTGCATGCCGGGCACGTAATCGACGAGGACGACCCGCCGGTCCGCCGGATCGTGGTGGCGGTCTACCATCCCATGCTCGGCCAGCTTGTCCACAAGCTGCGTCGCCGCCGGCGGTGAGACCTCCAACTCCTCGGCGAGCCGCCCGACCGAGCGCGGCCCCCGCGTCAGCGCTATCAACACCTGAATGTGCCCGGGCGAGACCTGCACGTCCGTCGCCAGCCCGCGGCTCGCGATCTCCCCCATCTCCACAGGAGAGGGCCGCTCGACCAACCGCATCAAGGTCGGTAGCAACATCAGGGTCTCATCGACCAGCCGCTCCCTGTCCATGTGAATGCTCCCACAAATTTAAGCTGCTTATATAAACTACTTAAATGCTATCCTAGTCGTCGGGTTTGTCAACGAGGAATCCGGCGCCGTCGGGTACGATCCTGGCGTCGAGGACCGAGGAGGCGGGATGAAGCTGAGGACGGCGCTACTTACGATCGGTGGTATGGGCGGGGGGCTGGCGTTGTACACCCGGCGGTTGGAGAGGGGTGGAGGGCTGGCCCAGAACCGGCTCGGCGGCGAGGTACGGTACTACCGGTGGCGGGGTGGGGATCTCGCGTACGCCGTGGCGGGTGAGGGTGAGCCGCTGCTCCTCTTGCACGGCGTGTACGCCGGGGCTTCCTCCTTCGAGTTTCGCAAGAACTTCAAGAAGTTGTCGCAGGATTTCAGGGTATACGCCCTGGATCTCCTGGGGTGCGGTATGTCGGAGAGGCCCTCGCGGCGCTACGAGCCCGAGGATGTCGCGTCGCAGGTAGAGGGCTTCGTACGGGAGGAGATCGGGGAGGGGGCCCACCTCGTGGCCAGCTCGCTCTCCGCGGCGCTCGTCGTTCCTGTCGCGGTACGGAGCCCACGGCTCTTCAGGAAGCTCGTCCTGATCTGCCCGACCGGCTACGGGACCCTCGACCGTCCCTCCGGGCGGCTTGGAGATGTGATCTACGGCCTCTTCCTCGCGCCCGTCGTCGGGAATACGCTCTACCACGCCATCGTCTCCCGGTGGGGTATACGCTACTACCTCGGGAGCATGGCCTACCACGATACCGACCTCGTGACAGAAGAGCTAGTAGCGGATTACTACAGCACGAGCCACCGACCGGGGGCCAGGTACTTCCCTGCCGCCTTCGTCTCGGGCAAGCTCAACCTCGGGATCGCCGACCTCTGGCCGCGGGTGCCGCAGAGGACCCTGATCTGCTGGGGCCTCGAGGCGAGGACGGCCCCCTTGCGCGAGGCGCAGCGTTTCGTCGAGCACAATCCCCGCTCCGAGCCGCGCATCTTCAAGGACGCGGGTCTCCTGCCGCACGACGAGCGGGCACAGACCTTCAACGAAGAGGTAAAGACGTTCCTACTCGCCAAGCCGGGGGGCCGGTCGCAGGCCGAGTAAGGAGAGGTCCGTCCTCTTTCACCCGGCGTCGACTATGGTGAAGGTGCAGTCCACGGTTCCTGCCTTATAGCGTCTCCAGACAACCCCACCAGCATACCAGCCGGTCGGGCGAGGTCGGAGAGCGCTCCTGCAGGCCCCGCGGTGTTACTGTTTCACGGCGACGCCGGCGGTACGCCTCGCCCGCAGGAAAGAGGCAAAGCCATCGATCGCGAGCGAGAGACCCAACCACGCCCACCCGACACCGAAAAACATCCACAACACGGCACCGAAGGCGCCGAAGTCCCGCGAAAAGGAGACCAGGCCGCAAAGAGACCCGACGACGAAAGGCAGGAGGCCCCAGGTGGGCAGGACGCCGTCGCGGGGGGAAGTAACCGCGAAGAAGATGGATCCCCCGGCCACCACGAGCAGCCCGATCCGGAAGGCGTTGTAAGCGGGCGCGGTCACGATAAAGATGTCGTCGACCCCGAGCCAGTACAGTCCGATGTCGCCCGCGATGACCATGACGAGCCCGAGGATGGTCACGAAGAAGCCAAGCTTCTCCCACAGACCGGAACGCCCCCACTGCCGCAACTGCAGGCCGATCAGGCCGAGGAGGATGAGCAGCGGAGCCGGCCAGAACATTTTCCAGAAGACGTTGGGGGTGTGGAAAGCGAGATTGGAGATGTAGACGCCCGTAGGCGAGAGCGCCCACAGCACGCCGCCGGGCAAGCACAGTATGCCGCTCCACTTGAGGAGGAATGACACCAGTCTACGCATAACCTCTTTCCCTCACCAGAGCGTCCCGACTAGTAGTGGGGCAAGGGGCCGCCGGCGTCCTTGATTATGTACCCCTCGAACATCTTCTTCACCACGTCGGGGTTCGATGAGGCGATGTTCTTGTCCATCCCCGGGTCGTTCTCCAGATCGAAGAGATGGGGGTCCGATCCGTTGTAGAGGCAGAACATCGCGTACTTCTCGTCGCGGGTAACGACGTGATCGTGATATCCGGCCGTAAAGTGTGGCCTGGGGTCCGGCTCCTTGCCGTCCAGCACGACGGAGAGGTCCTGGCCCCCCATCTGCGGGTGGGGCTGCAGACCCATCGCGCCCATGATCGTGGGGGCCACGTCGTGGGTGGAGGCGTAGTGGTCGCTGGTCTTGCCCGCGCCCTTACCCCCTGGGTGCCGGATAAAGAAGATCGTGTCGGTCAGCTCGGGGTAGAGCGCCCCGGGGACCTTGCCGGCGTAACCGTGCTCGCCGAAGGCATGACCGTGGTCTGAGAGCAGTATCAGCATGGTGTTGTCCAGGATTCCGAGTCCCTGCGCCTTGTCGAGGAAGTGGCCCAGCCAGTGGTCGGCCATGGTCACTTCGGCGGAGTAGCGCGCGTGCATGCGCTTGAGCTGTTTCTCGGTAAGCCAGTCCGAGGGCCCGCTGCTCGAGGTTACGGGCTCGGGTCCTTCGAAGCCGTCGCTGTAGAGGTCGATGTACTTCTGCGGCGGGTCCCACGGCTCGTGGGGGTCGTAGTTGTCGACGAGCATGAAGAAAGGCTGGCTCTCCTTGGCCATCTCGAGGTATTCCGCCGCCTTGGTAAACACCTGCGGGGCGAACCAGTCCTCCTCGCCCTGGCGGCCCAGAGTGTTGGCCCAGTACTGGCGCATGATCTCCGCGGAGTGCGCCGCGCTCGGACCTCCGATGAGGGTATTCTCCATCTTCTTCTCGGAGGCCGGCGACTGGGGCCTGAAGTAGTCCCTCTCCTGGCCCCTGATAAAGTCGAAGGCGTGAAAACCCCTGTGCATGTCGTAGAACGGCCTGAACTGGTGCAGCGTGTCCGTGACCATCAGGTTGTAGAAGCCTTCTCCGAGCAGGATCTCGCCGAGGGTGACCTGTCCCCTCGGGATGGGCTGCCAGCCCCAGAGGGCGACGTCCTCCTCGTACCACTTCTGCCAGTTTCTGAAGGGGAAGGTCCTTATCCCGGTGTGGATCGCGCGCCGCGCCAGGATGGTGGGCATGGACTCGGGGTAGGAGCGGTCGAAGCGCAGGCTCTCTTTGGCGAGGGCGTCGAGGTTGGGCGTCTTGATCCAGTCGTTGCCGTAGACGCCCAGGTGGTCCCTTCTCAGGCTGTCTATGATCACCAGTATTACGTTCATCCTAGATCCCCCGCTCGGAAGGTACTCTTCGGGCACTTGTGTAAAGCTGTTGGCCAGAGGACCGCACCCGGCCGCGCCGAGCATGGTGGCCCCTGCGACCCCCGCGCCGGCCACCTTGAGAAAGTCCCTGCGCGTGAGGGTGCGCTCCTTCATCCCTCGCCCCCTGCCGCATGCGGGCAGGCCAGGGCTCGGGACTTCTCTGGGGCCAAGAGCGTCTTCGCGTCCAACTGCAAGGCCTTTCCTAACGATCAAACCAGCCGTCGAAGATTGTAGCGAATAGCGTCCCACTCCGCAGGGCGTTCGCGGCCATGACAGCTGCTCTCGTACCGAGACTCGCGCCGGAGGGGAGGTTGGTCTAAGGTATGCGCGGCCAACGACACGTGGTAAGGACGGTTATGCATCCGAGTACAAGCAGATTAAAGGATTCTCTCCCCCCGAGGCGGTACTCGTGAACTGGCTAATCACGGGCGGTTGCGGTTTTATCGGGACGGCCCTGGTCCGGTCTCTGACACGGGAAGGAGGCCACGCCATAAGGGTCGTCGACAACTTCGCTGTAGGAACGCGGGAAGACCTGGCCGCCGCCTCTGATTTCGTCGAAGTCTCGCCCGACAGGCTCGCCCCGATAGTCTCCGGCGAGCACATCGAGCTGGTCGCTGGCGACATAACGGACGCCGACCTCGCGCTGCGCGCCGCCGGGGGCGCCGACGTGATCGTCCACTTCGCCGCGAACACGGGGGTGATGCCCTCCGTCGAAGACCCCAGGGCCGACTGCATGAGCAACGTCGTCGGCACGCTCAACTACCTGGAGGCGGCCAGGTGCTGCGGTGTAGGACGCTTCGTCTTCGCCTCCAGCGGAGGGACGGTCATCGGGGAAGCCGAGCCGCCCATACACGAGGAGATGGTCCCGCACCCGGTCGCGCCCTACGGGGCGAGCAAACTCGCCGGTGAGGGCTACTGCTCGGCGTACTTCCAGACCTTCGGCATAGAGACCGTGGCGCTGCGCTTCGGCAACGTCTACGGTCCCCTCTCGGGGCACAAGAACAGCGTGGTAGCAAGGTTCATCAAGCGGGCGATGGACGGCGAGATGCTCGAGATCTACGGCGACGGCACCCAGACCCGCGACTTCATCTACGTGGAGGACCTGATCCGGGCCGTACGTCTCTCGGCCACGGTGGACGGGGCCGGCGGCGAAGTCTTCCAGATCGCCACGAGCGCCGAGACGACGGTTCAAGAGCTGACGGACAGGCTCCTCCCCGCCCTCGCCGCCGCAGGCATCGAGGACGTCGAGGTGCGCAAGACGGCCGCCCGACGCGGGGAGGTGAACCGCAACTACGCCGACACCTCCAAGGCGCGGCGGAAGCTCGGCTGGAAGGCCGAGGTCGGCCTCGACGAGGGCCTCGGGCGCACCGTGGACTGGTTCGTTCGCGAGTGAGGCCGCCTTCGCGATCTCAAAGAGCGAAGGTAGTCAAGTCGCTGCTCTGGTGGAAGGCGTCTGGCAGCCTGTCGTACAGGGCGTGGATCGCCTTGTATCCGGTGCAGTGGGTTGGCACCAGCACGCCCGGGTCTAAGGCGGCCAGGGCCTCCACCGTCTCCGGGATGATCGGCTCGAAGGCCGGGCCCCCGAGGTGGAAGCCGCCGACGATCGCGTAGACCTGGCTTATGCCGGTTAGCTTCGTGGCCTGGCGCACCACGTTGACGATCCCGGAGTGCCCGCAGCCCGTCAGGATCACCAACCCCTTGCCCCGCACGTTCACCAGGAGCGCCTGGTCGTCGAGGATGAGCGGGTCCGGGACCCACTCTCCACCTTTGAAAGCCTGCTGCCCCATCATGCCGCGCTCGAAGGGCGTACTCCGATCCACTTCGCCGGTGACCAGCACCGAGTCGTCGAGCAGAAAGGAGGGCCTCTCTTCCTCGACGATCTCGAATCCGGCACCCTCCAACGCTCCCCTGCTCGTGGTCGGTAGCTCGAACGGCTCGCGGCCAGGGAAGGCGAGGCGCCTCCTGTTCCAGAACTCGGGGTGGATCAGCACGGGAAGGTTGGTACGCCCGAGGGCCCGCGCGAGCCCATCCATCCCGGTGGTGTGGTCGGAGTGGCCGTGGCTCAAGACTATCGCCTCGATGTCGCCGGGCGAGAGGTCCATCAGGCGCATGTTCTCCGCGAGGCCGTCGGGGGTGGCCCCGGTGTCGAAGAGCACCCGGTGCCCGCGCCCGTTCTTCCTGACGTCCACGAGCGCCCCGAAGCCATGCTGGACGACCGGCTGGTCGAAGGCGAGCCCGCCCTCCATGAACGGGGTGGGCACGTTCAAGAGCTGGGGGCCCAGAGATGGCCGTCTGGCGGGTCCCTCGCTAACGAGAAGACCGTCGAAGAAGTTGTCGGCCAGGATCGTGACCTCGACCGAATCGACGGGTTCTGGGGCTATCTGCTGCATGGTTTCCCCACTTTTTCGAGAGGTTTTCGTCTACCGGTATCGGAACGGTGCAGAACTCTTAAGCTGTCTCCTCCTCTCCTTGTGGACGCTCTCCCGAGGCGTCCGAGGTCCCCAGCAGGACGCCCAGGACCTTCGCGTAGGAGCCTTCGGGGACCGCCTCGGGGTCGACGATCGCCCGCATGGCCATCCCGATCTGCAGTCCTATGACCGCGTCGGCCAACAGCCCGGCCTCGACCGGCGGCCGGCGTCCCTGCTCCCTGTAGGCCCCTTCCAACTGTCCGGCCGCCATGGCGCGCTGCCTGCGCTGCCGCTCGGCCAGCAGAGAGAGCGCCCGGGGATCCCGGACGGCGTGAAGCCAGAACTCCGTGGCCAACACGCGCCACTGCTCGGCGCTCTCCAAAGGTCCCGGCCTCCACCGGCCGATCGCCGCGACCACGGCCTCAAGGCTCTCGTTCCGCTCGAATATCTCGCGTAGGTCGCGCTTCTCCTCCTCCAGGCACCGGTCGAGCAACGCGAAGAACAACTCCTGTTTGCCCCCAAAAGCCGAATAGACCGCCCCCGTGGAGAAGCCCGCCTCCTCGGCGATCTCATCCAGTGACGCCCCCCCAAACCCCTCCCTGGCGAACACCACGAGGGCGCTCGCCAGCAGGCGCTCTTGGGTGTCGGCCTTCTTCTCCTCCCTACTCAACCTCTTCCTCGTCAAGCCAACCGATCTCCCGATACCGGGTTCAGATCATAGAATTATTATAGTAATTGTATTATCGAAGTCAAGGGATAGCTCATAGCACCGAATCCGGGTAGATGGCGGCGCCACCGCGCGGGGTCCTACGTCTACTTCTACCGGTAGATTCCCGCTTTCGCGGGAATGACGGAGGAGAGGATCCGGCTGGCGCTCACGGCCGGGAGAAGCCACTGTACGGACGGACCTGGTATTAGAACCGGGATTCGGGACTACTCTCGCGGTGCTCTAGGACCCCGCCCTCCTGCGCACAGAGAGATAGAACAATTCTTGCACCGCCGCCGCGGCGAAGGTGCCTACGGCCAGGGAGTAAGAGACCTTCTCGACCACGCCGACCCCGAGCGTTAGCAGGCAAGCGGCGCAGGTGAGCAGGCCGGCGAACCATCCCAACGCGGCGAGGCGTCCGCGCCCGAGGGCGAAGAGGCCCTGGCTCACCGTCTCGGAGAGGAGATAGAAGGCCGCCATCGCCGCCAGCGCGACGAGCACGGCCCGGCCCACCACGAACTCCTCCCCTGCGAAGAGCCTGAGCCCCCACCCCCCGAGCAGCCACGTTCCCCCGACCATGAGGACGCCAACGAGGCCGACGACCCCGAGCGCCCTGAGCACGAAGCGCTCGAAGGCAGCCTGGCCCTCGGTAGAGAGCACGCGGCTCGCGCGGGGCAGGAGCGCGCCTATGGCCGGGCTCAGCACGTACTGCGGGATGCGCGTAAAGATGAGCGCCGCGGCGAACAACGACACCTGGGCCTTCGTGCCGCCTATCAGGTCGGCCAGTATGGGCCCGCCGTTCATCAGCGCCTGGGCGAAGGCCATACACGCCAGCACCGGCGCGGCGAACTGGAGGGCGTGCCCGGTCGAGAAGGTCTCTCCCTCCCGTTCCGGCGGCGGCACTGGCGCGGGCCTGACGGCCAGGACGCCGATCAGGGGCGCGAGCACGATGGCGAGGGCCGGCCCGAACACACCCCATCCAACGACGAGAAAGACCGCGGCGACGAGCACCCGGGCCGCCGACTCGGCCACGATCTGCACCCCCAGCCTGAGCGGCTGCCTGTGCCCGTTGAAGATGCCGCGCCGGAAATACTCAGGCGCGTAGAGCACGACGGCCGCAACGAACGCGACCGTAAGCCACGCGCTGCCGAAGAGGCTTGTGAGCGTCGGGCTCGCGAGCAACGCACCGAGCACGAATACCACGGCAAGCCCGATCTGCCAGCGCCTCACCGAGGCGACCACCGGCCCCCAGTCCTTGCCCCGCGCCTCCCGCTCGGCGACGTACCGCCCCAGGGTCTGGGTCGCCCCGATCCAGAGCACCTGCACCGTCAGGAACGTGGCAGACCACAAAAGCGCGAGCGGCGCGTAACCCTGTACGCCGAGGAAGCGCGTAGAGAGGCCCTGGAACGCGAAAGTAAGCACCCCGGAGACGCCGAACGCGACGGCGATGTAAGCGCTGCCCGCGCCCGTGCCTTGCCGCGTTTTCAAGCTGTTCAGCATTTCAGCACGCTCCGCCCTTCGGGCTTCGCTCGTCAGCACGACGCTTCGCGCCTTGTCAGCATGTCAGGCCTCACGGCCGGGAAGGACTCTCAAGGAGTCTGACCTCCTGAGCCATTCTCTCAAGCGCAGGAGTATCTCACCACACTACAAAAAGCTGACCGGCTGAAGTGCTGACAAGCGGAGGCGAAGCCTGAGCGTGCTGACTAGCCTTATCTCAACCAAGTTGAGATAATTACCCTGAAGACCCCGAGTGGGTAGGCCAGCTTCGGGGGCTTCTTGGTCTCTCCGGCGGCGCGGCTCATCATCGAGACGGGGACCTGCTCGAAGCGCAGCTTGTGTTTGAGGGCTTCGAGGATGATCTCGTTGGCGTTGAAGCGGTCCTCGCGCAGATTCAGCCTGTGTAGCTCCGAGACCCTTATCGCGCGGTAGCCGTTGGTGCAATCGGAGACCTTCACTCCGGTTAGGAGCGAGATCATGCGCGAGAAGAAAACCACCCCGACGTGACGGACGCTCCCGGCCTCATGGTAGTAGCCCATGAACCGTGAGCCGAGCACGAAGTCCGCCTTGCCCTCGATTATGGGCTTGACGAGCCGATCGAGCTCCTCCGGCTTGTACTGGCCGTCGGCGTCGAGGTTGACGACTATTTCGGACCTCTCGGCCCGCGCTATGGCGAAGCCCGTCCTCAGGGCGTCGCCCTGACCGCGGTTGACTACGTGCGTAACCACGGGCACGCCCTCGGCCCTGGCGATGTCGGCCGTCCTGTCGGCCGAGCCGTCGTCCACGACCACCGTCTTGACCTGGTGACCCAATACTTCGTCCGGGATGCGGCGCAAGACCCCTTGGATGCCGCCCTCCTCGTCGTAGGCCGGCACGATTATCAGGACCTCACCGGGGTGCCCTTCGGCCCTCTCCTCGGAGGAGAGGTATCGCTCCGAGTAATCCTTTACGGCGAGGCCGGTGACAATCTCGCCGTTGCGGCGTGCGGCGTCACGCACGCGGGTCAGCAGGTTAAGGAAGAGCCCGAAGAGGAGCAAGACGGCGATCGAGAGCAGGGCGAAACCGCGGTTCTCGAGCCCGAGCAGGCGGGTGAAGATCCCGAAGATCTGGGGTGCCACCGAGACCAGGGCGACGCCGAGGGCGATCAGGAGCGAGAGGAGCAGATCGAGCCTGCTCCCCCCTCCGCGGTACCTGTAGACGCCGTACGCCGTGAAGAGCAGCGCTATGATGACGCCGGCGACGCTTATGTGTTCCACCTGTAACATCAGATCTCGCTAGCCTCGTCGATGCGCTGCCTGGTATGGCCCGTCTTCGAGCTCACGCTCAGCATCACCACCTCAGGGCCTATTCTGACCCCGTGCTCCAGAACCGCGTAGTACAAAGATCGGTTCACGATGCTTACCGATGGCCCTCCTGCTGGTGTGCGATCTCCGCCCGCGGCCTCCACAGCGAGGTGGCTGGAATCTTCGAGGTGTCGCAGCGGTAGGCGTACTTACGGGCTATCTCGGTAACCTCCTCCAGCAGCCCTTCGCTCAGGGTTATCGGTTGCAGGCCCAGGTCCAGGAAGCGATCGTTGCGGACGTGCAAGTCGTTCTCGGCGGCCTCGTTGCGCGGGTTCTGCACGTAGTCTATCTCTGCGCCCGTGCGCTCGGAGACCAGCCTGGCAAGGTCGCGCAAGCGGTGGGTCTCGGTCATCTGGTTGTAGACGTTGACGCGGTCGCCACTCTCGGGCGGGTTCTCCAGGGCGAGCTGTATACAGCGCACGGTGTCCTGGATGTGGATGAAAGCGCGGGTCTGGCCGCCGGTACCGTGGACGGTGAGCGGGTAGCCTACGGCGGCCTGCATCAGGAAGCGGTTGAGAACGGTGCCGTAGTCGCCGTCGTAGTCGAAGCGGTTTATGAGGCGCTCGTCCAGCTTCGTCTCCGCGGTCTGGGTTCCCCACACGATGCCCTGGTGCAGATCGGTGACGCGCGTCAGGTCGTTCTTGTTGTAGTAGGCGAACAGGAGCTGATCCTGGGTCTTGGTCATGTGGTAGATGCTGCCAGGGTTCGGCGGGTAGAGGA
>JBKPNW010000204.1:0-8872 GCA_046732815.1 Actinomycetota bacterium | reverse complement strand
AAGGCGATAAACGCGAAGCCCACGCCGATGGCCTGCAAGAGCGCGAACTCCATAAGATGCTGCTCCTCTCCGGTCGCCACGGTGCCGCCTCCGATTCTACCACCGCCAGTGGAACGCCAGACGCGGAAGAGGGAGGCCCGTCTTGGGGCCTCCCTCTTCTGCTGTCAGTGGTGGGCTTTCAGCCCTAGAGAAGCCTCCTCGCTCCGACGTAGCCACGAATGTATCTTATGGGGGTCGTGGTTACCGCGTTGCCGATCTGGGCGTGGATGGTAGTCCCATCGCCCATGGCTATGCCGACGTGGGTGATAGTGCCGCTGCCGTCCTCGCTCCAGAAGAGCAGGTCTCCAGCCTTGGGAGCACCACGGACCGGGGTACCGTAGCCCATTTGGGCGCCCGGAGAGTCAGGCAGGGCGATGCCGAACTCCTGGAAGACCAGCATCGTGAAGCAGGAGCAGTCCTCGGCCTCGAAAGCGGCGCAGGGCCCGGGAGGGGAGAGCACGTAAGGGGTTCCCAGGTGCTCCTGCGCCACGGCGAGCACGTCGGTGCCAGAACCACCCACCCCACCACCGCCACCTCGGGCTTGCGATCTGGGAGCAGCGGAGCTAGTCGTCGTCCCGGCGGAGGGCGACGCGTTTGCGCCGTGGCCCCTACCACCGTCGTGCCTGGATTTCTGCAAACCGGGAGCAGATGCGCTGGCGGATGCGTCTGCGGATGTGCTTGCTTCGGCGGCGCGTTGCTCGGCCGCCCGCTCCTTGGCGGCCTGTTCCTCGGCGGCGTTCGCGGAGGCGCTAGCCTCGGCGCGTTCTTCGGCCTTTCGCTCGGCACGCTGCTCTGCGGCGGCCTCCTCTATCGCGGCTGCGCTGGCGGATGCCCTGGCATCGGCGCGCTCGGCGGCGCGTTCTTCTGCCGCCTGCTGCTCGGCCCGCTTCTCGGCCGCCAGGCTGGCGGCCTTGCGCTCGGCGGCGGCCTGTTCTGCTGCAGCCTCCTCTATCGCGGCGCGCCTGGCAGCCCGCTCGGCCTCACGCTCGGCCTCCTCCCTCGCGGCCTGCCTTTCGGCGGCCCGCCGGGCGGCGAGCTCGGCCCGCCTCTCGGCTTCCTCTCTGACTTCCTGCCTGGCCTGCTGCGCGGCCGCCATACCGACCATCCTGGCGGCCTTGCGCTCGGCGGCGGCCTGCTTTGCGGCCTGCTTTGCGGCCTGCTCCGCCGCCTCTTTTGCGGCCTGCCTCTCGGCGGAGCGGCGCTCTGCGAGCCGCTGTGCCCTCTTGGCGGCGGCCCGTGCGGCGGTCTCACGCTCGGCGGCGGCCTGTTCGGATTGCAGGTCGGCCCGCGGAACGGGAGCCTGCTTTACCTGAGAGACCTCTACCTCGGGTATCGGTTCGGGCTCGTCGACGGGCTCTGTGGTCGGCTCGGGGGCCTTCTCGACGATCGCAGCCGTGGCGGCGCGAGCCTGCGCGACCTGCCTGTCCTGCGCGGCCCGGATCGCCTCCCTGAGCTCGGCGTTGAGTGAGTTCAGGTACGCTTCGGCCCGCGCCTCGGCCTTGTTGGCTCGCTCTTTCTGGGCCATAGCCGTCTCGACGGCAGCGACCCTCTGCTCACGCTGGGCCTCGAGCCTGTCACTGCGCTCCGCCAGCTGGTTTCTGGCCTCGCGAACCTCGAGGAACTCGGCCCTCTCCCTATCGAGCAACCTCACCCAGAGATCCAACCTCGAGGCGAACTCCGAGAAGTTGTCTACCCCGACGAGAACGTCTATGAAGGCCACGTTCCCACTCTTGTAGACCTGCGCGGCACGCGCTTCCAGACGCGCTTTGGCATCCCTCAGCCGCGCCCTGGCGTCCTTGAGATGGTCCGTCGTCCTGGATATCTGCCCGTTCAACTGGTTCATCTCGTAGAGCGCGTTGTTGTAGGATGCTTCCGCGGCGCTCGCCTGCATGCGAATCTCCATCAAGCGATCCTGGGCCCCGGCTACATCCGCCTTCTTCGCCCGGATGCTCCCGTCAGGCGCGGCCCCGGCGGAGATGCCCGTTACGAACACGAGCGCAATGGCAAGACCGAGAAACACAAACATACTCGCCCTTCGAGGCATACGCCCAGGCTCCTTCCAGTAGTCTATGTGAACTCTGTAAGGGGACCTGCTAGAGAGTATCCCCCCTCCTAGGGCGCGCACTTTAGAAGAAGGCCACCCGCCGCGCAATACACCCCGTTACCGCCCTTGCTCCTCTTTGTTTATGAAAGTGGCTTAAGTATGGGAGATTGGTGTTTCCCATACGAAAGAAATAATTAACAAAACTTAATACTTGTAACTTCTACGAAAGACGTCATGGAGTGTGGGTATATTCTGGGGCACTACATGTATGGTTTTGGGCCTGTGAAAGAGTAGTCCGCATTGCGACACGGATGGTACCAACTTTGGTTGAAGGCTTACGGCACGAATGTGCTCGCCGCCGCCTTGCTACTCTCGTAGAGTGGATTCCCGCTTTCGCGGGGATACGCGGAGGGTCTCCCACGTGTGCCCGCAAGTCGGGACGCGGCGCCATGCAAGCGGACCAGTACCGGGTTTCGGGAGTCGCGTATTACGTCGTCTAGATCACGGGCTGCATCCGAGGTCTCTCAGGGCCAGGAAGGCCAGCCAGAAGCTACGTTTGGCCTCTTCGTCGTGCAGAGCGGGCGCGAGGGCGGGGATGAGGAGGCCCGCCGTGCTCCTGGTCCAGGCGAACCACACACCTGGTGGGGCTTCGGAGAAGGGTTGCCTTGCGAGCGGGTAATTGGTGGCATCGATCTCGCGGGCGGCTCCTGCGCCTATGGCCACGAGGACCTGGGGATCGGTAGCCTGAATCTCCTGGGCGAGCAGCCCCGTCGACTCGTAGGTAACGTAGGCTCTTGGCAGTCCGACGGCCTCGAGGCTCAGCTTCAGGGCTTCCAGAGTACGGAGGCCGAAGGGTTGCCCGAGCACGAGCACGACCCCTGAGGTGGGATCTCCCAGCGGGGCGGGATGCCCTTCCCTGGTGGTGCGGCCCGTGAGGCGGGAGATCTCATAAGCCGTCTTTTCTTTGTAGTCGCCGGCCGCGTCGCGGGGCCGGCGGGCCTCTCTATCCGCGGGTCGCACGGCGGACGTGGAGGATACGCTGGGTCGTGGTTACGAGGGCGCCCGCCGCGAGCAGGCCGAGGCCGAGCGTCGTAAGGCCGAGGACCGAGAACACAGAGAGGATTACTATTCTGCCCGCGCGCTCTAGAAGTCCGACCTCACAGGCGATGTTGAGTCCTTCCGCGCGGGCGCGGGCGTAAGAAGTGAGGAGCGAGAACGTCATCGCGAGGCCAGCGAGCAAAGCCTCGTAGGGGCGGGCCGCGCTGGCGTAGAAAAAGATCAGGCCGACGAAGATCGCCGACTCCGAGAGCCGGTCGAGGGTCGAGTCTAGGAAGGCGCCGAAGGAGCTCATCCTGTTCGACTCACGGGCGACGGCACCATCGAGAGCATCGAAGAGTCCCCCCAGGAGCATCACGACGCCGGCGACTCTGGAATATCCAAGGCCGAACAGGACGGCGGAAAAGAGCGCCAAGGCCCAGCCGATTACCGTTAGCGTGTCGGGGCGAACCCGCATGATGGAGAGCCACCTGACTAGCGGGCGCAGGAGGAGAAGGAGCGCGTCCTTGGACGCCTCCCGGAAAGAGGGTTTCTGGGGCTCGCGGTGGGGGATGGTCATCGGTCGTTCTCCTTCCCGGCCACGGGGGAGCGTGCTCCGCCCGCCTCCAGCTCCTCAGCCTCCCCGGTGGGCCTGACGGGCGGTTTCCCCCAGCGTTCGAAGAGCAGAGTCTCGCGCAGGTAGCGTAGCGTCGCGGCGACTATGGCCACTATGGGGACGGCGAAGACAGCACCGACCAACCCGTAGAGCGCCGTCCCGGCCAGCGTCGCGAAGAGCACCCAGAGCGGATGCACCCCCACCGAGCCACCCTGTATCCTCGGCACGAGCAGGTTGCCTTCGATCTGCTGGGCTACGAGGAAGAGGCCGGCGACCAGCAGGGCCTTGAAGAACCCGCCGCCGGGGACGAAGAGCGCTACAGCGACCGCAGGCACGGCCCCGAGGAAAGCCCCTATCACGGGAATGATCTCCGTCGCCGCCACCCAGGCCCCAACAGGGAGAGCATACTTCCCGACCGTGATGAACATTATCGTTGCTCCGAGGACACCCATGATCGCGCACAGCAGCAGCTGTCCCCGCAGGTACCTGACGAGCGTACTCTCCACCTCGTAGAAGAGCTCCAGGCTCTGCTCACGGACCGTCTCGGGAATCGTATTCAGTAGGGCGCGGGTGATCTTCTCGCGCTCGAGCAGCAGGTATATGGAGATAAGCACCATCAAGAGCAGGTTGAAAATGGTCCCGAAGATACCGAACACGCCTCCGATGACGCCCGTCGCAACGTTTGCGACCTGTTCGGCCGAAGGCGCGTTTTCCTTCAAGAGTTGCAGGATCCGATCCTGGTCCAGCGCGGACACGTACCGGCCGACGTAGGGGATGTTCTGGAGCCGATTGACCTGCGCTATGACCTGGTCGACGAGATCTTGCGGGTTGCGGACCACGATCTGTACCTGCCCGACCGAGGGAACGATGATCAGAAGCAGCGTCACGACGACGACGAAGATCAATACGACGAACACCCCGATTATGGCTATGGCCCTTGGTATCCGCAGGCTTTCGAGGCGACGCACGAGGGGGTTGAGCGCGTAGGCCAGGACGCCGGCCGCGAGGAACGTCAGCAGCACTCCGCTGAGCTGGCGCACAAATGACACGAGAAGTACGACCCCCACCGCGAGCGCGATGTACTGGAGGTATGTCGAGACCAATAGTTTTCTGGCTGGCAACCCGGCCTCCGATCGGATCTCCTCGACACGAAATATACCAGCCTCGGAAGACGTGACGAGCGAGTTTACACTCCGCAGACCCCTCTGTATAATCCCCGCCCAGTATGAGAGGGGGGGACACACAGAGGGCCCAACATGTTGGGGATGGGCGGAAAGCGTCAGGTCCTCGGAGGTTCACCGGAAGGGTTACGCGATCGGACCACTCGGGAGAACGTCTCGGAAACGACTTCGTCGAGCCGCGCGAGGCCAGAAAGGTCGAGCGGGGCGAGGTCTACAGAAGACGACGCTTTATGGCCATCTCGTTGCTGGTGCTCGGCGCGGTCGCGCTGGTAGTCGCGGTGTTCGTACAGACCAGGGCCGCCGACACGGCGGAGCGCGCGGTACCCATCGATCCGAACAACGCGGGTCCCGACACCGTGCTGGCTGAGGCCGCCAGGGTCGAAATCTCCACCCCGATCCGTCCTGCGAGCCTCACCGGGCTCGGCTACCATCCCGAGGGCGAGAGTCTCGCCGCGCTGGAACCGCGGGGCAAGAACCTCTCGGCCAACGCGTTCGTCGGCCTCCTCTCGAAAGGAGAGACGCCCGAGAAGATCCACTACTACGTCATGGACGCCGTAGGGCGGGACGGACCCCAGACCGGCGCCATCGACGTCGGTGCCACGACGGGTACCACGGTCTACACCCCCGTGACAGGCACCATCACCGCGATCCGTCCCGACACCATGGTCGAGAGCGCGAACATCATAGTTATAAGACCGGAAGCCAACCCAGACGTCCGCGTCAGTATCGCCCTGGTGCGCAGCAATGGCGCAGCTGGCGTCAACGACTCCGTGACGGCCGGCAAGACCGAACTGGGCACCGTTGCCGACTCGGCCGAGGTCCTGGACCCCCAGCTCTCCTCTTACACCACCGACGCCGGCAACCACGTCACCGTCTCGGTATCCGAGACCGGCTGAAGCCGGTCTCGGAGCCATCAGCTAGTCAGCACGCTCCAGCCTTCGGCTGTCGCTTGTCAGCATGTCAGCTTTTTGTCCTTGCTGACATGCTGACAAGCCGCTGCAAGCGGCGTGCTGAAATGCTGACTAGCTGACACGCTGAGCCCCTCGGGCTCAGCGTGTATCATAGCGTCCATGTTCCTGAGCCTCTTTCAAAGTTACCCCTCCGCCGCCGTGGCTTTCCTCCTCGGCCTGGTCGTAGGCATAACGGTGCACGAGGCGTCCCACGCGACCTCGGCCTACCTCCTCGGCGACGATACGGCCTATCGTGATGGCAGGGTGACACTTAATCCCATCTCGCACCTCGACCTTCTCGGCAGCCTGATGCTTCTCATGGCTGGCTTCGGATGGGGCCGGCCGACGCCGGTGGTGCCCTCCAAGCTGAGGGGTGGCGTGTTCGGGCCCGTGGCCGTCGCGGTCGCGGGACCCGTCTCGAACCTCCTGATCGTGGCCGTCTGCGCCATCCTGTACCTGCTTCCCCCGTTCCAGGGTGGCTATCTGCAGATCATCGCCTTGATGATGGCATTAACCAACGCACTGCTCTTCGTCTTCAACCTGATCCCGATCCCCCCGCTCGACGGCTCGAAGGTGATCTTCCCCTTCCTGCCGCGCTTCCTGGACGGGTTCGTCGCGTTCATGAACCAGTACGGGCCCATGATCCTGCTCGGCCTCATCCTGGTCTCGTTCTTTACCAAACTACCCATCTTTGGCATCCTGCTCGCCCCCGTACGACCCCTCCTATCCTTTCTAGGGCTCCCGGTGATTTTTTGAGCCGGTTAGCACGCTTCGCCTCCGCTCGTCAGCATGCCAGCAAGAGCGCAAGACTCGCGCTGTGACGCTCGTAGGGTCTTTCGATCGTAAGCTAGGCAGTTAGAGGAAATAGCTGAAATGCTGACAAGCGAAGGCGCTAGCCTGAGCGTGCTGACGAGCTGAAGTGCTAAAGGGGACAACACGGTCCGTAGGGAGGGGGGAGAATCTACGGATACCGTGCTGCCCCACGTATATTCTACCTCTAAAGTTACTAAAGTGTAAGCTAAACCTCAGGTAGAGACTAAAGAGACTTGCTGCCGTTTGCGTCGGGGGGACTCGCCATCAGGGGAAGGAGAACAGAGAAGACGCTTCCGTCGTCGGGGCGGCTGTGGACCTGGATCTCACCCCCGAGGTGGTCGGTGATCTCTCGGGCGAGGGCGAGTCCCAGGCCCGTGCCGTCGGCGCGAGACGATCCCTGGGCGCGGTAGAAGCGGTCGAAGATGTGGGGGATCTCGGATTCCGGAATCCCGCAGCCGCTGTCGGTCACGCTGATCACGACCTGCCCGTTCTGGAGGGAGAGCCCGAGGTCGACGGGCGAGCCTTCATCCGAGTACTTCAGGGCATTATCCACGAGGATGGCGATCGCCCTGTGTAGCTGGTTCGGGTCGGTCTCGACGGGCGGCACGTTCTCCTCGGCCCTGATGTTCAGCGAACGGCCCGTGTAGCCGAAGTCCCTGCGCAGCCCGTGGAGCAAATCCTCGATGTCGACCGCCTCCGTCCGGAAGGTGACGGCGTTGGCGTCGAGGCGCGAGAGGTCGAGCAGGGTACGCGCGAGGCTCTGCAGACGCGCGGTCTGGGCGCGCATGTCGTTCAAGAACTCCGCCCTGACCCTGTCGTCCTCTTCGTCTTCGAGCATCTCCAGGTAGCCCGAGAGGGCCGTCAGCGGGGTCTTGAGCTCGTGGGAGGCGTTGGCGATAAATTCGGTCTTGATGCGCTGCATGTGGCGCTCCTCCGTAACGTCGCGCAGGATGGCGAGCGCGCCATCCTCGAGGGGGGCGGCACGGATCTCGATGACCCTGTCTTTGGCCTGGACCGCCGGCTCGGTCACGGGACCGCTGTAGCGGGTCTTGGCGAGCACCTCCTGCAGGCGGTTGTGGAAAGCATGGTCGGAATACTCGAGGAGCTCCCTGGCGCGCGGATTCTGGAAGACCGTGTTCAGGTCTCTGTCCACGCCGACGACCGCGTCCGTCATGCCGTTGAGTATGGCGCTGCCACGCTCCCTCTCCTGCTCTATCTGGTTGAACGCCCGCTTGAGGGAGACCGCCATGGCGTTGAACGTCGCGCCCAGTGAGCCGACCTCATCCTCGACGCGGGTCGTTATCCTCGCGTCGAAGTTGCCTGCGGCCAGGTGCTCGGCGGCCAGTCCCAGGCGGCTGATGCGCCGGGAGATCAAGACCGCCGCGAAGTACCCTGCCAGCCCGGCGATGAGCAGCGCCAGGGCGCCGGCGAGCAGGGCCAATCGCTCAATGTTCCTCAGCGCCGCCCGCACGTTCTCGACGTCGTTCTCCGTGAAGAACTTGACGAAGACGATAGCCCTGGGCTGAAGCTCGGACCTGCCTTTGACTTCTACGTTGATGGGATAGGCGTAAGTAGCCTGCAGCTGTCCTTTGTGGATGCCCGTCTCGACCGGTTCCCTGCCGTAGCTAGGCCTTCTCGGCTCCTCCACGGCACGCCTCACAGGTTCAGGGGACCACTCGTCGAGGTTTCCTTGCGTCTGCTGGCCATCACTACCCCTGACTATGCCCCACTGCAACCCGTGGGAGCGGGCGAACGAATTGATGCGCTGCTCGGTCACGGGTTCGCCGCGGTCCTTCAACCTTCGCACCTGGTCCTCGAACTGGTCACCGACCTGCTCGAAGGCGGCCTCGCTCGAGCGGTTGAGGGTCTCGCGGAGGATGGGGTGCACGATCTGGTAGGCGGTTATGGCCGCGAGGGCGGTCACTAGCACGAAGAGCACCGTGAGCCAGATGCGCATGCTGAGGCGGGGCCTGAACTCGCCCCCTACCCGCGGGGCGAACCGTTTCTTGGCCTTTCGCCAGAGGTCTAGATACCGGCCCTTTCCCGCAGACCGTCCTTTAGCGGAAAACATATCCGACACCCCGCGCGGTGTGGATGAATTCGGGGTTCCTGGGGTCGCGCTCTATCTTCTCGCGGAGGTGGCGGATGTGGACGTCCACCGTGCGTTCGTCGCGGAACTCGTCGCCCCACACCC
>JBKPNW010000203.1:0-3331 GCA_046732815.1 Actinomycetota bacterium | reverse complement strand
CTTCGGGGGCGTCCGCTCCGGCCTCCTGTGCCCGGTCCATGCCGCTCCTTAGGTAGTAGCTCAACCAGATGGCACCGATCACGACACCAATTAGGATCAGTATCCCGTAGTCCCCCACCAGGTAGAGGTTCACCAACACGGGCGAGGACGTTACGGTGAACGCTCCCAGGACGCCCCACGCTGCGTTGTGCACCGAGTGCGCGATGGAGGCTGGCCAGGTGCTGCCCGTGTAGATCCTCAAGTACCCGAAGAAGAAGCTCGCTGCCACGATGGTCCCGTAGAAGAGGGGCAGGAACAACAACACGTTGCCAACGGGGAAGAGCTTGGCTACGAAGTAGTAAAGGGGCATGTGCCAGGTAGCCCACACGAGACCCACCACCAACAAGGCACGGGTTCTACCCAAGGACATCAGGTGGGGCTGCAAGTAGCCACGCATCCCGATCTCTTCTCCTAGGGCGAAGAAGAGCACTAGTATGACGAACTGTATGAGGAAGTTGATGACGGGGTTGATGATGCCGCCCTCTGGCATCACGAAGGAGGCAATCGGTGTGGCCCAAACGATGGCAGAGGCCGCAACGGTTATGAGCAAGGTCGCCCCGAAGGCTATCCACCAGACGTTGAGGCCAAGACGGTGGAGCCCTAGCGACTTCCAGCCCTCCTTGGTGTAGCCATCGCGGGTGACCACGAGCAGCATGATCAAGGCCGCCACGGTAGGAGTGAACGACCATATGGTGAACATGACGTAGCCCTGGGGAAGCTCGAGGAACCTGATCAACAAGGCCGCCCCTACAGACAGGCAAAGCACAAGCACCGCGAAGATTGCAGCTTTGTTGGTATCGGTTAGTTTCGTGAACATAGCCTAATATCCCTTCCCTCGCCGAAGAACCAGCGAGGCGTTTCTACCTAGAGCGGCAGGTAGTCGGTGGGGTAGCTACCCCTGATCTAGAAGGAGGACAGGTAGCTGTCCTGCGCCTTCACGCGGCGTCGGCTGGCCACGTAACGAGGGCAGCCTACTCCTGTCTTAGGCGAGTGTATGTGCGCTATAGCACAAAACACGTCAGAGTACCAAGAATGCGCCGAACTTCGCAGAACGCCTCTTCTACGCACTCCGCTGAATAGAGGACAGATGAAGGGCCGAACCTCCCCTTGTGATGTCTTTCTGGACACTGATGGCACTAACTGATAGGTCTTCGGGCGACCTCTGTCGCCAACGACCTCCCCGTCTTTGATGAGTCCGAAGAGGTTGTTGCGTATCGTGCTCACGCTTATCCCCGTACGCCTCTGAAGTTCGGATTTGGTCGCGGCCTTTCGGCGCAGGGCCGCGAGGATGCGATCCCTCGCGAGCCTTTTCACCTCTTCATCCTGCCTGACCAAGGACACGAGCATCGTAAACGCCCGCCGCCTGGCGATCTCCTCGTCCGTGAGGTCCCTCAGCCACTCCAGGGTCTCTAGCGCCTCGAGCTCCGCTGCCACGTGCGGCCTCAGCTTCGAGAAGGCCTCATGCGTAGCCTCCTCCCTCCGCTCGGGGGGGCATCGCAATAGGCTGGCGACCTTTTCTAGTACTAATGATTGGACTCGCTCGGTCTTAGAGTCAGACCATCGGAGAGGATGTGTCAAGAGCACTCCTTTCGGCAGCCCGGCTACCTCCTAGAGGTCCTTAGGCTTTGCGCCCCGCCGCAGAGCGGTTTTGCCTTTCTCGTGGCGCCGAGGCGCCTGCACGCAGCTTCAGCACCATACTCCTGTCCGAAGGAGGGTTATGTGCGCTATGGCACAAAGCGCGTCAGAATACCAAGGAAGCGCCGAACTTCGGAGAAACCCCCGTCCAAGCACTAGGGTGAATAACGCCAACCCTTCCGTCCGGATACACCAGAACCCCAAAAGGGCTGAGAATTGGCAGAAAAAGAGGCCGCTACCTGCCCATAGCCAGGACGCCCTCATAGGAGCGAGATAGGAGATTCATCCCCTCAGGCTTGAGAGTTCCTCCTCAAGGTGCGCGTGGTACTGCACACGCTCCTCCTTGCCTTCTAACCACTCCATGTAGCGCTCAACCCACGAGTAGTGGCGTTCGGATGCAAAGTGCGAGAGAGTCTCCGAGCCAACGTGGTGCATCCATCTGTCCTCGGAGCGCTCCCAAAATACACTCCCCTGCCACTCCTGCGCCCTCTCCTGGCGATGCTCGCCGTTTGCGAGGTCCCTAAGCTGTCGGCCAGCTTCGGTATCTGAGACGGCTTGGCGGGCCTCTTCTAAGGACTGTTCGCTCTGATGGGCCATGGCCTTCGCCTGGCGCTCAAGGACTTCCTGGGCCATCTCTGAGACGCTCTGATGTTGTTGCACGCTCTTCTCTCTCCTCACTAAGGGACTGTTTCTACCGTTTCATAGGCATCCGTTAAACCGCAGCATCCCCACCGAGCAGAGAGCGCCACCAAGCCTTAGGGGAGGGGATCTCCTCAAGGTCCCTCGGCCAGAACAGCCTATACTGGCCGTCGGTCAAGCGCACGTCTACCGCTATGTAGTCCTCCCCCCCGTAACGAGCCACGACTTTACCCATAAGGCCTCGGCGCTCGGCGACCCTGTGGTGTTCCATGACCCTAACGCGCATACCGGGGCTCGCTTGTTCGGGTGTCATGCTCTTGGCGCTCCCTCCCTCGTCCTGATCCAGGCCATTATTAAGCCAAAAAGACCCTCGAGAGTCTGTGCTGTGGGGCACTAAGTGTCGGAGCGTACAGCCCGAGCGACTCGTGGAGCGTATGGTGCTCTCGTCATACCGAGCCAGTCAGATCGAGTTCCCTCTCCCATGTGTTCTGGTCCGGCGTCCTACATCCCAGAGAGGCATACTCTCCTCCTCAAGTACTCTCTGGGGTGTCATGAGACACAAGGTGCTCCGCGACACTGACTTATCGGACGATCCTTGATACACTAGATACTTACAGACAACAGCGATCGCTTGAGGTCGCTTGATATCCGTTAGTGTCATGTGTGGACGCTTCTTCGAGTCGCCTTCTTCTTTTGGGCTCGGCCCCGCAAAACGGGGGATACCGAGTGCAGTGAGCAAGGAGGCGTTTCTCATGAGAGAGAACAATGCACAAAGGCACAGCTTAGAAAGGGGGTCCCAGGGGTCCCCATGCGAGGTCGGCCACTTGTTCGATGGAGCGACTTGCGTAGAAGCCGCCAAGGAGAAAGTCGATGGCCTCGTTTTGTGCGAGAGGCACGCCCTTGAGGCCAAGCTAGAAGGGCAGATAGAGTGCTGGGGTGGGATGCTCTGGCACATAGAGCTGTGGTCGAGGGAGGCAAGACGGCGGGAGAGGCCGGACGTAGTGGGGCTCCTTGAGGT
>JBKPNW010000202.1:0-16147 GCA_046732815.1 Actinomycetota bacterium | reverse complement strand
TCGGTACGCCGGATGCATCCTGAACGATCGCCTCCAGCTCGTCCAAAACTCCGCTTATGTACTGCATGTCCTCTCTCATGGCCCCAACCCTAGCACGCTATTACAGGCTACGCTAGGCTTTCTGAAAGTATTTTTCGATGCTTTACCTCAACGTCAGGTCTAATTTTATCTTAAGGTTAAGTGCAACTCTGTTGCACGAAAGTATAGCCCTCTGTCTCACTCTGAGGGGCCCGGTTCTTGGCTTTAGAAGTGGGGTTCTGTGAGTTATCCACAGGGGGTTCTGCCGAAAAGGCAGATTCGATCACGTTGAGAGGGAGAGGTTAGAGCACGCCACCCTTGGAAAATGTACGCGGCGTTGCAGGGGGTGCTCTTTCCCTACCTGGAGGCCCTCGAGCTTGCGCAACGAAGCGATCTGCGGAAACCGAAGGGGTCGGAGAGGACAGTCGGGGTTGGATGCGGCGTACCCCGTGATCGGCTAAGATGCGATGGGTCGTGGGAGGACGGTGCCGAGTGGACCGAGAAGATCGGCGAGAGCACGCATACCGGTACGAGTGGCGAGGTGCCTTCGACAACGCGGCGGTGAACGCCTTGCATGCCGAGGCGTTTGATCACGAGCTACTCGACGACGATTGGGAGAGCCAGGTCCGCAAGTATAGCCTCGGCTGGGTGTGTGCTCGTGACGACGACGGGCTGGTCGGGTTCGTCAACCTCCCCTGGGACGGAGCGGGCCACGCCTTCATCCTGGACACCGTGGTCAGTACACGGGCACGACGCCGAGGAGTCGGTACGCGGCTGGTCGCCGAGGCGGTGGCCGGTGCGCGTGCCGCCGGGTGCGAGTGGATCCACGTCGACTTCGAGGACCATCTGCGGGGGTTTTACTTCGACGCCTGCGGGTTCAAGCCGACGAACGCCGGGCTCATAGCGCTCTAGTCAGGCCTCGCCTTTACGCATGCGACCCATGTTGGCGGGACAGGCGTCGCCCGGGGCAATCGCGGTGAGAGCGTTCGACGACTCCACGGCCCGGCTGCGCGGCGCACGGTGTCCCCCATTCGCACTACAGGCGTGGAGTAACCGCCGGAGAGCGCTTCCTCGCCAGGGCCGTTCACGCTTTACGCTCCCTGTGTCGTTAATAGGACGGCAACGTCTTGGTCAGGTACAGAACGAGTGCTTCGTTGACCACGATCTGGTCCCCGTGCTTTACGGGGCTGCCGGCACGCGTCAGGCCTTGTGCATCAGGAACGTAACCGCGGAGGACGTAGAGGCGCTGCGCCGCGCCGTAGTCGGGCGACATGCCGACCCCGATGCCCACGACACCTGAACGTTCCGAGACCTCGCGCTCCGCCCTATCCATCAGGCTGGTCCCTATGCCTTGCCGCCGGAAGCGCGGGAGCACGTTGAAGTCCTGGATCTCGGGTATTCCGTCCTCCCGGAAAGGCGGATACGTCGGGTTCCAGTTGACGGTCAGATATCCGGCGAGCGCGTCGTCGACAAACGCGACCAGGACCGTGCGAACCCCTCTCTGCTGTTCCGAAAGGTATCGCTCGTACTGCGAGCGGGGCTTGTTCCAGCCGAGGCTGTCGAAAGCTGCAAAGATTGGGGCCACGTCGCGCGCTTCGAGCGGGCGAATTGCGAGGTTACTCATGGCGGGGATGCGATCATCGCCAGGTCTCTACACCGCCGCGACAAAGTGGAAAGCCGACCGCTGATGGCTGACCGCACTAGATCTGGCGGTTCGCCACGCCGGCGGCGATAATGGCGAGAACCATCGCGATCAGTGGCCGCGGGTGGAGTGCGCCTGACAGGAGATCCGGCGCCAGCAAGACGAGGAAAGGCACGGCCGTGGCCACCACAGAGATGATGATAGCCACAGGACCGCCGTTACGGCCCCCGGCGCGGTTGATCAGGGTTCCCGCCCCGTAGCCGGCCGCGGCCGAGATCAACCAGGTGAAAGGGAGCAGTAAGAGCACGTATGCTACGGGGATGCCGGCGAGGGCGACCCCGAGGCCCGTGAGAACGCTCCTGACGACCTGGCCTGATTTCATGACGCCGGTCCGCGCCCCTCTTGGCAGCCTGGCGTCGTCGGGGCACTTTATTCCTACGTCGGTGGCGACCATGCATTCGGTGCAAATGGGCCGCCCGCACGTGGCGCAGGAGACGCGGGTCTCCCTCTTCGGGTGCCGGTAGCAGTACATGGGCTCGGTCATCAGCGGCCTTTCTTCTTGCTCCGGGCAAGCTCGCCCCGAGGCATCAAGACGAGTTCCCTCTTGTAGCTCTGGTGGACCTCGGCGACAAGCCGTCTTTGCTCCAGTTCCTTCCGGTCTAGCTCCTTGCGCAGAGCGTTGATCTCATCCTCCATCCTGGCCACCTGGCGCTCGAGGTCGATGACCTTACTCACGCCGGCCAGATTCATCCCCATCTCCTGGGTAAGCCTCTGTATGTAACGGCCGAGTTCGACGTCCTCCTGCGAATAGAGCCTGGTGTTCCCTATGCTCTTGCGCGGGCGGAGCAAGCCCTTCTGTTCGTACATCCTCAGCGTCTGCGGGTGCACCCCGATCAGCTCGGAGGCTATCCCGATCATGTAGACCGGACGTTTGCCGAGGCTCACGTTCCCACCTTCTTGAAGAGATCCTCTCTAACGTCTTCGTCGCGCTCTTCGGCGAGGGCCTCGAGGATCTCACGTTCCCGTCGCTTGAGCTTCTTGGGCACTACCACGCCTACCCGCACGATGAGGTCCCCCTTCTCCCCACCATCGGTCTTCGCCTTGGGCGCCCCCGCGCCCCGCACCCTGAACTGCTTGCCATCCTGCGTGCCGGCGGGCAGCCTTACCCTCACAGTACCGCCTCCTGGCCTCGGCACCTCGATCTGCGCCCCAAGCACGGCCTCGACGAAACTGACGGGCACGTCGACCACGAAATCGTCGTCACGCCGCCTGAAGACGGGATGCTCCTCGACCCGCGTCACGACGTAGAGGTCTCCCGCGGGCCCACCTATCTTGCCCGCGTTTCCCCTGCCAGGGATCCTGACCTTCATGCCATCCCTGGCCCCCGCCGGTATCCTGACCTTGACCTGCCTGTTCTTGCGCACCCTGCCGCGGCCCCCGCACACCGAGCACGGCTTCTCGATGATCCTGCCCTCCCCCCCACATCTCGAACACGGCGTGGAAAGGGCGAAAAACCCCTGGTCACGGCTCTGTACTCCCCTGCCACCGCACTCGGGACACGTCCGCGGCGAGGTCCCGGGGGCCGCCCCCGTGCCCCTGCACTGGCCGCACGCCTCCTCGACAGGCACCCCGACCCGCGTCGTTACACCGTTTAAGGCATCTTTGAAACTCAACCTTATGTTTACGGTTATGTTTTCGCCTTTGGTCGGCGTTCTCTGGGTGGTAGTGGCCGTTCGCCCGAAGACATCCCCGAGGTTTCCGAAGCCGCCGAGCAGATCCGAGATATCCTCGAAGCCGGTCCCACCAGGCCCCGCGGCGCCCTGGGAACCGAAGAAGGTGCGGGGACCTTCATCGTATTCCCGTCTTTTCTCGGGATTCGAGAGGACTTCGTAGGCGTGCTGTATCTCCTTGAAACGTTCTTCGGCCTTCTTGTCGCCGGGGTTGGCGTCGGGATGAAACTTGCGCGCGAGCCGGCGGTAGGAGCGTCGGATCTCGTCTTGCGAGGCCTCTTTGGAAGTCTCGAGAACCTTATAGAGATCCACCTTCTCCATGCCTTAATCCTGCTTCGCTACTACTACTTTCGCAGGACGAATCGGCTTCCCGTTGAGTACGTAGCCCCTCTGGAACGTCTGGATGATGGTGCCCTCTTCGTGCTCCTCCGAGACCTGGCCCATGACGGCCTCGTGGACGTTGGGGTCGAAGATCTGACCGTCTGAAGCGACGGGCAGGAGGCCTTCACCGCTGAGTACTTCGGCGAGTTGGTCCCTGGTAGCCTGCACACCCTCGCGGATGTCTCCCCCGGCCTCGAGCGCACGGTCCAGATTATCCAGAACGGGCAAAAGTTCCTGCACCAGCCTCTCGGACGCCATGGAGAGTATGCGGAGGCGTTCCCGCTCCTGGCGCTTGCGGGAGTTCTCGAACTCGGCCTTGAGACGCTGCAGGGCCTCGAGGTACTGGTCCCGCTCGCGGCGCGTGGCCTCGAGCTCCACCGCGAACACCGTCGCCTCATCCCATTCCAGCTCAGGCTCCTCGCCTGTGGCAGGCTCGTCCTCTGATGGGGTGTCAGAACTCTCGTTTTCGAGGGAAGCAGGGTCGACCGGGGAGCGCTCGGCCCCCTCTACCGGCCCCTCATCCTGCCTTGCATCGTCACCGAGATCGGGGTCTCGCTTGTTCTCCTCGCTGCTCAATGCTCCCTGATCCTCCTGTGGTCGCCAGGCGGGCGGGGTGGGATTCCACCCCGCCCGGCCGAAGTAGCGTAGTTACTTGCGCTCCTCGTCGTTCTCGCCCTCGTCGACGACCTCGGCGTCCTCGACCAGGTCATCATCGCTCTCCGTGGCCCCGGCCGAACTCGCCTCCTGCTCCTGGGCCGCCTGGCTGTAGAGGACCTCCGAGAGCTTGTGAGAAGCGGTCATCAGCGCCTCCTGCTTGCTCTTGATCTCCTCTATGTCGCCGCCGGCGAGCGCTTCCTTGGTCTCCTTTATGGCCTGTTCTATCTCCAGCTTGGTGTTCGGGTCCACCTTGCCGTCGACGTCCTTGAGCGAGCGCTCGATGGAGTAAACGAGGTTGTCCGCGTTGTTGCGGACGTCGGCCTCCTCCCGGCGACGCTTGTCCTCTTCGGCGTGCGATTCGGCGTCCTCCATCATCTGCTGGATCTCCGCGTCGGAGAGTCCGCTGGAGGCCGTGATCGTGATCCTCTGCTCCTTGCCCGTCCCCAGGTCCTTGGCCCCGACGTTTACGATGCCGTTCGCGTCGATGTCGAAGGCTACCTCGATCTGAGGCACGCCCCTCGGCGCGGGCGGGATGCCGACCAGCTGGAAGTTGCCGATGATCTTGTTGTACGCCGCAATCTCCCGCTCGCCCTGGTAGACCTTGATCTCCACCGATCCCTGGTTGTCGTCGGCGGTGGTGAAGACCTCGCTCTTCCGGGTGGGAATAGTGGTATTCCGCTCGATGAGCTTGGTGAAGACCCCACCCTTGGTCTCGATGCCCAGGGAGAGAGGCGTAACGTCGAGGAGCAGTACGTCCTTGACCTCGCCCGCGAGCACGCCGGCCTGGATGGCGGCCCCGACGGCGACGACCTCGTCGGGGTTGATGCCCTTGTGAGGCTCCTTGCCGGTGATCTCCTTGACCTGCTCCTGGACAGCAGGAATACGCGTCGAGCCGCCGACGAGTATCACCTGGTCGACCTGTCCGGGCTGCAGACCGGCGTCCTCCATCGCCTGGCGCACGGGACCCGCGGTCGCCTCGACGAGCTCAGCCGTCAGATTGTTGAACTGCGCCCTGCTCAAGGTCAGGTCCATGTGCTTGGGACCGTTCTGATCCGCGGTGATGAAAGGCAGGTTTATGGAGGTGCTCGTCGTCGAAGAGAGCTCCCTCTTGGCCTTCTCTGCGGCCTCGACGAGGCGCTGGGCGGCCATCTTGTCCTTGGAGAGATCTATGCCTTCCGCCTTCTTGAACTCGGAGACCATCCACTCGACGACCTTGGCGTCGAAGTCGTCGCCGCCGAGGTGGTTGTTGCCGCTCGTGGCCTTGACCTCGAAGACCCCCTCGCCGAGCTCCAGTATGGAGACGTCGAACGTGCCGCCACCAAGGTCGAAGACCAGGATGGTCTGATCCTCTTCCTTGTCCATGCCGTAGGCCAGCGACGCCGCGGTCGGCTCGTTGATGATCCGCTTGACGTTGAGGCCCGCGATCCTGCCGGCGTCCTTGGTCGCCTGGCGCTGGGCATCCTCGAAATACGCCGGGACCGTGATGACGGCCTCGGTGACCTCCTCACCCAGATACTCCTCGGCGTCCCTCTTGAGCTTCTGGAGGGTCATCGCGGAGATCTCGGGCGGAGAGTATTCCTTGTCGTCGACCACTATCCTAATGTCCCCGCCGGGGCCCGACTTGACCTGGTAACCGACCCGCCCGGCCTCGGCCTTCACGTCGTTGTAGACCCGTCCCATAAAACGCTTGATCGAGTAGACGGTGTGCTCCGGGTTCGTTACCGCCTGCCTCCTGGCAAGCTGCCCCGTCAGACGCTCCCCACTCCTCCGGTCGAAGGCCACGACCGACGGCGTCGTCCGCTCCCCCTCGGAGTTGGTGATCACCGTCGGTTCCCCACCCTCGAGTACCGCCACACAACTGTTGGTCGTGCCCAGGTCTATGCCAATGCTCTTGGCCATGCGCTTACCTCCCGCGAAGGTACATTATCTAAAGTGTTGCCAGTATAAAATCTTAGTGTCAGACTTGCAAGTTTTTCGACCCGGCTTGTTATTACGAAGGTACCCCCGCATAGGGTAGGATACTGTGGACGCTGGCGGTCTGTTGGGAGGCATAGGGAGTCGGATTGGACGAGACGATCTTATTGGTCGACGATGATGCGGCGCTACTCGAGGTCACATCCATCGTACTGGCATCCGAGGGTTATCGGGTAGTAACGGCGGAGGATGGGGTCGAGGCGCTCAGGATACTCGGACGGGAGGGGTTGGATCTCGTGGTGCTCGACATCATGTTACCGCGGATGAGCGGGTTCGAGGTCTTGAAGAAGATGCGCGAGCACAGCGACGTCCCCGTCGTATTGCTCACGGCGAAGAGCCAGTCCGTAGACAAGGTAGTCGGGCTCGAGCTCGGGGCCGACGATTACATCACCAAGCCCTTCGACACCAAAGAGTTGCTGGCGAGGATCAAGGCCATCCTCAGGCGTTTCGGTAGAGATGGCAGGGGTAGAGAGGGCCTTTTGAGGCTGGGTCCTCTGGAGTTGGACCCGAACGGCTACACCGTCACCCGCTCGGGGGAGACGCTGGATCTCACGCCCACCGAGTTCAAGATACTCGCGCTCCTGATGCGCCGGCCAGGGCAGGCCTTTACGCGGGCCCAGATCTCGGAGGCCGTCTCCACGGGGTCGCATTACCTGGCGAGCCGCTACATAGACGTGCACATCAGCAGGCTCAGGTCCAAGGTCGAGCGCGACCCTTCCAAGCCTGAGATCGTACAGACCGTCCCCAGCGTCGGCTACAGGGCCGCGAGACCACTCTAGGGATCCTGGAGAACCGCCGTCATCAGCAGAGACGACAAGGCGCTCCCGCCGGCATTGAGCTTAAGGGCCAGGATCTTCGTGGCCCTCGTCGGGATCTCGTCTGTGACGAGCCTGATCATCGGGTTTGTCCTCTACTACTTCGCCCAGGACAGGCTGATACACGCTGAGAACACGCTACTCAAGCAACGCTCCCAGACGGCCAACGCGGGGGCGCAGGACTTCCTCGAAGGCCTGCGCGACCCCGAGGACAAGACCCTCCCTCTCCCACGGGACTACGCCGAGGAGCTCGTCCAGGCCGTAGCAGACCCGACGGGCCTGGAAGTCCTCTACGTGGGGCCCGACATCGAACCTCTGGCCGCCCGCGACGGCCTCGGAAACCCCATCGACCCGGAGAGAGCCTACCGGGGACTCGGCGAAGCGGAGCTCAGGGAGACGGCAGCGGACCCGCGAGGGGAGGGCAGACTGGTGTGGAGCGAGGGGCGCTCGGGTTACGTGGCGATGTGGCCGCTCACGGCATCCGACGGTACCGTGAAGGGGGTCTTGATCTACGACGTTCCCCGCGACGAACTGGGGGAGACGCTGGTTTACCTGCGCTACGGCATCCTCGGCGCCATACTGACCAGCATCCTGCTTGCGGGGGCGGCGAGCCTGCTCTTGACACGTCAGGTCACGCGTCCTCTCTCCGAGACCCGAGACGCGGCCATAAGAGTCGCCTCCGGGGACTACGCGGCGAGTGTACCCGTCAAGAGCAGGGACGAGCTCGGCGAGGTAGCGAGGACCTTCAATTTCATGGCCGAGGAGATAGAGCACTACGTCGGCGAGATCCAGGAGCAAAAGAGCCGTCTCGAGGCCGTCCTCGAAGCCTCTCCCGAGGCGGTCGTCGCGACGGACCCGGGCGAGCGGGTAACGATGGTCAATCCCGCGGCTGCCAGGATGCTCGGCATCAGGGACTCGGACAGGGGTCGTACGTTGGAAGAGATCGGGGCCCCGCGCGAGGTCCTCAGGTGCCTGCGCGAGGCGTCCGCCAACGGGGTCGCCGTAAGGGAGGTCGAGCTCGGAGAGAAAGCCTACTGGGCCTACGCCGCCCGGATGGACAGGGACGGGGACATCGTACACAACGGTGGCGGGAACGCTGGCATCATTTTGGCCGTAAGGGACATAACCGAGCACCGCTCGCTCGAGAAAGCCAAAACCGACTTCGTCTCGGATCTCTCCCACGAGATCAGGACCCCCCTGACCACCATCCAGAGCGCGATCGGTCTGCTGGAGCGGGCCCGCGACCGGCTCGACCCGCTGGAGCACCGGGCTCTGGAGCTGGCCGATCAGGAACTGAAGCGCATTAGGGCGATGGTCGAGGAGCTGCTTACCCTCGCCCAGATGGACTCCTGGAAGTACCAGCTCGAGGTAGGGCCGGCGAACATGAGTACCGTCGTCCAGACCGCCATAGATTCGGTGGAAGCCAAGGCCCAGAGATTCGGTATCGGGATATACTTCGACGACACCGGCGAGCACAAGTGCATCTGCGACGTCCAGAAGCTCTATCAGGTCTTCATCAATTTGCTCGACAACGCGATCAAGTACTCCGACTCCGGCGACAGGGTCGACGTCGAGATAGAGGAGGACGTCTCGTGGCTGACCGTGCGCATCCGCGACACGGGCGTCGGAATCCCCGTAGAAGACCTGAACCAGCTCTTCGACCGTTTCTACAGGGTGGACAAGGACCGCTCCCGGGCGACAGGGGGAAGTGGACTGGGGCTCGCCATCAGCAAGCAGATAGTAGAGATGCACGGCGGAAGCATCTCCGTCGAGAGCGAGGTCGACGCGGGCTCGGTCTTCGAAGTCAGGCTCCCGAAGGCGTTCCTCTCGCGTTCCGCAAGCTCTGCCCTCTAGGATGAACTCGGCAAGACTGTTCCTGATCCTCTCGATAGCGGCGGTCCTCGCATGGGGCTGCGCCCACGCCGATGAGGAGGACTCCATCGCACCCCTCGCCCCGGCGTCCGGCCGGGTGGACCGGGGGCTCGGACCGGGGGCGCAGGCCCTCAGTTCGGGACCGGGGTACAAAGGCTCGCCGAGCTGGAGCCCGGATGGGGACAGGATCGCCTTTACGGTAGACGGCTACGTGGTGGACGAGCCGACGGGCTCGGCAAACTTGCGGCGGTGGACCACCAGGGATTTCTTCGCGGAGGATACGGAGTGGGAATCGGACGACGCCCTGATGATACTCGGCGCAGTCCCGCCCTCGGGGGCGGAAGAGACATCCGACTCCCTCTACAGGGCGCGACTCGGGGAAGACTCGCTGGAACTGGAGAGCGTCGAGAACGACGTTTCGGCGATCGGGGCCGGCAGGGAGCGTTTGGTCTTCGCCTTCGGTAGCAAGACAGGCGAGAGCTGGCTCGCGATGACGCGAGGCGGCGGGAAGATCGACAGACGTTACAGCAAGCCCGTCGAAGGCCAAGTGGCGTCCCTCTCCCTCGCGCCCGACGGAGAGCAGGCCGCCCTTGCCGTACGTCCCCCTAATGACCGGGAGGTCTCGGTGTTGCGCGTATTCGACCTAAGGAAGGGAGAGGGGCGGGAGATAGCGCGGCTGGACGGCGCCAAGGAGATCCTTGGCACCCCCCAATGGACGCAGCAGGGCATCTACTTCGTGGCTGGCAAGCAGAGTACAACCCTGGACAGCGACGGGTCGGAGCCGCTCTACCACATCTTTCGCGTGCCCAAGGAGGGCGGCCCACCCGAGCCCGCGCCCGGGGTTGGAGAAGACTTCGTGGCAGCGAGCATCAGCGTCTCTCCCGACGGCAGGCGGCTGGCCGTCGTCGGGCGGCTCAACCCGAAGTCGCCGACCAATTTGTACGTGCTGGATCCCATCGCGAAAGCCCTTGCGACCGTAACGACCAACGAGGACATGGAGATAAAGACCGGGCCCGACGACCTGGCCTGGTCTCCGGGCGGCGAGAGCGTCGCCGTCATCGCCCGTGGCACCCCCTCCACGGAACCCGAGGTGCGCGCGGATCCCGCCGATAGGCTCCTGAGGGACTTCTACAACCTCTACGAGATACCGGTCGGTGGCCCCGAGGATACTCCGCGATGAGAGACGTGGTGTTCTGGCTCTCCGGCGCGGCCCTGGCCTTCCTGGTAACAGCGGGAGCTTTCCTGCTTCTGGCGAACCTCGCCACCGCCCCTTCCGAGAAGAGCCTGAATCCGGATAGGGCCTCTGTCGGGTCCGAACACGCCATGGACCTGCACTTGGACAGAGAACGACTCGCGTCTCTGGAGCCGCAACCCGACCAGAGTCTCGACCTGGTAGTAGAGAACGAGGGCGACGAGCCGCTCTCGGATGTGAGCGTGATCCTCGGCGTCTCCTCCGAGAACACGGCCCTGGCGGATTCTCGCTACTACCGGCAGGCGGTCGAGAAGATACCGGTCGGCGAGGCCGCAAGCGTACGTTTCGAGTTCGACCTCGTAGTCCCCGAACAACCCGTCGCGAGACCACCCGAAGCGACCCCGGAACCATCGCGGGAGATCCTGGAGATCAGGGCCACAACGCCGGAGGGCAACTCTGTGGTCAGGACGGTGATCCTGCCGCCATGAAAGCATTTCAGCATGTCAGCACCTCAGCATTTCAGCTTTTTGTTTGGCTGACCAGCTGAAGTGCTGAAGTGCGCGAGCCCGCGAGGACCGTGGTCCTCGCGGGCTCGCCTCACCGGCTTCTTTGCTCTCCCGTGGAGCGGGCCAGCGCGCCAGGCACGGGCGATTTGAGCTCTGGCAGCTTCACGCGTCCGACCAGGGCCCGCGCCAGCTCTCCCACCTCGACGGCGCTCTTCAGGTCGATGTGCGCTAGGGTGTAGTAGCTCATGCGGTAAGGGGCGCGGCGCACGGGCTGCCAACCGCTCTCCAGAAGGAAGGAAGTAGGCACGTGGTCGGAGACCCCACGGTCGCTCGCTATCGCCTCGACCCTACCCACGCCCCGCTGCCTGAGATCCCTGAGCATTCTGACCAACAGTCTCCGCCGCGTGCGTACGTCTCCCCCAACGTAGGCCAGCAGCACGGCCTCCTCATCGATCGGCCCCAGAGGGTGACTCGACGAGCGCGCCAGACGCTCCGGCGGCCCGTAGACCACAAACCCCTGCACTTCCCCCCCGCGCCGCACGGCGAAACCCGCCGTACCCCAGAGTTCGTTCAGCTCCCGAAACCACTCCTCCGCGGAGTACCCACTCTCCGTCCAGTACGAGACGACGTCCTGAAGACCGGGCACCTCCCGAGCGTCCCCGGCTGAGATCTCACCGATCATAGGTACGAAAGAGGTCGGTTTCATAGCCCCTGTCCAGGTCCGCTGTCCTTCGGTCCCCGCAGCCTTTCCCTGGTCTCCCTCACCTTCCTGCGGAGCTCATCCGACCTCTCGGCTGCGGGTCCGGAGGACTCTCCGAAGGCCTCGGACTCTACATCGCGGGATACGTCCCTGAGGTAGGGGCGTGGAGTCTCTGCCTCCGCAGAAACCGGGGAGTGACCGCCGAGGTCGACGCCCTCGGGGCGTCCTCGGGGCCCTTCGCGGGCTTCGGCCAGACGCTCCCTCATCTGCTCCTGCGCATCGAAGTAAGTCTCGCGGCCCCTCTCGCGGGCCTCCCCCGCCCTGTTGGCGAGCGAGCCCCTCAGCTCCTTGCCGCTGCGTGGGGCCAGGAGTATGCCCACGAGGGCGCCCACCGCGCCGCCGAGCACGAAGGTTCTCAGTCGCTGCCTGTCCAGCACCTTTGTCTCCTTCTGGCCTGCAGGGTTATTCTAACCGCTTTTCGCGCGCGTGATGGGTACCCCGTGCCTGGGTGTGCCGGCGTCGAGGAGCATCGCCGAGGCCTGCCTGCCCGCCCTGTCGGCTATTCCCGAGACCCTGTTGGCCACGATCTCGACGGCCTCATCCGAGGTGTTCTCTATGGAGAGGTTCTCGACGGCCTGCACATCGGCCCTTGCCGCACTCTCGACGATGTAGTCGTGGATCTGGCGTATCTCCTGAAAATAGGCGATATACTCCTCGGCCGGACGCCGCATCGCCGTGCCGAGAGCCCTGATGTAGAAGCGCGACCGGTGCACGTGCTCGTCGGAGAGGTAGACCACGAGCGTGCACACGTTCGGGTGGTCGTGGTAGCGGTTGAGGATGATCTCGGGCACGAGGTGAACGCCTTCGACCACGAGGTTGGTCCCCTCTTTGAGACCCCTGTCCACGATGGCCTCGACGCCGACCGCCACCTGGGAGGCCTGCTGGCGGAAGCCGTAGAGGACCAGCTCGTCCTCCTCGACCGGCACCCTCAGATCCTCGCGCTTTATGTTGTAGGAACTCTTGTGCAGCAGGGGGAGCAGGTCGGGGCTTACGGCGCGCCGCAGGACCTCCCTGATCGAATCCGTCCCCACCACGCTCTGGATGTTGAGGCGCCTGGCCACGTCGGCGGCGAGTGTGCTCGTCCCCACCCCGGTGGCCCCGCCGATCAGGACCACGATCGGCTCGGTCGACTCCCTGAGGACGCGCCACTTGTCGAGCCTGCCCACGACGAAGGCGTCCTTCTTGACCAGCTTGTTCCTGACGCGGGCGAGGACCTCTTCCTCCTCGACCGTGTAGCGCTGCTCGGCGAGCAGCTCGGCGCGTACCTCGCTCGCTATGCTGTGCGCCAGCTCGGCGGGCGCACCGGCCTGCGCCAGCGTCTGCGCCAGAATTCCCCGGGAGAACGGCGTCTCCCTGCCTTCCTTGACAATCGTGATCTCCCGCTCGTCCATCGCACCCTCCTAGAGCGCCGACGAATACTAATCGCCAAGGATGCGGAGGCCCCCGTACTTCCTCCCCCGCCGCTTCCTGATGCGGTTGAAGAAGAATAACAGAAACCCGACAAGCAATACCGGCACGAAGGGCAAGAATATGCCCAATATTCCGCCCAAAACCGCCACGACATCTTCCATGGCGCTCAGGAAGGCCGTCGAGACGCCGGCCGACGAACTGCCCGACCGGGGGCGCCACACCACCCCGAGCACGGCGACGAGGGCGGCGATCGCTCCGCCAGCCACGAGCCCTGGCACGGCGTCGAGGGGCGCCCCTGGCCCGTACATAGTCGCGAATAGGGCCGCGCCGACCACCGCCCTGAGGGGTATCATGGCGTAGCCGAACGCAGGGTCCAGGGCCCGCACCTTGTCCAGGCCTATCTCGAGGACCGCCAGCGCCGAGAGCGCGAAGACAAGGGTCCACCCGATCTGCAAGCCGAGTACCTCAGTCGGTTCGATGAACCCGAGTCGGGCGAAAAGCGCGAGCAGCGCGAGCGGCATGAAGGCCCTCACCCCTGCCACGGAGGCGAGACCCACGCCCAATCCTGCCAGAACAAGACTCTCCACGGCCAGCATTATAACGAACCCCGCCAAGATGCCTCTCCACGGCCCGGTCGAATCGGGCCTGTGCCCTGAGCTATACTCGCTTGACTCTTTGACGTGGTTTACAGTTCGGAGGACGCATGGCGCAGACCGTGACGATGGACAAGATAGTGGCCTTCTGCAAGCGAAGGGGCTTCGTGTACCAGAGCTCGGAGATCTACGGCGGCCTACGTTCCTCCTACGACTACGGACCTCTCGGGGTCGAGATGAAGCGGAACATCAAAGAGGAGTGGTGGCGCCGCATGGTACACATGCGCGAGGACATGGTCGGCCTCGACTCGGCCATAATCATGCACCCTAAAGTGTGGGAGGCTTCGGGGCACACGGCCACCTTCAACGATATGCTCGTCGAGAGCCGCACGAGCAAACGCCGCTACAGGGCCGACCACCTCATAGAAGATGCCACGGGGATCGACGCCGAGGGCCTCAGCCCGGAGCAACTCACCAGGATCATCGAGGAGGACGAGAGGATCAAAGATCCCGCCGACGGCGGGCGCGACTTCGCGCCTGTAAGACCCTTCAACCTGATGTTCGAAACGTACATGGGACCGGTCAAGACCCCCGAGAACCTCGCGTACCTGCGGCCCGAGACGGCGCAGGGGATCTTCGTCAACTTCAAAAACGTTCTCCAGACCAGCAGGGTCAAGGTGCCTTTCGGGATCGCCAACATAGGTAAGTCTTTCCGGAATGAGATCACACCTGGCAACTTCATCTTTCGTACTCGCGAGTTCGAGCAGATGGAGATGGAGTTCTTCGTCGAGCCTGGCACGGACGAGGGCTGGCACGAGTACTGGATCGAGGAACGCTGGAAGTGGTACACGAACCTTGGCCTGAAAGAAGAGAACCTGCGCCGCTACGAGCACCCCAAGGAGAAACTCTCCCACTACTCCAAGCGCACCGTGGACCTCGAGTACAACTACGCCTCCGTCGGCTGGTCCGAGCTCGAAGGTATTGCCAACCGCACGGACTTCGATCTGAAACAGCACGCGAAGTATAGCGGCGAGAACCTGGAGTACTTCGACCAGGCCACGGGCGAGCGGTACGTCCCCTACGTCATAGAACCGGCGGTCGGGCCGGACAGGATCATGCTCGCCTTTCTCGTCGACGCTTATGCGGAGGAGGAGGTGAGAGGCGAAGAACGCACCGTGCTCAAGCTGCACCCGCGTATCGCCCCGACCAAGGCCGCCGTCTTCCCACTCTCCAAGAAAGAGCCCGTCTCGACCGTAGCCAGGGAGCTCTACGACGACCTCAAGGGCGACTACCGCCTGTTCTACGACGACTCGGGCTCTATAGGCCGCCGCTACCGTCGCCAGGACGAGGCCGGAACCCCCTTCTGCGTTACCGTCGACTTCGACACCATCGACGACAAAAAAGTGACCATTCGCGACCGCGACACCCTCGAGCAAGAGCGCGTCCCCATCGAGGCGGTAAGAGACAGGCTGAAGGCCCTTATCACAAGCTAGTCAGCAAGTCAGCCCTTCAGCATTTCAGCCAAAGCTGTGAGCTGAAATGCTTGATTGGCAGAGGGTCGATGACCCTCTGCACATCGCCTTACTCCTCCGGTATCTCGTCGTAGACCATCTTCAGGTCCATCCCCTGGGCGCGCCGGAGCAGGCGGAAGCCGACGTACATGGCGAGCGCGATGGCGTACAGGATGAGCATGTAGATCAGCGACGAGCCGACGTTGACGCCGTAGGTGTCGTTGAAGAGCCACGCCAGCAGGCAGAACACCAGGTATACAGCGAAGGCCACCGCTGCGACCGTGATCAGGGGTATCCCCATTATGTTGTAGCGAGCTATGGGTGAGGCGTTGTAGATATCCGGCTTGAGCCAGGGCATCAGCGCCGCCGAGACCGTCGAGCCGAGGAATGTTATGGCGATGACGAGCACCGCGTCGAGCACGTAGGTGGCAAAGTTCTCCCCGAAGGCGAACATGTAGCTGATGGGGATTGATGGAATCAGCATGAGCAGTAGTGCCGCGTAGGGGACACCGTTGTTCGAGGTTCTGGAGACCCACTCCGGGAGCACCCGGTCGAAGGCCGTGGCGAAAACGACGCGCGTGGAGGAGAGGAAAACCGATCCGGTCCACCCGAAGAACCACAGCGACATCACGGCCACGAAGATTACCTGCAGCACGGGGTTGCCCAGGAGCATCGCGGCGAGCAGGCCCGGATAAGGGAACACCGAGACGGGCCCTTCACCGGCCCAGAACGCGTTGTTGGCCGCGTAGTAGAAGTCCCAGCCGAAGGTCTTGGCGAAGAGCAGGAGCAACACCACGGCCGCCGCCGAGGTGAAGAGCAGCGCGCCCGCCATCGCGTAGATGTTCTTGCGGAAGTCCGAGGCACCCCTGACCTCGCCGTACAGTGTCGCCCCCCAGTTAGAGTACAGGTTGAAGAACGCGAGGAACGGTATCAGGAGCAGCGTCGGGATGAAGGCGTTGGCGGTCTTGACACTGCCGGCCTGGATGGTCTGCTGGTAGGCGTTGCCGCCCGCGCCGAAGAGCTCCTGGGCCTCCCTGTTGTAGGCCGACTCGAAGCCCGACTGCGAGCTGAAGAGCAGGATAAGGA
>JBKPNW010000201.1:0-40706 GCA_046732815.1 Actinomycetota bacterium | reverse complement strand
CTGAGAGCCTCATGCACGGCGTATCAGAGGGCTTGGAGCACATCGGCCATGGAGTACAGGCCAGGTTGCGCGTTCGCGACGAACCGGGCGGCCCTGAGGGCGCCGTCGGCGAAGGTGCGTCGGGAGAGGGCGCGGTGGATTACTTCGACTTCTTCGCCGCCCGAGTAGAAGATGAGCCGGTGCTCCCCGACTACGGCGCCGCCGCGCAGGGCGTGGATGCCGATCTCACCCTCCTGCCGGGGAGAAAGACCTTCACGCCCGTAGACCGCGACTTCCTCGAGGTTCTTTGCCCTGCCCTCGGCGGCGGCCCGCGCGAGAAACAGGGCAGTACCGGAGGGCGCATCCTTCTTGTTTCTGTGGTGGGCCTCCACGACCTCGATATCATAGTCCGCACCGAGCTTCGCGGAGAGCTTCAGCACGACTTCGCGCAACAGGTTCACGCCGACGCTCATGTTCGGGGCGAGGACGATAGGAACATCCTGCGAGGCCTCCTCGACCTTCTCCGACTGTTCCTCGGAGAGGCCCGTCGTCCCGATGACGTGCGGCTTTCCGTAGGAGAGGTGCTCTACGGTCGCCTGTGGTGTGGTGAACTCGATCAGGACCTCGGCCGATGCGGGCGGGTCTTCTGTGGCGCTTACTCCCGACTTCGAAGAGCCGCAGAGCTCGCCGAGGTCGGAGCCGAGCTCGGGGGCACCGGGCTCGACCGTGCCGCCGAGGAGTTCGATTCCCTCCGTCTCCAGGGACGCGCGGCAGATCTCGCGCCCCATGCGGCCCGCTGCCCCTATTACGGCGATACTGGTCAAACTTCTTCGGGGGTGGGAAGGAGGTGGTTCGACTCCTCCATCACCTGGCGAAGGGTGTCGAGGTTCTCGCCCTGGAGTGGGATCATCGGCAGCCGCATCTCGTCCGAGCACAGGCCGAGGATCGAGGCCGCCGTCTTGACGGGGATCGGGTTGGTCTCCACGAAGAGAGCGCGAAAGAGCGGCAAGAGCTCGTAGTGGAGCTCGCGGCCCCTCTCGAAGTCGCCATCGAGCAGGGCCCTGACCATGTCGGAGACGGCCGCAGGGGCGACGTTGGAGGCGACGGAGATCACACCCTGCCCGCCGAGGGCCATCATGGGGAGCGTCATCGGATCATCCCCGGAGAGGATGGCGAAATCCTCGCCGCAGAGGCTCTTTATGTCGCTCGTCATGTTCATCGAGAGGGTCGACTCCTTGACCCCGACGATGTTCGGGATCTCGGCGAGGCGGGCTATGGTCTCCGCAGAGACGGTCACGGCCGTCCGGCCCGGGATGTTGTAGAGGATTATGGGCAGATCGGTGCTCTCCGCGATGGTGGCGAAGTGCCTGTAGAGCCCCTCCTGGGTCGGCTTGTTGTAGTAAGGAGCGACCTGCAGAGAGCCGTCGGCGCCCTCCTCCTGGGCCATCTTCGTGTACTTGATCGCCATATCCGTGCTGTTGGATCCGGATCCGGCAACGACGGGCACCCTGCCGCCCGCGACCCTGACCACGGTGCTTATGACGAGGCGGTCTTCCTCTTCGGTCATGGCCGGGGTCTCGCCCGTCGTCCCGCAGGGGACGAGGCCGTGGATGCCGCCGTGGATCTGGAACTCGACCATCCCTTCGAGGGCCTCGACGTCCACCTCCCCGTTCCTGAAAGGCGTGACGAGGGCCGTGAGCGCGCCGCTAAACATCTCTCTCCTCCAACTCGAAGTCCCTGTGCAAAACTCTTACCGCTTCTTCTACCCTGCCGGCCGGCAATACGCAAGTCACCTGTATCTCGGAGGTGGAGACGAGCCTTATCGGGATGGCGGCCTCCCCGAGCGTCGCGAACATCCTGGCGGCGTAGCCGGGACGGTTGAGCATCCCAGTCCCGACGACGGAGACCTTGCCTAGCTCCTCTTCGCCCTCGACCCTTCCGTCCAGAGACTTCGCGACCTCTCCGGCGAGTTGCAGGGCTACGGAGAAGTCGCCGCGACGGACGGTGAAAGCCACGTCCGAAGTACCTCTCTTGGGGGCGCTCTCCACGATGACGTCGACGGAGATGCCCGCTGCGGCCAGGGGAGAGAAGACGCGGCTCATCGTGCCAGGGCCCGTCTTTATGCCCGTCAGGGTGATGCGCGAGACGTCGAGGTCGTGCACGATACCGGCGACCGTCTCGCGGGTCTCGAGGTGTTCCAAGCCTTTGCCTCCCATGATGATCGTACCGGGCCCCTCCAGAAAGGAGCTCTTTACGTGGATCTCGACCCCGTGCAACGCCCCGAGCTCCACGGCTCGCGGGTGCATCACCCTCGCGCCCCGCCACGACATCTCGGCCATCTCCGAGGAGAGTATGACGGGTATGCGCCGCGCCTGCGGGACGATACGAGGGTCGGCGGTGTAGACGCCGTCCACGTCCGTGAAGATCTCGCAGCGCTCGGCCCCGAGCGCCGCCGCGAGCGCCACGGCCGTCGTGTCCGACCCGCCTCGCCCCAGCGTCATGATGTCCCCCAGAGCGTTGACCCCCTGGAAGCCGGCGACGATGGCGACCTGTCCCTCGTCGAGCAGACCCCTCAGGCGATCCGGCTGTATCCCCGAGATAATCCCGGAGCCGTAGCGCCCCGTGGTCTTCATGCCAGCCTGCGGTCCCGTCAGGGAGGTGGCGGCGACGCCCCTGTCGTGCAGCGCCATCGCCAGAAGCGCGACGGACTGGAGCTCGCCCGTAGAGAGCAGCTGGTCGATCTCCCGCGGCGAAGGGTCGCGGCTGACCTCCCCCGCGAGCCTGAGTAGCCTGTCTGTCTGCTTCCCCATGGCCGAGACGGTTACGACGAGGCCGAGCCCGGAATCGTTGGCCCTCTTTATCCGCTCGGCTACGGCGTTTATGTGCTCAGTCGTCGCCACCGAGCTCCCGCCGTACTTCTGGACGATTATCCCCAAGAACGATGCCCTCCGACGATCCTTCGCCTCCTAGCCTAGCGCATCGCCGAAGGGGTGTCAGGTTTGATAGCGTCGTGCAAAATGGACTTTTGGCTGTTGCACGACGAGCACTTCAGCAAGAGAACAAAAAGCTGACCAGCTGACATGCTGACTAGCTGACCGGCTCTCAAGCTACCGGCTGACCGCCGGTGATGTCTATGACCGCGCCGTTGACAAAGCTCGCTTCCTGGGAGGCCAGGAACACGAAGGCGGGAGCGAGCTCCGCCGGCTGGCCGGGACGTCCCATCGGAGATTGCTGGCCGAACTGGGAGACCGTCTCGCCAGGCATGGAGGCGGGTATGATCGGGGTCCACACCGGTCCCGGCGCGACGGCGTTGGCCCGCAGCCCATACTGCACGACATCCTGGGCCAATCCCTCGGTAAACGTGACTATGGCACCCTTGGTCGCCGAGTAGGGTAGGAGGGTGGGGGAGGGCTTGTACGCCTGCGCGGACCCCACGTTGATGATCGAACCACCCTCGGGCATGTGCGGGAGCGCGGCCTTGACGAGCCAGAACATGGCGTAGATGTTGGTCTTGAAGGTGCGGTCGAGCAGCTCGGTCGAGACGTCGGCTATGCCTTCTACTGTCCGCTGATGGGCGGCGTTGTTGACGAGGACGTCGATACGGCCGAACTCGTCTACGGCCTTCTGGACCACGGCCTGGCACTGGGCCTCCTCGCTTATATCACCGGGCACCCTTACGCACTTCTTGCCAGCATCCTCTACCACCCGCGCGGTCTCCCTCGCGTCCTCTTCTTCCGCTTCGAGGTAGGAGATCAGGACGTCGGCACCCTCTCTGGCGAAGGCGAGCGCGACCGCCCGCCCTATACCCGAGTCGCCACCCGTTATGACGGCCTTCTTGCCCTCCAACCTGCCGCTTCCCCTGTAGGTCTCGACACCGTAGTCGGGCTCAGGGGCCATATCTTGCTCCAGGCCGGGGTGCTGGTCCATCTGGGTCTGCTCCGGGTACTCGGGCTGCGGATACTGCCGGGTCGGGTCTTGCTGAGTGTGCTGGTCTTCGGTCATGTGGTCGTCCCTCCTGTTCGGACCCGTTTATGGGCGTGGTCGATACGCTCGTTTCTTGCGATGACTTGCCCTTTTATTCACCGCATCAAACCGTCGCGGGGCGCGTCTCGGTCCGGTGCGCGGTTTCGAGAGCGCGGATAATGGGGATTGCCGGAGGATAGAAGGTTCTGCGAGGGAGGTATGGGTTTTATGGGGGAGTTCGGCGTCGTGTTTCAGAACGAGCCGGTGGACGTGGGCGAGGAGTTCTCCAAGCAGGAGAACCACTTCTTCCTCGGCGACAGGGTCGAGGAATTCGACCCAGGGAGCGCTTCGGGGAAGATCTGCTGGAAGAGTCTCGCGCTCAAGCAACGCGTCTCCTACCATCAGATCACGACCCAATTCGAGGACTACAAGGTCTGGGAAGACCTGCCCCCGGGGGAGTACGAGGACGACCGGGCGCTCCCCTTCGACATCTCTTTCGTGACCCCGCGCACGGTGCGCCTGAGGCTGTCGGCCAGGCCGGAAGGATGCCGCGGCGAACCAACGCTCATGCTCGTGGGCGAGCCTCCGACCGATGACTCCTGGACGGGGAGCGACGAGGGGTCTTCGGTGGCCTACCGCGGTCCTTGCGGCGCGGTGACCGTGGAGAAAGACCCCTTGCGCTTCGAGTTCAGGGACGCTACGGGCGGGCTACTTACCCGCACCCACAATCTCTCGGATGCCAGTGGTGTGGTCAACGCCAGGCCGACGCCCCTCTCGTTCGTGCGCAACACGGCCACGTTTCACCGCCACATCGCGGCCAGCTTCGGGCTCTCGCCGGGGGAGAAACTCTTCGGGTGTGGAGAGTCCTTTACCCGTCTTGACAAGCGCGGCCAGAAGCTGGTGCTGTGGACCTACGATGCCTACAGCGCGCAGACGCCCAACATGTACAAGCCCGTACCTTTCTTCATGAGCAGTCGTGGCTACGGCATCTTCGTGCACACCAGCGCGCCGCTCACGTTCGACCTCGGGCGCTCGCACGACGGGGCGGCGGTGGTCTACCTCGGAGACGACCAGCTCGATCTGTTCTTCTTCTTCGGTTCCCCCAGGGAGATCCTCTCCGAGTACACGGCTCTCACCGGCCGCGCCCCACTCCCTCCCCTGTGGACCTTCGGGCTCTGGATGGGCCGCGAGACCTACTCCTCGGAGAAAGAGGTCCGCGAGGTCGCGAGTAAGCTGCGCCGGGAGCGCATCCCATCGGATGTGATCCACCTCGACACCGGCTGGACCGAGGTCCCCCACCGCTGCGACTTCGAGTTCTCGCCGTCGCGCTTCCCCGACCCTGAGAAGATGCTCGCCGACCTGAAAGAGAGCGGCTTCCGCGTCAGCCTGTGGCAGCTCCCTTACTTCAACCCCAAGAACAGGCTGCACCGCGAGGCCATAGAGAAGGACTTCGTGATCCTTACCGCCAGCGGCGAACCGCCCGTCGACGACGCCGTCATCGACCTGAGCAAGCCCGAGGCGGCGCGCTGGTACCGCGAGAAGCTGGCCGACCTGCTACGGGCGGGCGTGGGCATCTTCACGTCGGACTTCGGCGAGGCCGCGCCCCTCTCGGGCACGTACGCCTCCAGGAAGGGTGGCTTCCACGAGCACAACCTCTACCCCTTGCGCTACAACAAGGCCGTCGCCGAGGCGACGACAGAGGTCACGGGCAACGGTGCCACGTTCGCGCGCAGCGCCTGGGCCGGCAGCCAGCGCTATCCCCTGCACTGGGGCGGGGACGCCGAGAACTCCGACGGCGGGATGCTGGGGACGCTCAGGGGTGGCCTCTCTTTGGGCCTTTGCGGCTTCTCGTTCTGGAGCCACTTTATTGGGGGTTTTCCCTACGCGACCCCGGAGGATCTCTACCGGCGCTGGCTGGCGCTCGGCGTGCTTACCTCGCACAGCAGATGCCACGGCAGTCCCCCCACCGAGCCCTGGGAGTACGATGAGGAGTTCGTAATAGACTTCAGGCAGACGGTCGAGCTCAGGTACCGGATCATGCCCTACATCTACGCCCAGGCCGCCCTCGCCTGCAGGGAGGGGCACCCGGTGTTACGTACCCTGTTCTTCGAGTATCCGGAGGACAGGAGCTCCTGGCTGATAGAGGACGAGTACCTCTTCGGCAAAGATGTACTCGTTGCGCCGCTGATGGAGCAGGCGAGGAGTCGCGACGTCTACCTTCCGCCGGGGCGCTGGACCGACTACCAGCGCGGCGAGACCTACGAGGGCACGCGCTGGCACCATCTACACGCCGGGGAGGTACCGGTTGTAATGCTCGTAAGAGACGGCGCGGTTATCCCGCACGCCGGGCTCGCGCAGAGCACCGAACGTATCGACTGGAGTGAGATCGAACTCAGGATCTTCGGCGCCGGGGACTCCGCCGAGGCCCGCTTCTGCCACCCCGAAAACGGCGAACTGCACGTCCTGCGCCTCGCACGCAGGGGCGACACCTACGAGCTAGAGGATGATCCCTTCGCTGGGAAGGTGAACTGGAGGATTGGCACCGCTCCGTGAGTCATACCAAGTCCGCCTTTAGGGTCGTGCTTTCCGGCCGCGGGACGCCGAGCCTCTCTCTTGTACGTCATTCCCGCGCAAGCGGGAATCCACGAGCAGCAGGAGACGTAGGTCCGTGCGCGGCAGCGGTGCCATTCATTCGGACTCGGTATCAGCTGGTCGGCGCTGTCCCCACTCCCCACGGTGAGGGCTTTCTGCTACCGAGGTACTCAGTGAGACCTTGCCGGTGCGCAGCCGTGTCCACAGCGCTATGAGAGACACCCCGAGGAGCATGACGGCGGGAATGAGCAACCCTCCCTCGGGGCCGAAGGGTCCACCGGTCCAGAGATCCGGGCCGCCCTGTTCTGTGACCAGGAGAGTCGGACCGAAAGCACCGAAGCCGCTGACGGGGAAGCCGAAGATCGCGCCCTGGAAGAAGTTCCAGGTGATGTGCAAGCCTATCGGGATCGCCAGCTCTCCGGAGAGGACGAAGCCGAAGCCGAGCATCAGGCCGGCGAGGACGATGTTGAGCGTGCTGATGAGCGTGGCGTTCGGGTTGCCGGCGTGCAGCACACCGAAGAAGGCCGAGGAGAGGACCCAGGCCAGCAAGACGGCGCCGCGAGGACCGAGGGCCGGGAAATTCAGGCCCTCGGCGGCGTTCTTCAACTGGTAGCCACGGGAGACCGTCTCCTCGGAGAAGCCCACGAACACGAAATATGCAGCCGGGAATAGAATAGGGATCACAAACGTGGAGCCGCCTCCGTAGTTCTCGAACGCACCGGTGACCTTGACCCAGCCCAACTCCAGCTCGACGAGGAATACGACCGTCATGAGCAGGGCGCCCAGGATCATCCCGAAGAGCAGATCTAGCCACCACCCGGCACCGAGATGGAACCCGAAAGCTGGGAAGGGCCTTCTGTCGAGGAAGCGGCCGGCCAGCCACACCGTTAGGACGGCTGCCGACAGGCCCGCTACGCCGCTGAACAGCGGGAGTGCGGGGGGGAGAGACGCAACAGAGTCATCGAGTCCGCCTGAGACGTTCCGTCCGGCCGCGAGCAGCCACGCGACGACGAACGAATAGAAGTAGAACTGGGCAAGCACCCGGTAGGCAGCGTATTGAATACCCAACCGCCACAGCGCCCTGAGCCTTCCATCCTCGAAAAAGGGGTCCAAGCAGTCTCCCCATTAGCATTTCAGCATTTCAGCACGCTCAGCCCTTGGGGCTCCGCTTGTCAGCTAGTCAGCTTCGTCCGTTCGGGAACTCATCCCGTCGCCTGGGAGCATATCAGTCGGGGCTTCTCCCGAGTCTCCAGTGAGGCCTTCCACCCTGCTGAAGTGCTGACGAGCCGCCGACCGGAGGGAGGCGGCGGGCTGAAATGCTGACAAGCGGAGGCGAAGCCGGAGCGTGCTAATGCAATCTTATGGTCTCTTCCAGGGCCTCCCTATAAGAGCGTACCATCTGCTGGTAGGCGTCCAGTTCATCGAACGCCTGCTTTCCGGAACGGCCCCAACCCTCGAATCTCGCTTTGAGGAGTCCGATGGTGAAGGCGGTACCCTGGTAGTAGGAGGTTAGCTGCTCCAGGTCCATGGCGCTTCGGTCCGGGCGCACGCTGCTCCGACCTGCCTGCGCCGCTCCCACCTGGAACTCCGGTCCGCCCGTGAGGCGTTGTATCCCGCTGTCGAGCTCGTCGAGGACGGCGAAGAGCCCATCGTCCGTCGGCCTGTCAGCGACGTCTTTGCCCGCGTAGAGGTAGCGCACCTCTGCAGTCTGGTCTACGACGACTACGGAAGGTTTGGCCACGCCATCCTCTGCGTCCCACAGGCCGTACATACGGGCGAGCTCTCCCTCTGGGTCGCTGAGGAGGGGGAAAGGAAGCTGGAGTTTGCCTACCATCCTCGCGTTGTTCGCCGGAGGGTCGACGCTGATGCCGGCGATCTGCGCCCCCCGCCCCTCGAACTCCTCGAACTGCCTCGCGTAGCTGGCGAGCTGCCCGTTACAGTAGGGGCACCAGTCGCCCCTGTAGAAGACCAGCACCACGGGTCCCGTCTCCAACTGGCCCGAGAGACTCCAGGGATAATCCTGCTGGTCCGGCAACTCGAAGTATGTGATCTTCTGCCCGACATCCAGTTCGGCCACGTGATGCTCCTCCCTCTTTGATCCTCCAGGGTGGGAATATAGCATCGTCGGCCCCTGACGACGCGAAGACGGCATTTCAGCAAGTCAGCACGCTCCAGCCTCCGGCTGTCGCTTGTCAGCATGTCAGCAAGGTCGTGCACATACGAAAGCTGAAATGCTGACTAGCTGAAATGCTGACAAGGCGGCGCAGCCGCCGTGCTGACCTGCTGCATTCAGCGGGACATGATCCAGCGTTTCAGTCCCCCGGCCCAGTACGTCACCTTCTGCCACAGGGAGGCCGCATCGTAGCCTTTCTGGACGACCAGGGGGCTGCTGCCCACCTTGCGGCCTTCCACCGAGACCGTGACTGTACCGAGTTTGCGCCCTTTATCGGCGGAGGGTGGCGCTTCCTCGTGCGTCGGGTGCCGCTCGACCTTCAGGCCAGGGCCGGCGAGCGCGGTTACGTTCTTCTCGGCGACGAGCTTCACGGACTCGCCCCTGCGGTAGGGTAGGTCCAGCTTCGCGTACGAGTCTCCGCGCTCCACCAGGGGCTCGTGTTCGTACTCGCCGAAGCCGTACTCGAGCGCCCCCCTTGCCGCCAGGAAACGTTGCACGTCTCCCGCCGCGTCGAGCACCACTGCAATGTAGGACTCCTCCCCGCTCTTTGCCGAGGCAACCAGGCACGGTCCTGCCTGGGCAGAGGTGCCCGTCTTCACCCCCGTCGCTGGCCCGTAGTCGTAGCCCGAGTTGGGGACCACAAGCAGGTTGGTGTTGACTACATCTATCTCTCTGTCCTGCGTCGATATGGTTGCCTCTGGCATGGCCACGATCTTGCGGAACTTCTGGTACTTCATCACCTCAGTGGTTATCTTGGCGAGGTCGTTGGCGCTAGAGTAGTTGCCTTTGGCGTCGATGCCTGCAGGGTTCTCAAAGTGGGTGTTCATGAGGCCCAACTCTTTGGCCTTGTCGTTCATCTTGCCGACGAAGGCATCCACGCTGCCGTCGCCAAGATACTCGGCAAGGGCGTAGTCGGCATCGGTGCCTGAAGGGACAAGGGCAGCCGTGAGGAGGTCCTCGACGCTGACGCGGTCGTAGGGGTAGAGGCCGATGTTGCTGTAGACGGAGCCGGCGTATTTCGCCGCGCTCTCGGAGACGGTGACCTCATCGTCCATGTTCGCGCCCTCATCGAACGCGACGAGGGCGACCATGACCTTGGTCGTCGACGCTATGGCAACCCGCTTGTCAGGGTCTTTGCCGGCGAGGTAGAGGCCCGTATTGGCGTCGACGAGCGTCCACGACCCCGCGTCCAGCTCCGGAGCTCCAGGGGGGGCCTGAGACTTCGTCTCCTGGGCCGAGGCCACCGGTGCGCAGACCAGCAAGATCAGGAGCGTGATGAAAGTAGCGGCTCCTTTGAAGAGGTTCGTTCTCGCTCGCACCCGTGGCTCTCCCTCTGATAACCGGCCGGATGAAGGTCTCCGGACCGCACTCCCCCTACAACGACCCGCCGGCGGCGGACGAGGGTATTTTGCACGAGAGCGCCGTTTCTTACCACCCCGAAAGGTGGCTTCTCGGGTCTTTGGGAGGAAGAACCAGAGCACCGACCGTTGCCGCTGCGGTGGGGTGGGGTTAGGCTTAGGGCGGTCCCTGCTCTTTCGGCGAGAGGAGGATGCATGGGAGACCGTCGGAGGAGATTGGAAAGAGAGGACCTGGAGGCCATGCGCCAGGAGTTCGTCGTCGGCGAGCAATCGGGCAGCCTGGATGATGACCTTCACCAGTTCCGCCGCAGCCTAAGGCTCGGCGTGAGCCCCGAGGACTGGGCAAGGGCGCGGAAACTGGCGCCGGCCTACGCGAGGGCTCTCCGGAGGTACCTGGATCAGGGACAATAATCTTCTCCCAGGGCGAAAAATCACTCATTTGGGGGATGCGCCGCCAGCCCCTGGCATCGTAGAGTGGCACCAGACCGGGCGAGGCACCCCCCTCTCAGGACCCCGAGGCCCGGCGACATTACCCATAGGATCGGGCCTTCGGTACCTTCCCCCTCCTTACCGGCCCGATCCTATTCCGTAGTGCACAAGGCTCAAAAGCCTTGTGCACTACGAGCATTTCAGCATGTCAGCACGCTCAGCCCTACGGGCTTCGCTTGTCGGCATGTCAGCAGGAACAAATAGTTGACCAGGGCGGATCGAGGAAGGGTGCCCCCAATCCGCTGTACAATACGCTCGGTCGTCGCTGGATCTTGCGTTTATCCTCTAGGTTACGCCCTATAATCCATCAGAGGGAGGAAGTGGAGACCCCATGAGGATCCCGCCGACGGGATACCTGACGCTGGCTTTGCTTTGCGGGGAACTCATCTGCGTCATAATCTGGGCCTTCACAGGAACCTTCTCCGTACTCGCCGTCGGCATCGCCGCCGGGATTGGATGCGCAATCTCGGCGGTGCGCTGGAAGGATTAGAATCGTGAGCGTGCTCGATCTCGGATTCCCATGGTGGCTCTTGATAACCGTGCTCGCCGTCTTCGCCGGTGTCATCTACTACATGCTCGGCGGAAGGGTGTCCGCGGGGCTGCGCGTGCCGCTGGCCATCGTGCTCGCGCCGGTGTGTACGGTGGCCGCCGTGGCGGTCGCTGTTGTCCTCTCCGCCCTGCTGTCCCCGTTCTACGAGACACCGACCGAACCTGCAGGACCCCAGCCCACGACCCAACCGGCAACCACCCTGAATACCGTGCCGCCCGAGACGACAGCGTTGCCGCCAGAGTCCCCGACGGCATCGCCGACCGCCTCCCCGACCGCCTCACCAACGGCCTCCCCGACCGCCTCACCTTCCGCTTCTGCGGCAGCATCGCCGTGAGAGCATTTCAGCTAGTCAGCACGCTCAGGCTTACGCCTTCGCTTGTCAGCACTTCAGCATGTCAGCGAAGACAAAAAGCTGACTAGCTGAAATGCTGACAAGCCGCCTGGCAAAGCCTGGCGGCGTGCTGACATGCTGACCAGCTGAGATAAACTCCGTGGCAGTCCTGATCCGGAGGAGGTAGTTTCGTGAGAGTTTTGATCGCTGGCGCGCACGGCAAGACGGCGAGGCGTCTGGTGAGGATGCTGGTCGAAGATGGCCACGAGGTCAGGGGACTGGTCCGCAAGGAGGAGCAGACGGGTGACGTCGAGGCCGACGGTGCCGAACCCGTGGTGGTCGACCTCGAAGCGGAGGAGGTCGCAGGGGGAGTAGGAAGGGCGGTCGAGGGGTGCGAGGCCATCGTCTTCGCCGCCGGAGCGGGACCGGGGAGCGGGGCCGCGCGCAAAGAGACGATGGACTACGGCGGGGCCGCCAAGCTGGTCGAGGCCGCCAGGGAACGCGGGGTGCGCCGCTACCTGATGCTCAGCGCCATGGGGGCGGGAGATCCCGAGCGGGGCTCCGAGGCTATGCGTCCCTACCTCCGCGCCAAGGCCCGCGCCGACGAACGACTTAGAAACAGTGGACTGGACTATTCCGTCATCCGTCCTGGCGGCCTGACCGAGGATGAGGGCACGGGCGCCATAGAGGCCGCCGAGAAGCTCGAGAGGCGCGGTGAGATCCCCCGCGAAGACGTCGCCAGTACCTTCGCCGCCGCGCTCGAGAACGAGAACACCTACCACAAGACCTTCGATATACTCGCCGGGGAGACCCCGATTCCCGAGGCGCTCGCGCGCCTCTAGAGCAGACATGTCTTCGGTAGTGCTCGAGCCCCGGACGAAGCCGACGGCGAAGAACTTATGTAGCGGATCTCGGGCGGTTGAGATATCTTGAGCCCGGAGATTCAGGACACAGCAGGTGAGTAGATGACATTCGGCAAGAGCAGGCCCCCCCTCGTGCCCGACCCGGGACAACAGGTGCTGTTGCTAAACGACGACGGCTCGCGCATCGAAGGATTCCGCGCTGTCTCGGGCCCGCTCACCACAGAGACGGGCGAGGTCATCATCAGGGTGGCCATCGAGGAGGAATACAGGGACTCGAGAAAGGAGGGCCGCCGCGCCGTTAGCATGTCATGGCCCGCCTCCATGGTGGAGGTATACGTGCCCTGGTACAAATGGCAACGATGGTTCACGAGATAGCTATCAGCAAGGCGGCTACGCCGCCTTGTCAGCACGCTCAGGCTGGCGCCTTCGCTTGTCAGCATGTCAGCACGCGCCCTGTCGGGCGCTTGTCAGCTAGTCAGGATTTGGGCGTACGAATGCTGAAATGCTGACAAGTCGCCTGGCGAAGCCTGGCGACGTGCTGACAAGCGAAGCCCTAAAAGGGCTGAGCGTGCTGACATGCTGAATTGCTACCTTTTCAAATCCTCTATTTCGTGGTGCACGCCGCGGAGGCTCGGATAGAGTCTGCTGTACACCCTCCGGAAGGCGTCGTCGTAGAACGGGACGTTATCGGGGTCGGGCTCGACGGTGCTCTCGGTGTAGCGCAACTCTTCGAGGGCGGACGGGACGTCGGCGTAGACACCGGCGCCGATCCCACCGAGGATGGCGGCTCCCAGGCTGGTGGCCTCCTCCACCCCGACCACGGTGATCTCCTGGTCCAGGACGGTGGCTTTGATGCGCATCAACAAACGGTTCTGGGCGCCGCCGCCGATGGCGTAGATGGCGCCGAGTTCTTCTATCCCCGAGTGGTCGAGGAGCGGTTCGAGCGAGTTGCGGGAGTCGTAAGCAAGCCCTTCGAGCACGGCACGAAAGAGTGCTCCGCGCCCCACGTCGGCGCTGAGGCCGACGAAAGCTCCCCTCGCTGCGGGGTCGTCGTACGGCGGGTTCGCGAGGCGCAGGTGCGGGAGGAAGAAGGCGCCGAGGGACCCCGCGGGGACCTCCTCCGCCTCGGAGATCAGGGCGTCGTAATCGATTCCGCCGAGGGCCTCCCGAATCCATTCGACGCTGGCGCCCGAGGTGTACTGGCCGCCGAAGACGTAGTACTGGCCGGCCACGTGGGCGCCCTGGGTGTAACCCTGATGCCCGACCTGGGGGTCCGTGAGCGGTCGTTCGAGCGGCAGGAAGATCGCCTCGGCGGTACCGAGCGAGTTGAGCATCGTGCCCTTCTGCGTGATCCCGACGGCCAGGGCGCCGCAGACGTGGTCGTGGCCGCCGGCCGCGACGCCGGCTCCCTCCGGCAGACCCGTCGCCGAGGCGGCATCCCTGGTCACGGGACCGAGAGACGAGCCGCCACCCCGCAGGGGCGCGAAGAGATCTTCGGGGATACCCACCTCCTCGAGCAACTCGGTGGCCCACCGCAGCCCGTGCAGGTCGAGGGCCAGGGTACGCGAGGCCAGGGAGTAATCCGTGGCGGCGACGCCGCACAGGCGAAACGCCATGTAGTCGGCTACGTTCAGCCAGGTGGCGGTGCGCGAGTAGGCGTCGGGCTCGTTCTCCTTGAGCCAGAGCAGCTTGCACAACCCGAAGATGGGCTGCAAAGACAGGCCCGTCAGGCCGAAGAGACGGTCCTGTCCGACGGCGCGGCCCAGCCGCTCGGCCTGCGGCCGTGCCCTGGCGTCGAACCAGGCGATGATATCGCCGGTGGGCCTCCCGTGCGAGTCGAGCGGTACGGCCGCCTCACCCATGCTGGCGATGGCTATGCTCGCCACCACGCCGGGGTCGTCGAGCTTCTGTGTGACCCGGCGCAAGGCCGCCGTGAAGGAGTCCCACAGCTCCTCCGGGTCGTAGTGGGCCCTGCCAGGCCGAGGGTAGTGGGTCGGAGTCGGCGAGCTGGCCCCTACTAGCGCCCTTCCGCTCCTGTCGAAGGCGACGACCTTTATGTTCGTCGTGCCGACGTCGGCCCCGAGCAGGATCGGTTCCCCGTTCATCTGACGGTCGAGGCGCCGTTCTTAGGGATGCCATCTTGCACGGCTACTTATCATACAGTCGATGGCCGTCCAGGGCCGCCGGGACGAGGGTACGGCGCCCGATCCCGGGGTGAGAGGAGGCCGTGATGTTCTATGCTATAGGGAGCGGGGAAATTGCGAGTCGCAGGGAGCGGACGAATCTCGAGGACCGTCTTTCGCAATGTGCTCTACCTGGCGTCGATAGGGTTGGCCGTACATCTGATCCTGCCCCGGATCCCGGGCCTGGAGCGCTCGGCGGAGCTGGTGGCGAGGGCTTCGCCGCTCGTGGTGTGTGCGGCGTTTGTGGCCGAGGTCTCGAGCGAGGCGTGCTACGCTGGGTTGCTCGGACGGGCCGTGGCGGCCGCCTCGAGAACGGAGACGACCGTCCGCTCGAGGAGCCGCCGGGGCCTCGGCCCTTGGTTCATGCTGCGCCTGACGGTCTGCGGGTACGGCGCCGCCCACGTGCTGCCAGGCGGTGGGGCGGCCGCCGCGACTGTGACCTACGGGGCTCTGAGGGCTCGTGGGGTAGACCGCGCGGCCGTCGGGCTGGCCGTGGCGGCGGTATCGGCCCTCGTGTACGGGGCACTCGGCGTCCTGTTCTCGGGGAGCCTGCTCTACTTGCTCCTCCGCGGGGATCTTACACGGGCGGAGGTGGCCCTCACGGTGGTGGCCGCCATGCTCGTAGTGGCGGCCTCCCTGGCCGGCTATTTCGTGTACAGGAAACCTCGCGCGGGGCGAAGAGTGTTGAAGGACATGGCCTTCGCAATGGTTCGGGTGGTACGCCGCCGGTACGGGAGGCGGGAGGCCGACGAACTTGTAGACCGGTTGGTCGATAGTATTGGCGAGGATCTGGGGTCCCTGCGCCGACAGGCCAGGAGCCGTCCGCTCGAGGTGCTGGGATGGTGCTGTCTCGCCTTCGGCTACTGGGCGTTCGACGCCACGTGTCTAGTATTAGTGTTCCTCGCTTTAGGGGTGCCTGCCGGCACGGGCGAACTGCTCGTCGCCTACGGCATAGCCACGGCGGCCGGAACGCTCCCGCTGACGCCGGGAGGCATCGGCGTGTTCGAGGCTACCATGCTAGCCACCCTCGCCGTGTTCGGGATCGGGGCCGAGGCCGCGATCCCCGTCCTTGGATACCGTCTCTTTAACTTCTGGATGCCCATCCCGCTCGCCGCGCTCGTCTACCCGACCCTACGCATAAGGAAACCCCCAGTGAGAGGCAGGGTGCGGTGAGCTTCTCTACGAAGCTCTATGCGATTCCGGATGCGGTGAGCGCCTCGGCGACGGGGCGGCCCTCGTGGATGACGCTGTTAAGGGCGTGGATCATGCCGCGCGTGTCGCCGCTCTGCCAGATGTTGCGGCCGAAGACGACGCCGGCCGCGCCTGCCCGGGTGGCTTCAGAGACGACCTGCAGCGTCTCCTCGGTGGTCTCCATCTTGGGGCCGCCGGCGATCAGGACAGGCACGGGGCAGTTGTCCGTCACCTCGCGGAAGTTTTCGGTGTAATAGGACTTGACGAGGTCGGCACCGTGCTCGAAGGCGATGCGGGCGGCCGAGGCCATGGCCTCCGGCGCTTTCGGGTCGGGGATGCGCTCGCCCGGGCACGGCAGCGCCTCGACGACGAGCGGCAGATTGGCTCGCAGGCACTCGCCCGCCACCCTGGAGACGATGCGGTAGGTCTCCAGTTCCACGGGGATGCCGACGAACGCCATCAGCACCACGCCGTCGGCCCCGAGGAGGAGGGCGTCCTCGACGGAGTGGAGAAGGCTCCACTCCGTGTAGGCGAGCCAGTCCTCACGGTAGGGGCTCGGGCCGCCGTCCAGGCGGATGATGGTGGGGATGCGGCCGGCGAGTCGCTCCCCGTAGCGCTTCGCCACGCCGAAGGTCGTCATGACTGCGTCAGCACCGCCATCTACGGAGGCTTCGATCACGGCCCCGGGGTCCTCGAGCCCCTCCATGGCGCCGTGGGTGCGCGCGTGGTCCATCGCCACGATCAACGCCCTGCCGTCGGAAGCCAGTAGCGGTACGTTCCTCACGTTCACCCCCGAGATAGTTTGCAGAGTGGAACGTAAGCTATCAGGTGGCCGGCATTCCGGCCAGTCAGCTTCTTCTCAACGCCGTTCATGCGGTCGTCTGCGGGGCGCTGTAAAATACATTGCTGGCGCCAGATCGCGGGTCGTTTCCCGGAGATCGTGGGTGCCAGGAGACCAGCTGCAAAGCGGGGTAAGTTGGCAGACAGAAAGATACGGGTGCTGCTGGCCGACGATCATGCCATGTTCCGCCAGGGCATAGGGGAGATGCTCTCCACCGACGAGAAGATAGAGGTAGTCGGCGAGGCGGCGAACGGCAGGGAGGCCGTCGCGCTCGTACGAGAGCGGCGTCCCGACGTGGTGCTCCTGGACGTGGAGATGCCGGTCATGGGTGCAAGAGAGGCGATGGAGCGCATGCTGGAGAGCTCGCCGCTTCCCCGGGTGGTCATCGTCACCATGTACGACGACCCCAGGCTGGTGCGCGAGCTGATCGGGCTCGGAGCCGTGGCCTACCTGGTGAAGAGCGCCACCATAGAGGAACTGCACGCGGCGGTCCATACCGCGGCGAACAGCCCCCTCGCGCCCGGTGGGGACGCGGTCATAGTAGCCTCTCCGAGTACGTTTCGAGACCCGGCCGAGGCCGACGGCCTCTCCGAGCGGGAGCTGGAGGTACTGCTCATGGTCGCCCGCGGGATGAGCAACCAGCAGATCGCCACCTCGCTGCACCTCTCGGAAGCGACCATAAAGCGTCACCTGGCCAACATATACCCCAGGATCGGGGTCTCCTCCCGGGGTGAGGCCGTGAGGAAGGCCCTCTCGGAAAAGTGGATCAGCGCCCGCGACATAACGGACGGAAAGATCCGGCAAGGCTAGACTTCGACCGCTTCATCCCGAACGGGCTCGATGTGCACGGCTGGTCACGAGCCGGGTAAGATGCGGCTATGACCGCGGCGGACTCAGCGACCGTTGTGTCTGGGAGAATACCTTCCGACGGGGAGTAGAGCGATGGATGGTACACGATACGTAGTGGCGGTCGGCTCCGATGATGCGGGGGTGAACCTCAAAGACTTTATCAGGGATCAGCTTCAAAACAACCCGCGGGTCGAGGAGGTCCTCGACTTCGGCGTGGCCGACGCACAGGACAAGACCGCCTACCCGGTTATCTGCATAAAGGCCGCCGAGGCGGTCGCCAGGGGTGAGGCGGACAGGGCGGTGCTCTTCGGCGGAACCGGCCTGGGCGAGGCCATCTCGGCCAACAAGGTGCGCGGGATACGCGCCGTCGTCGCCCACGACCCCTATTCCATCGAGCGGTCCATACTCTCCAACAACTGCCAGGTGTTGTGCCTCGGAGAGCGTGTGATCGCGCCCGAACTCGCCGACCGGATAGTCGGCCAGTGGCTCGGCTACGAGTTCGATGACTCCTCCCCTTCGGCCCAGAAGGTGCAGGTCATTACCGACTACGAAGAGAACGGCAGCCTGTAGGGGCGGGTTTCAGCTCCTCGTGGAACGCACTTCGTTCCTCTGTGATACTGAGGGTGACGCGTCTTCATCGTCGAGGAGGTCGCATGGTTCAGGGTAGCAAAGCCGGGTCTTTCGGCGAACCTGAGACGCCGGAGCGGTTGTACGAGGGCTACGTCTTCGATCTCGACGGGACCATCTATCTGGGCGATGAGTTGCTCCCTGGTGCGAAGCGTCTGATCCTCAAGCTACGCGAGCTCGGCAAGCGGGTGATCTTCCTCTCCAACAACCCCACGAAAGACCCGAGGATGTACGCGGAGAAGCTCGGCGGGCTCGGCCTGAAGACGCCCGACTCCGAGATCGTGAATACCGTCGTCACCATGACAGGGTGGCTGCTGCAGAACCATCCGGACGCGACGGTCTTTCCCATAAGCGAGGAGCCGCTCGAGAACGCGCTCGAAGAGGCAGGGATCAAGATTTCCGAGAATCCGGAGGAGATCGACATCGTCATCGCCAGCTACGACCGCTCTTTCGAGTACCGCAAGCTCCAGATCGCCTTCGACGCCATCTGGTTCTACGGGCGGGCGATGCTCGTCACCACGAACCCTGATCGTTACTGTCCGTTTCCCGGTGGCAGGGGAGAGCCCGACGCGGCGGCCATCGTCGCGGCCATAGAGGCGTGCACGGGGACGAAGTGCCGGGTCAACGTGGGCAAGCCGGATCCCATCATGTTGGAGACGGTGATGGATCTGGTCGGGCTCGACGCGAAAGATTGTGTGATGATCGGCGACCGGCTCTACACGGAGATCCGCATGGCGAAAGGCGCCGGGATGCCCTCGGCGGTCGTCCTGACCGGCGAGACCTCCGAAGAGGACCTGGCCGAAGAGCCGGAGGACCTGCCCGACTACACGCTAAGGAGGATAGACCAACTCGTCCCGCGCGATCTCTGGGACGAGTTCGGCTGGAAAGAGGAGTGAGAAGTCGACGCGACGGGCCATCAGCGACCGGTCAAAACGTATACGCAGATGGAGGAGCTGATGCACGAGACAGAGCGTCACGTCGCCGGTGGGGGAGAACCTCGTGGGTGAGCAGCGCATCGAGGCGGCCCTGCGGGAGGCTACAGACACGCGGAACGTGAACATCGGAGCGGGCGCGATCGGCTCCGTACCGGAGATCTTCGGGGAGGATTTCGGTGACGGCCCCGCGGTCGTCGTCGCCGACGAGAACACTTTCGAGGTCGCCGGCAGAGAGGTCCAGCGGCGACTCGAAGGAGCGGGGCACACTACGATAGAGCCTTACGTGTTTCCCGCGGAACCGCCCCTTTACGCCGAGTACGCGAACATCGAGAAGTTGAGGGACTCCCTGCGGGAGCACGACGCGATCCCGGTGGCCGTAGGGTCAGGGACCATAAACGACATCGTCAAGCGATCCGCCCACGAGTGCGAGAGGCCCTATATGTGCGTAGGAACGGCCGCTTCGATGGACGGCTATACCGCGTTCGGGGCCTCCATCGAGAAGGACGGATTGAAGCAGACACTCTCCTGTCCCGCTCCCAGGGCGGTGGTGGCCGATCTCGAGCTCTTGAAGGGTGCTCCCGAAGACATGACGGCCTCGGGGTATGCGGATCTCCTCGGCAAGGTGACGTCGGGGGCCGACTGGTTGATCGCCAACGCCCTGGGGGTGGAGAAGATCGACCGGACGGGCTGGTCGCTGGTGCAGGACCATCTGCGCGAATGGATCGGGAGCCCGGCCGAACTGAGGGCCAAAGATGGGGTGGCCACCGGGCATCTCATAGAGGGTCTCATCATGTCGGGCCTCGGGATGCAGTACTACCAGTCTTCCCGGACGGCCTCGGGCGCCGAGCACCAGTTCAGCCACCTGTGGGAGATGGAGGGGTTGGGAAAAGACGCCGCTCCTCCCCTTTCTCACGGCTTCAAGGTCGGGGTCGGCACCGTCGCCATCGCCGCCCTCTACGAACGAGTGTTAAGACGGGATCTCGGCGACCTCGACATCGCGGCGCTCCGGGAGTCCTGGCCCACGAGGGAACAGATGGAGGGGGCCGTGCGGGCGCAGCACACGATCCCCGAACTCGAGGAGGGCGCCGTCGAGCAGACCCTCGCCAAATACATCGGCGCCGACGAGCTCGTGCAGAGGCTGCGGTTGCTCGGGAAGGTGTGGCCGGAACTGCGCGGGAAGGTAAGGGCGCAGTTGATGCCGGCCGCACAGATAAGAGAGTTGCTACAGGCCGCAGGGTGTCCTACCGGCCCCGGCGGGATCGGGCTAAGCTGGGAGGACTTCGCGGCGACGTACGCGAGGGCGCAGACGATCCGCAAGCGCTATACCATCCTCGACCTGGCCCTGGAGGCCGGCATTCTGGAGGAATGCGTGGACGAACTGTTCGCGCCAGGGGGCTTCTGGGGCCGGCGGTATCGGCAGGAGGGAGGAGAATGACGACCGTTAGTGTTCTCGGCTCGGGCGTGATGGCCACCGCCCTGGCCTTCCCGCTCTCGGACAACGGCCACGAGGTGCGCCTCGTCGGCACGCACCTCGACCGAGAGATCATCGACAGCATCAAGGAGACGGGCGTGCATCCCGGCCTCGACCTCGAGGTCCCGCCGCCGGTCCGCGCCTTCCAGCTGGAGGAGGCCGCAGAGGCCTTCGACGGCGCCGAGGTCGTCATGAGCGGGGTCAACTCCTTCGGGGTGCGCTGGGCCGGCGAAAGGCTCGCTTCGCTCCTGAAGCCCGGCATGCACGTCCTCTCCATCACCAAGGGGATGGAGGCCACCGAGAGCGGCGAGTTGCGCATACTCCCCGAGGTGCTGGGCGAAGAAGTCCCCGCGGGCCTGCGGGAGCAGGTCTCCTGGTCGGCCATCGCCGGGCCCTCTATCGCCGGTGAGGTCGCCGTAAAGAGGGATACTTGCGTGGTCTTTACGGGCCGTGACGCCGGCGTGCTGGAGTGGCTGTCGGCGCTCTTCAGGACCCACTACTATCATGTGTGGACCTCGACGGACTTCGTCGGCGTAGAGGTGTGCGCGGCGGCCAAGAACTGCTACGCCCTGGGGGCCGGCTTCATGGAGGGCATACTCGACCGTGAGGGGGCATCCGAGTCACGCTACCGCAACTACGACTACGGGGCCGCGCTCTTCGGCCAGGCGACGCGGGAGCTCGGGCAATTCATGGAACTGCTCGGCGGCGAGCCGGCGACGCCCTACGGCCTGGCCGGCGTGGGGGACATGTTCGTCACCAGCATGGGAGGACGTAACGTGAGGGTGGGGCGGCTCGTCGGCTCGGGGCTGCGGTTCTCCGAGGCGCGCGAGAAGATGGCAGGAGTTACCCTGGAGGGTGCCGCGGCCATAGGGGTGATCGGTGGCGCCCTCCCGAAGCTCACCGAGCGCGGCATCATCGGAGCAGAAGACTTCCCGCTGATGCGCCACCTGCACTCCGTCATCGGAGAAGACGAGCCCCTAGGGATGCCGTGGAGCACGTTTTTCGGGGGCGAGCCGGGTAGAGGTACGGGAAGGCTTGAGGGGTAGGTTAGAGGAGCTCGAGCGGGGGCATCCCCATCCGCGCCGGCCACGTCGGGGCACTCACGGAATGGGTCAAGAATCTGACGGGGGTGGTCAGCAAGAACAAAGAGCTGACAGCTGACGGTAGATCGCGGGACCTAACCGTGCCTGGCGGCGAGATCGAAGAGCCTGTGCATGGCGTCTTTTTGAGCCGGGTAGAGGGAACGGTAGACCTCGTAGTATTCGTCGTAGATACTCGTTCGTTCCGGATCCGGCTCCGTAACCTCCTCGCGCAACTTCACGACCGAGCAGGCCTCCTCGGTGTCCTGGTAGGTTCCGGCCGCTACCCCGCCGAGCAGCGCCGCCCCGTAGGCCGGGCCCTCGTCGACCTGCGTGCGCCGGATGGGCTCGCCGTAGATGTCGGCCTGCAACTGGCGCCAGAGGGCGCTCCTCGCCCCGCCGCCGACGGCCCGCACCTCCTCCACGGGCAGCCCGAGCTCGCGCATGATCTCGAGCGACTCCTTCAACGAGAAGACCACGCCCTCCATGAGGGCGCGGGTCAAGTGCCCGAGTCCGTGACGGTTGGTGAGGCCGACGAACGCGCCGCGGGCTTGCGGGTCCAGGTGCGGCGTACGCTCGCCGGCGAGGTAAGGCAGGAAGAGGAGTCCCTCCGCGCCGGGCCCGACGTCGGACGCCGCCTCTACCAGCTCGTCAAAGCTCTTGTCTCCGTCAAGGGCCTCGCGCCACCACGAGAGGGAGCCGCCCGCCGACTGGGTGACGCCCATGAAGTGGTAGGCGCCCGGCACGGCGTGGCAGAAGGCGTGCAGGCGTCCCGACGGGTCCGGCTCGAAGCTGTCCGAGTGGGCGAAGAGCACCCCGCTGGTGCCGACCGAGGAGCTCACCAGGCCCTCCGCGACTATGCCTATCCCGACCGCCGCCGCCGCGTTGTCCCCGCCGCCACCCGCCACGGGGATTCCGGCCGTCAGGCCCAGCTCCCTTGCTACGTCCTCCTTGAGCGTTCCCGTGCTCTCGGGGCCCTCGTACACGGTGGGCATCCACTCGCGCGGTATCCCGAAGGCGTCCAGGAGCTCCGTCGAGTAGTCCCGGCTCCGTACGTCCAGGAGCAGGGTGCCCGAGGCGTCCGAGGCGTCCGTGGCGTACTCGCCCGTCAGCAGGAGACGTATGTAGTCTTTGGGCAAGAGCACGTGCGAGACCAGCTCGAAGTGCTCCGGTTCCTCGTCACGGAGCCACAGGATCTTGGGCGCCGTGACGGCGGTGATGGGGTAGCAGCCGGCGATCTCGGCCAGGCGTCTCTCGCCGATCTTCTCGGAGATCTCGCGGGCCTGCGTCCCCGTGCGCTGGTCGTTCCAGAGGAGCGCGCGCCGTATGACCGTATCCTCGGCGTCGAGGAACACCGAGCCGTGCTGCTGCCCGGTGAGCCCCAGGCCCAAGATCTCGTCTCCTACCTCACCGGCCACCCGGCCCACGGTCTCTTTCGTCGCCCGCCACCAGTCCCCGGGGTCCTGCTCCGACCAGCCGGGATGCGGACTGTGGAGCGGGTACTCCGCCGACGCTTCGGCGAGGATCTCCCCCGACTCGTCTACGGCCAGGACCCTGACGCCGCCCGTACCGACATCCACGCCGATGAATGCGCTCATCCGCTCCTCCTTCTACGCCTCATCATCCGCGGGTTTGGCCTGGCCGTAGCCGGGGATCTTGGTCGCCACTTCTTCTACCACAGAGAGCCACCTTCCCATAAGGTGTTCCGAAACATCGTTACGGCAGGCTAAGTCTAGCAAGTGACGCCGGGCCCACGCAGGCTCTGTCTGGTGACTCGGGGTGTTATAGTGCGGTGGGGTACGACAGGAGGTGCCGGGTGGAGGTTGCACGCGCAAGCGCGGGAGGGACCGCCGCGAGGGTGAGGCGGGGCGTCGCCTAGTATGGCTCCGGCGGACTGCGTCATCGGTATAGACTGCTCGACCACGGCGACCAAGGCTGTGGTGTGGGACCAGGAAGGCGACTCCGTGGCAGAGGGACGGGCGGCCTTCCCGCTTTCCTCGCCCCGACCGGGCTGGTACGAGCAGGACGCCGAGGACTGGTGGGAGTCGACCAAGACCGCCCTCGGGGAAGCCGCCGCGAGGGTGGACCCCGGCCGCATCCGGGCCCTCGGCATCACGCACCAGCGGGAGAGCTTCGTCTGCACGGACGAAGACGGCCACCCCCTACGTCGGGGGATCCTCTGGTTGGACGCGAGGTCTTATGACGAAGTCGACAGGCACGGGTCAGAAAGGTTGCACGAGATAACGGGCAAGCCGCCGAGCATGACCCCCGCCCTCTACAAGCTCTTCTGGCTGCGCGCCAACGAGCCGGAGCTGCTAGATCGGACGGCCAGGGTGCTTGACGTGCACGCCTTCCTCGTACACCGGTTGACGGGAGAGTGGCGCACGAGCTGGGCTTGCGCTGACCCTTTGGGTCTGTTGGATATGCGCAGCTTCGACTGGTCGGACGAGGTACTCCAGGAGGTTGGTCTCGAGCGCGGGCGGCTCGCGGAGTTGTTTCCACCCGGCTCGGTCGTTGGCGAACTGGAGGAGGGGGTGGCGAGGGAGGTAGGGCTACCGCCGGGACTTCCTGTAGTGGGTGGAGCCGGTGACGGACAGGCCGCGGGCCTCGGGGCGAACGTGACCGCAGCCGGGCGGGCTTACCTGAACCTCGGCACGGCGCTCGTCTCCGGCACCTACAGCGAGGACTACACCTGGGGCCGCGAGTTCCGCACCCTCTCTGGTCCCATCCCCGAGACGTACGTCCCTGAGACCCTGCTGCGCGGCGGAACCTACACCATAGATTGGTTCGTCGAGAACTTCGGCGGCGTCCGGGCGGCCGAGCTGGGCCTCGATCTTGGCGCCGAGGAGATCCTGGAGGCGGCGGCGAGCCGGGTTCCTCCGGGCGCGGAGGGATTGCTCCTCTTGCCCTACCTGAACACTTCCTCTACCCCTTATTGGGACTCGCAAGCCAGGGGCGTCCTCTTCGGTCTTCGAGGAGCGCACAAGAAAGCCCACGTCTACCGGGCGGTGCTAGAAGGGCTCGCCTTCGAACAGCGCCTGGAGACCGAGGCCATGGAGAAGGGTGTCGGGCAACCGGTCGAAGAATTCTTCGCCATGGGCGGCGGATCTCGCAGCCGGTTCTTCTGCCAGCTTATGGCCGACGTCACCGGCCGGCCGGTGACGTCGTGCAAGGAGATAGAGACGACCTGCCTCGGGGCGGGCATGATGGCTTGGGCTGCCCTGGAGGGTTCTGACCTTCGCGAGGTGGCCGCGACCATGAGCGGAGAGGGGGCCGGCTACGAGCCGAACGAACAGCGGGCGAAATTCTACGACCGGATCTACAACGACGTCTACAAGGAGCTCTACCCTCGCCTCTCGGCACTCTTCCCAGCGCTCGCCGAGGCCGAGCATCCACGCTAGAGCGGCCGCCCGGAGCGGGATCAAGGACCCCGGCGCCGCGTCGTATAGACTGAGTAGTCGATATCTCTGCACGGGCCCGAGAGGAGGACGCTGTGGTCGAGGAGAAAGCAGAAAGCCTGCATAAGGCCCAGGGACCATCCCACGGGCCGACCCGGTGCGACTTCACGGTGGTAACGGGTCTCGCCAGGACAGCGTCTTACAGAGGCGAGCCGGCAAGCAAAACGAAGAAAGGATAGGAGATGCCGTCACGCATACCACAAGATATCGAGAGGCAGGCCTTCGATGTGATCGTGGTCGGAGCCGGCATAAACGGCGCGGGTGTAGCCCGTGACGCCGCGATGCGGGGCCTGCGGGTGTTGCTCCTGGACAAGGGCGACATCTCCAGCGGAACGACGCAGTGGGCGACGCGTCTGATCCACGGCGGCTTGCGCTACCTGGAGCACTACGAGTTCGCGCTCGTAAGAGAGTCTCTCCGGGATAGAGAGGCGCTACTACACGTTGCGCAGCACCTGGTCAAACCCTTAGGCTTCCTGGTTCCCATCTACGACAGGAGCTCGCGCGGACCGCTCATGATCCGGCTCGGCATGCACGTCTACGACACGCTCTCCTTCGACAAGAGCATGGACCGCCACGAGATGCTCAGCCGCAAGCAGGTCGAGGAACGCGAGCCAGGCCTCAACGCGGAAGGCCTGAAAGCGGCCGCTTTCTACTACGACGCGCAGGTGGAATACGCCGAACGCGTCGCCGTGGAGAACGCCATCTCCGCCCATCATCACGGCGCGACCGTCATAACCTACGCGAACGTCGAGAACCTGATCGTAGAGAACGACGACGTGAAGGGCGTCGAGTTCACGGACGTCTTCGAGGGTGATAGATACTCGGTCCGCGCCCCCGTTACGGTGAACGTCGCGGGTCCCTGGGTGGATGAAATTCTTGCCGACCTCCAACGACCTGGCACCCACAAGGACGTCGGGCGCTTTATGGGCGGCACCAAGGGCAGTCATCTCATCGTCGATTACTTCCCCGGCGCCCCAAGGGACGAGGCCCTCTACATCGAGGCCCGCGAGGACGGCAGGCCTTACTTTATCGTGCCTTGGAACGGGAGGTACCTGATCGGCACAACCGACATCCGCTACGAGGGGAACCTAGACTACGTCTCGGCGAGCGAGGAGGAGATCCAATACCTGCTCGACGAGACCAACCACGTCATCCCCGGGGCGCGACTCTCCCGCGAGGACGTGCTCTACACCTACTCCGGGGTGAGGCCTCTACCCTATAACCCGGAAGGCGAGACGGGAGGGGTCACCCGGAGCCACGTGGTCTTCGACCATGCGAAGGGTGGTTCGGCGGCGGGCGGCAAGGTCAAGACCCAGAGCGCCGAGCTGCCTCCGGTCGGGGGGCTCCTCTCCATCGTCGGCGGCAAGCTGACCACCTACCTGAACCTGAGCCGCCAGACGGTCGACGCGGTCTTCAAGAAGCTGCATCGGAAGGCGCCCAGGAGCACCTCCCGTAAGATCCCCCTGCCTGGGAGCGAGACCCCGGACTTCGAGGCGTTCGCGGCCGGTTACAAGTCCGCGAGCACCCTGCCCGAGGTGCTCTCCGAGAGGCTCCTCAAGCTCTACGGTGTCAGGACCGCCGAGGTACTGAGGATGGGCGAAGAAGACCCGGAACTCCTCACGCCCCTCTCCCCGATCGAAAGTGTCGAGACGGCCTTGATCGGGGCCGAGGTGATCTGGGCCCTCCGCGAGGAGATGGCCGAGACGCTCTCCGACGTGCTCCTCAGGCGCACGATGGCCGGATACGGTCCGAGGGTAGGCCTCGACGTCGCCGAAGCTGCCGCAGAGGTCGCGGTCAAACACGTCCTATGGGATCGGGAGCGCGCCGAGCGCGAGGTGCGGGAGTACCGCGAGTGGATCGCACGCTACACCCCAAGAGAGTTCAGGGACCGCGAATCGTCGCGAGCCTAGAGCGATGAATTTGTAGGGGCGGTTCACGAACCGCCGCATTAGAACCGCAACAGACATCAGTGGTTTCTCTGCAACAGGTGTAGCGTCTTCCCCCGTAGGGTAGAAAGCCTCTAGCGCACGAGCGTTCAGGAAAGGAGCCGAGAACATGGTAGACCGAGGAAAGGCCAGCGACGTCAACGAGGCGGCCCGGCGCTTTGCCGAGACCCTCGCCGAGTCCTACCGGGTCGTCTACGGGCAGGCTGCGGAGTCGGGGGAGCGCCAGCAACGCGCGGCCCAGGAGTTCTCCGACCTTGTGGCCAACAACCTCAGGGAACAGGCCGAGGCCGGCCGCACGAGTGCCCAGCGGCTCTCCGAGCAGGTCGACAGGCAGCAGGAGGCCGGAAGGGCGTTGGCGCAGGAGTCTTTCGGGGCCTACATGGACTTCCTCGACGCCACCTTCTCCCAGTACAGGGCCGGGGCGATGGCGAGCGGGCGGACCGCTGCAGGCCTGGTGGGAACGGTGACCGACGCCACGTCCCGCACCGTGGACGCCGCGACCGAGGGCTTCCAGCGGACCGCGGAGACGGCCACCTTCCCGATCCCCGGCTACGACGAGATGAACGTGGAGGAGATCTCCGATCGGGTAGACGGCCTCACCGACGACCAGGTCCGGCGGCTCAGGGACTACGAGAGGGCAAACCAGAACCGCAAGACCCTGATCGAACGCTTCGATAGCAAGCTGAGGGCCTCCTCGTAACAACGATCTGCCCAAGGAGAACCCTCCACAAGAACCGCGCCGTCAGCGAACAGCTTCTCGTGGCAGCGGCGCGGCCCTGTCACCGAGAGGACGACGACCACCTTCCGAGTAGCGCGCCGGCGAGGACCACGGCCAGGAGCCGCAGTGTCTGCACCGCGAGGACCAACGGCGCGTCGGCCCCGCTACCAAGGGCTACGATCGCCACGGAGTCTATCCCGCCTGGGGTGGTCGCCAGGTAGGCCGTCATCCCATCGATGCCGGTGAGCGTGGCGAACGCCCATCCCAGGGCGGAGCACGCGAGCACGAGCCCTACGGCGGACGCGAGCACCACCGGAAGGACCCGTCCCGCCCTCTTTACGGAATCGCCATCGAAGAGCAGCCCCACCCACAGGCCGAGGACGAGGTAGGCTGCCTGCGGCACGCCGGGAGGCCAGGCGAGGCGCGCCACACCGAGCTCTTCGATGACGACACCTAGGATAAGCGGTCCCAGGAGGGCCCCGGCGGGCAGCTTCAACCGCGTTCCCGCCCACGCGCCGAGCACCGCTACCAGCGCGGTGACGGCATAGGTCGGCACAGTACCGTGGACCATAAGATCCAACCCCCCCGAGACGGCCTGCAAGCGCTGGCCAGAGGTCTGCTGCGGCGCCGCCCCCGTCACGAGCCGGCCGACCAACGTGGCCGAGACGACGACAACGACCACGCGCGTATACTGCATCAGGGCGACGAGGCGCACGTCGGCGCCAAGTGGACCGCTCATGGCGAGCATCCCCGAAGCGGCACCAGGCAGCGTCCCGAAGGCCGCCGTCTTCCTGTCGAGGCTGGCCAGGCCGGAGAGCAACAGTCCGGCCCCCAGGCTCAAGATCAGGGTCCCGCAGATCACCAGCCCTACGGGTAGCCAATGGCTGGCTACCAAAGGAAGGACCGAAGGCTTGAAGGCGGCGGCGAGTATGCCGCCTACGACCGCGAGCGAGACCGTCCGTCCCCACCGCGGCACCGTCGGGTGCTCCTTCCAGGCGAGCGCGAAAGCGAGCGCGACGAGCATCGGCCCGACTAGCCACCCCGCCGGAAGCCCCATGCTCTGGGCGAAGAGCCCGGCGAGCGAAGAGACGACGCCGAGGACCGCCCACCCGGGAAAAGAAGAAACCTCCCGCATCTACTGCGAGAGGTCTTCTACGATGCCCGCTTTGTGCTCTTTTCGCCCTGGTCCGTAAGGTCTTCTGGCCGCAGATTCCAGAGCTCCTGCGGACCGACGCCGAGAGCCCTCGCCAGCTTCCTACGGATCTGCATCGACGGGTAGATATGGCCCTGCTCTATCTTGGATAACGTCGCCCGGCTGATGCCGCTCTCCCTGGCGAACTCCTGCTGGCTACACGCGAACGCTTCCCTATGCTCCGTGATTCGCCTCGCCAGAGCCTCCGCCCGCACCGCCATCTCCGGGCCGAGCGTACTGGATCGGCCATTCCCGCTATCTCGTCTCCGGCCAGGGACCCCGTCCGCAAAACCCAGGTCGCTCTCGACAGCTCCGCGCATGCGCATACCCTTCCTTTCGGCGCCTCGGCGCCTCCGTCTCCCGAACTCTACAACCGTCATCCGTGCGAATCCCTCTCTTCTCGCCTTTCGACAGCGCCCCAACGCGCCACACGTCGATTATACGCCTATTTTCGGTCCACTGCGAGCATAAAAGATGTTCATTCTTTGTCTAAATCATGTTGACACAGCGTCTAATACGTGTAGAATAGCCGTCGTTTGGCGGAGACGTTCGAAGAGGACAACGATGAAGGGAGGAGGTAAAAGGTCGTGAAGCTGGCAGAGGCCCTGGCCAACAGGGCGGACCTGCAGAGGCGCATCGAGCAGATGCGGGGAGGCTCCAGAAGAGCGCCCTGGTGCAGGAGGGCGAGAGCCCGCCCGAGGATCCCCAGGAGCTACTCGAGGAGATGGAGAGGCTCGTCTCCGAGCTCGAGGGGTACGTGCGGCGCATCAACAGGACCAATCTCTCCGCGACGCTCGCCGATGGCGAGACCACGCTCACGGATGCCCTGGCCCGCCGCGACGCCCTGGCGCTACGCTACGGGAACCTCAAGACCCTCGTGAGCACGGCATCTGACAGGGTGCCGCGTTACGGGCGGGCGGAGATCCGCATCCTGTCCGCCGTCGAGGTAGGGCCCCTGAGGCGCAGGATGGACGAGCTGGCCCGAGAGAGGCGCGAGCTCGACACCGCCATCCAGCAGGCCAACTGGGCGATGGATCTCGCGGAGGATTAGAGAACGGAAGCCGTTTCTCCAGCAGGTAACCCACGTCTTCGCGGATGGTGGCGAACGCCAGGAGCAGCGTCGGCTCTCTAAACAAAGACGCATCACGGATTGGCCTCAGAAGCCAGGTTCCCGGGCGGTGCCGGGGCGGTACCGTGGGGGTTCGAGTCCCCATCTGCACTGATGAGCCCAGCACCCCTAACACGGGCACCGGGCATCGCGCAGCGTAACCACCAGGCGTAGGACCATCCGGACGAGGACGGGGCGAGGGCGGGCAAGGGGCAATTGGAGTACGGCAGAGGCCCGTGGCGACATCGCCACGGGCCTCTCGACTACAAAAACCCGCATGCCTGCCGATTAACACTTACGGGGCGGTCTCGCGCTCGATGCGCTCAACCTCCTCGCGGGGGATGTGAATAGCGCCGGCGAACTTGTCGGCCTCGATGATCCCTTTATTCACCAGTTCCAAGACACTCTCGCGACTGAGCCCGAGATACTCGGCCGCTTCCGCTACGGTGATCTTGGTGCGGTTTTCGTCATCCACCCAACTGCCTCCCGCGTTCGAGGTCGAGACACGCAGAAGGATAACCCGGTCCTTCTCGAGGCGCGAGGCGGTCCTTTCGTCCAGGATCTGGGACACACGGGCTTCGCTGGTGGACCTCTACACCTTCGAGATCGGCCAGCGGGATAGTTCCAAAGGTCACGACCGCTCGGTAAGCACCAGGCGTGCACCGAGGGTCGCGTCCGTCAGCGGGTGCAACTCATCGTGCACCTTGCTCTTTGCGGCCCCCATAGCCCGGCGGGCCAGCGTGAGATCCTCAACCACGATACTTACCTCGAAAGGCCCTTCCCCTTCGCTTTCGAGCGCCTCCCGCACGGGTCCGTTACCGGTGGGCGAGATGAGGTCGATGGTGAATCCCCGGACGTCGAAGCCGGCACGCGTGGCGGCAAGGCGGGTAACTTCGTCCCTTCGGAAGGGCTCCGCGTCGAACAGCACGGAATACAAGCTCACCGCCTCCTCGAGGTCTCGCACGGCGACGCCGACGCCGGAGACGGACCGGGCGCCGTTGGCGTGATTCCCTACTACCTCCATGGGAAGTCGCACCTCGTCGGGGTCGTCCCACTCGATAAAGAACGGCCACCGGCGACGCCAGGGGATGTCCTCGGGCACCAGCAGGCGCCAGGTAAGCTCTCGGCCGTCGGGTTTCTCTCGCTTCATCTCGAAGGGTCCGACCATTTCGAGCCCCGCCCCTCTCAGGCGTGAGGCCTCTTCCTGGATGTCGTCGGTGGCGTAGCAGTGGCCTACCAGGCCGCCTTGCCGATCCGCCACGAACTCGGCGAGCGTTCTCCCGTTGAGCCCGCTCTCCACGGCCATCTCGGGATCGTAGACGCCGAGCAACTCGATGTAGTCGCCGCCGCCGAAGCGGATGAGGGCGTTGTGAGTTCCGCGGTGCTCATGCCGCCCGCCGAGAGATCCCCTCGCGAAAAGCAAACGCCCTCCCACTCGCTATTGCCGAAGAACAGGCAACTACAGCAGCTTGCAAAGAGGTTGAGCCTCTTTGCAAGCTCTCAGCATTTGAGCACTTCAGCAAATCAGCAAAAACTACTAGCTGAGATGCTGACTTGCTGAAATGCTGACCTGAGCGGTATGCAAAAGGGTCAATCCTTTTGCAAACAGCTCTAGGCCTGGGATCCCTCCGGTCGTTCATCGTGCGTAGCATGCTCATAAGCGGAACGATACCGACCCGGGCGCCGATGAAGACGAAGCAGGGACCGCGTTGTGGCGGTCCCTGGTGAACGCTCCGTGCGGGCTGTCGACCTAGCGACGGCGCGCGATACCGAGAGCCGTCAGCCCCCCGCCGACGATCATCGCCAACGGTCCGAGGACCCAAGCCGGAGGGAAGCCGCCGGTGTCCGGGAGCGCGGGTGCGGCAGAGGCCGTAGGACTCGCGCTGGGAGAAGCCGACGCACTCGCGCTGGGCGAAGCGGAAGGGCTCGCGGAAGCCGAGGCGCCGGAGGCGGGGGAGGCGACCGTATTGTCGTCTACTCCGCGGTCGTCCATCCTCCTACCCCTGTCATCGAAGCCTTTATCGTCGCTCGCGGAAGCCGAGGCGCTGCTCATCGCGCTCGCTGAGGCCGAGGCGCTGGAGGCGGGGGAGGCCACGGCGTTGTCGTCGGCCCCTCGGGCGTGCATGCCCTTATCGTCGAAGCCCTTGTCGTCGGTCCCTCTGACATCCATCCCCCTATCGTCGAAGCCCCTGTCGTCCATGCCCTTGTCATCGAAGGCACGGTCGTCCATCCTCCTGTCGTCGAAGCCCCCGTCGTCTCCCTGTGCGGCCGCGACGGGTGCGAAGACCGACATGGCCAGCGCCACCGTCAAGACGAGTATTAGCAATCTACGCATCGTTTCTCCTCTTCTTCGCTTGCGTATCCACGGAGAGGATGCACCACCCAGGTTCGTATGACCTATACAAATTTATGGATCTTTTCCAACTGCTTTGACAACGGTCCGATGGCGCCAACCATTCGAGTGGTTCCCTCGTGTGGATGCCCGGGCAGCCCTCTACCGATTGGCGAACCGATCTCCAGGGTGCCATTCTGCGTATGTACAGAAGGGAGACTACAATCTGGTCTCCCCTCTTGAAGGTGCAGAAGATCGCAGAGGAGGTTCGGTGGGAGCGAAGGGCCACTCCCGGAAGGGTATGACAGTAGAGTCGTCTGGCCTGTCGGGTTCCATGAGCGGCGACAGTAGCGTGCTGGTCGCCGCGGTGCTGGCGGCCCTCGTCGTGGCGTGGGCAGGGACGAACCTGGTGTTGGGGGGAGAAGGGTTCGCGGTGCTCGTCTCGGACAAGGTGGTGGGTGGGGAGGAGGCGGCCTCGGCCCTGGCTCGCCTCTTCGCCGCCCTCGTGCTCGGTCTGTTCCTGGCCGACGCCGTAGGTTGGCGTGCCCGCTGGGTAGCTGGGGGATTGGTGGTCCTGGGACTGGGGCACTTCGTATTCGGGTACCTGGAGCCCCTGATCCAGGAGGACCCACCCGAACTCAACGAGTCGCTCTACGAGGCCTTCGTCACCCAGACGCTGGCGTGCGCGCTCTTCATGGTAGGTCTGTTCCCCGGAAGGCCGTCTCGGCTCGTGATGTGGGCTGCAACGGCGATCCCGGTCGCTCTGGTAGCCGCCTATGTGGTCCTCTTCGAGTTCCTGCATGGAGAAGAGTGGATGCCCCCACTATCTCGCGTCGCAAACCCGGAGGGAACGGCGACGCTAGGTTCGCCCCTAGTCTGGCTGACTTCGTGGCACTGGGTACTCTCGATGCTGCCGCTGGGGCTTGCGGCGGCGGCGGCAGTCGGAGCCTTCTGGCAGAGTCGCCGGGGGCTCTTGCGGAGCTGGTTGCTCATTGCGGTGGTGCTTCTCGCCGGTTCGGTCCTGCACGATTACCTGTGGCCTTCGGCCTACGGAGGCGGCCTGCTAACCACCGCCGACGCTCTAAGCCTTCTCTTCGCGGTGGTGGTCGCGGTCGGCGGCGTTTCCGAGCTCCGGCGCGTCGCCTCGGAGCGCGCAAGGCTTCTGGCCACCGAGCGGGAGCGCGCGCGGCGACTAAACGAACTGAACGCGCTGAGATCCGACTTCAGCGCGATGATCGCCCACGAGTTGGAGACGCCGATAGCCTCTGTTCGCAAGCTCAACGAGATGCTCTTTGCCCAGGGGGAGGATCCCGGGGTACGCGACTACGCCTCGACCGCAACGGAGCGGGAACTCGACGCCCTGACCAACCTCGTCAGGGACGTGCGGGCCGTCGCCGCGGTCGAGCGCGAGGGGTTCGGGATCGAGGCTCGCCCTCTGCCGTTGGAAGAACTCCTGACCGCCGCCGAGGTGTACGCGAGTACCCTGCCCGGGCACCATCCCTTGGAAGTGATGGTCCGAGGGGATCTCGGGGTGGGAGATTGCGTGCTAGCCGACCCCGAGCGTATCGGGCAGGTCTTGCGCAACCTGCTCTCGAACGCTGCCAAATATTCGCCGAAAGGCACGCCCATCGAGCTGAGGGTGATCGGCAAGGAGGATCAGGTGAGGGTAGAGGTCGCCGATCGGGGATGGGGTATCCACCCGGATGACGTGCCACGGATCTTCGAGAAGTTCGGCCGGGGCCGCGACAGGGAGGGTCACGAAAGGCCGGGCGTGGGCCTTGGCCTATACCTCAGCCGGCGCATCGTGCGGAGCCACGGCTCCGAGCTGACGGTGCAGACGAGGCCTGGCGAGGGCTCGGTGTTCGGGTTCGACCTAAGGGTGGAGCGGTGAACGGCGAGATCAGGATTATAGTAGTCGACGACCACGACACCTTCCGCGACCCACTCGCGTTCATGTTGGAACGGGAGTCGGATCTCACCGTGGTAGCCCGGCCAAGATCCCTATCCGAAGCCAGAGAGGTTCTTGGGAGCGCGGAGCTCGCGGTGGACGTGGCGATAGTCGACCTGAACCTTCCCGACGGTTCGGGTACGGACCTCATAAAGGACCTGCGCGCATCCCGACCGCGCGCGAAGGCGCTGGTCTTGAGCGCCATGTCCGAGCAGAGATACCTGGCCGAGGCGATAGAGGCAGGGGCGGCAGGGGTCATGCACAAGTCGACGCGCATGAGCGACCTCGTGGAAGCGGTGCGCCGCCTGGCTGCCGGGGAGCAACTGCTCTCCCAGCAGGAGGTCATAGAGGCGCTACGGTTTATAGGGCGCGAGCGTGAGAGTCACAGCGAAGCACGGGCCTTGAGCGAGCAGCTAACGCCGAGGGAGTGCGAGGTGCTTCAGGCCCTCGCCGAGGGCTTGAGTGACAAGGAGATCGCACAGCGGCTTCACGTCGGCGCGGGGACGGTGCACTCCCACGTGACGAACATCCTTTCCAAACTAGAGGTCTCTTCCAGGCTGCAAGCGCTCGTCTTCGCCGTTCGCCACGGCGTGGTAACGATCGAGTGACGGTCCCGTTCGGCCCCTGAAAGCGCCTTGCGGAAGGCTCGAGCTTTCCGCAACCCCTTTGCAAATCGCGCTAGAAGCCCCTGCGTCTATGCGAATTCGCATAGACGAATATCGACAATTTTGAGGATGGCTTTCGTGCTCCGAGGATCCATCATCTGTCTTGTCAAAGACAACGCAAAGTGGAGGTAAGCGAATGACGAGAAGGATGGCCATCTTGGTCGCGGTCGTGGGGCTTATGGTGATGGCGTTCGCCGGGAGTGCCCTGGCGGTCGTGAAGGTCGGCAACGCCGGTCCCAACAGACTGGTAGGCACCGCCGAGAACGACACCCTCAAGGGCCGAAGCGGGGCGGACACCATCGTGGGCAAGGGAGACTCGGACCGTCTCTACGGTGGGCGCGGAGCGGATCACATCAACTCCCGCGAGCGTGGACGCGCCGAAGAAGATCTGGTCGACTGCGGTCCTGGACGAGACACGGTCCTGACCGACAACACGACGGAGGACAGGATCTTCTCGAACTGCGAGGTGGTTAGGAGAGGGTAAGAGGCCAACGAGGGCCGGACTCCTGAAGTCCGGCCCTCCCTTATGTCGATGAGGAATTTCTGTTCTACCTCTGGCATGGTGGCGGCCATAGCTCGTCGGTGTACCCATCGTAAGTGTTGGAAGCCTGGAAGTAACAGCCTGAAAGCAGGGGACGAAGTCCCGAAGAGTGCCCGAGCGATCGTTATGGCGCGTGTCAGCTGCTCACCTTAGACTGCTCTTAGCACTATAGTCGGGCGAGGGAAGGGTAGGCTAACGTGAAGCAGTGGGGCTCGGACGAAGAGCTATTCGACACTTTCCGGCGCGATCTTTTCACGGCAGTGGTCGGCGACGTAATGGACACCATGGGGCTGCTACGCCAGTTTCTGCCGCCGCAAATAAAACCGCTACGCAACGACATGGTGGTCATCGGGCGGGCTTTGACAGTGCTAGAGGCTGATGTTTTCGTCGAGCCGCACGACCCGGGTGGCACCGACTTCGTGTCCGAACCCTTTGGCCTGATGTTTCGAGCGCTCGACGACTTGAAGGCAGAAGAGGTCTACATTTGCGCCGGCGGCTCGCCGCGGTATGCCCTTTGGGGTGAGCTAATGAGTACGCGCGCCATGAACCTTGGGGCTGCTGGAGCGGTCGTTGACGGCTACCACCGCGACACGAGCGGGATCCTCCAGCGGGGTTTTCCCACCTTCTCCTACGGAGGATACGCCCAAGATCAGGCGCCGCGCGGGAAGGTTATAGACTTCCGGGTACCTCTGGAGATCGGTGGGGTAAGGGTGATGCCGGGAGACATCGTCTTTGGCGACCTTGATGGGGTATGCGTGATCCCACGCGCTGCCGAAGAGGAGGTGTTCCGCAGGGCTCTGGAGAAGGTGCAAAAGGAGAATTTGGTGGGGCGGGCCATCGAGGACGGAATGAGTGCGCAAGAAGCGTTCAAGATGTTCGGCGTAATGTAGTCCGGAACTGAAGCGGTGCCGAAAATAGGTAGGATCGCAGCGGGAGCGCGTAGAAATATCTGCATCTGTAGGACTTTCGGGAGCGCGCTCGGCAGGACTCGAACCTGCGACCTTCTGATTCGTAGTCAACTCGTGTGGGCCAATTTAGTTCCCGTCGAACACCCGTGGAGTCCCTAGAAAAGCCAGATTCCGGCCTTGGCTATCTCGGGTGTCCCGTCTGGGACCGCCCAGATCCCGATAGATAAGTGGTCAAATAAGTGGTCATTCATACGTCGAGGACGGAGCAACTCTTCGAGGTCCTTGAGGACCCGCTCCTCAGGCCCCACACAGGGATATCCGGCTTGCCTCGACGTTCTGAGCGAAGCGGCGGCTCTTCCCGAGGGCTCCCTCCATGACGTGATCCACCTCGCGCCTGAAGAGCGCCTCCAGGTCCTGCTCCAGCCCGAAGTACCTCCCGAAAAGGTCCTGCGGTTCGCGCCTCTCGAAGGAGACGACGAAGTCCAGGTCGCTGGCTTCGGGATCGGACCCCTCTCCCGTAGGCAGAGCCGAACAAATCGAGGCGCTCGACGCCGTAGCGTCCGCACAACTCGGCGACCTCCGCTCTCTTATACCAGAGGGATCATGGCGCCACCCTACCACGAAACGGGCGTTTTCTGATACCGCGGTGGCGGGGAAGACGATGCCGCTACGCTTGCGGGTTTTCGGGGCGGCGGATCGTTGCCCCTTTATTGATAGGGTCGGCTGGGCGCGACCCACCCGATGCGGGCTCCGTCGGAAACTTCGCTGGGATCCTTTCGCCGGTCTTGCTATTTCCGGGCATCCCCCGATAATAGAGGAATAGAGGAGCGGTCCTCAGAGGAAGGAGCTGTTTAGGTATGCTTTACGCCCTGATCTTCTGGATCATAGTCGGGCTGATCGCCGGCGCGCTGGCGAGGGCCATCATGCCCGGCGACGACCCTGGCGGGATCTTCGTCACGATAATCATTGGCATCGTGGGGGCGGTCGTCGGGGGCTGGCTCCTGAGCCTCATCGGCCTCGGCGGCGGCGCGGCCACCGGGGCGTGGATATGGTCGATCATCTCGGGGATCATCGGGGCCGTCATACTGCTTGCCATATACCGGGCGCTCGCGGGCAGGAGGGTTTGAGGCCCTAGCGCGGCAGGGCGGGCTTACCCCGGGCTCTCCCCGGGCGGGCGCCCGACCGATCGCCCATCTTGTGACGTCGGGGCTACCGTCGGCGGCGGACGCTCTCCAGGAGCACCACCCCGGCGAGCATCGCCGGAAGACCCACGCCGAACAGCACGGTGGCCGCCGTGCCCTCCAGGATGGCGGCCACGACGGTGACGCAAAGGCCGGCCCCCAGGAGCCCCAACCCACACCATACGGCGTCCATCCTCTCCGAGAACCTCCCCGCCAGATCCGTACCCTTACGCCCGCTTCCTGAGGCCCCACCGCCGCGGAGTTCGGCCCGAGAAGCGGCGAAGGGAACAGGCTAACATACGCGGATGCGCTTGGTGGACTGGTACCTGGGTCTGAACCTGGGACAGAAGATTGTCGTCGGGTCGCGGTCCCTGCTCTCGTGTTCGTCTTCGCCTACCTCGCCAGCCTCATCATCCTCTTGGCGGCAGGAGTGGGGCAGGAGGATTACCCGCCCCAGGAAGGCGGGACGCCGGCCCCAGCGTCGCTCCAATCTGGTGCGAGAGCCAGCGCCTCCTCGACTCCCGTGATCGCGCTGAAGATAAAGAGGGCGCGCTGGGAGGGAGATGGGGCCGTGGTCGAAGGGACTTGGCAGGGGAACCTCTCCTCTGTCCACTGCGACCTCTTGGAGGGGAGCGCATCGGGGCGCGCCATCGACTGGTGGGACCGCTCTCTCGCCGCGAAGATGTCTTTTCCTAAGAGGACCTTCTCCCAGGAGTTCGTCCGCGCTAAGGGAGAGGTGGAGGACCGCATCGACCCCAAGGGCGAGTACTGGACGACGTGCTGGGCCCAGTTCTCGGGCGGCACCTCGACGGGGGATGAGGCCCCGGTTGCGGGCAAGCCTCCCGGCTGAGGCGAGGCCGTGTGCCGTCTCGGATTCGCGTTGTACAATCCGCAGGAAAGCAATCAGGCGCCACGTGGGGCATCAAAACGGAGGTCGAGAACTCGTATTTACGGGACTGGAGTCGCCAACCCACCTGATTATCGTCCTGGTGATCGTGCTTCTGCTCTTCGGGGCCAAGCGCGTCCCCGAGCTGGCAAGGAGCCTCGGGGAGGGGGTACGCGAGTTCAGGAAGGGGACGCGTGGCGAAGGCGACGAGGATGCCCTGGAGACCTCCGACGAGCGCGAGGAGGGATCGGACCCCCGCTAGCGTCTCGCCCGCCCGAGGAACTTCGCCCCCGACCACGGAGGCGGGAGCCCTACGGAGCGCGGTCGGGAGCACCTCTTCGTGGCGGCGTTACGAGCACCTTGTCCACGCGCCGCCCGTCCATGTCGAGGACCTCGAAGGCGTAGCCCTCCCAATCGAAGCGGTCGCCTTCCGCAGGGACGCGCCCCAGCGTGTCCATCACCATGCCGCCCACCGTGTGGTAGTCCGCCGCTTCTTCGCGGGGCAGCCCGCCGAGCCTCAGGTGCCCTTTCAGCTCGTCGACCGCAAGCAGGCCGTCCACCAACAGAGAACCGTCTTCGCGCCGTACTATGGGTTTCTGGTCGGGCTCGTCCTCGTCTGGCACCTCGCCGATGAGTGCCTCTAGCACGTCGGTCAGGGTGACGAGACCCTCTATGTGCCCGCGCTCGTCTATCACCAGCGATACCGGCAGGCCGGATCTCTTGAACGCCTCCAGGGCGCCGGTGGCAGGTGCGCCCTCCGGCACCAGGGGCGAACGCCGCAGGGAACCAAGAAGGTCCAGATCTTCGCCCGGCGCCTGTCGGGCCCAGGCCTCCTTGACGGAGGCGATCCCCAAGAGGTCGTCGAGGTCCCCGCGGGCTACGGGGTAGAACGAGTGACCGGCCTCCCGCGCGTGGCGCAGGATCTCCTCCGGGGGGCCTCGGCGTCGAGCCACACCACGCCCGGACGTGGTGTCATCAAGTCCCGCACCGGACGATCGTCGAGCCTCAGGGCGCGCCGCACGAGGTCCCTCTCCTCTTCCTCGAAGACGCCCGCGTTGGCTCCCTCCTCCATCAAAATCTCGACCTCCTTTTCGCTCACCGGGGGCAGACCCGTCCTGCGCACGCCGAGCAACCTTAGAACTCCCTCGGTGGAGATGCTCAAGAACCAGACGGCGGGGGCGGTGATCGCCGACAGGAGGCGCATCGGTCCGGCCACGCGCGAAGCTACCGCCTCCGCGTCGCCTAGGGCGAGGCGCTTGGGAACCAGCTCGCCTACGATCAGCGACAGGTAGGTGATCGCCACCACCACAATGCTGAAGGCGAGAGCTCCCGCGTATGGTGCCAGCGCGGGAACGGAGCTGAGGGCGTTGGCGAGCGGACCGGCGAGCGTCGCCCCTCCGAACGCACCGGCCAGCACCCCGATGAGAGAGATGCCGATCTGCACGGTGGAGAGGAAGCGGTTCGGAGAGTCGGCGAGCTCGAGGGCGACGCGGGCCCCCCTGTCGCCGGCCTCGGCGCGCTGCTTGAGGCGCGCCTTGCGCGAGGAGACCAGGGCGGTCTCCGACATGGCGAAGAGGCCGTTGAGGAGGGTAAGGACCACTATGACCGTGATCTGCAGCGCCACACCGCTCATATGGTGGCCTTGTACCCGAAGAGTACCGGTTCCCAATCCGTCTCGTGCAGGAAGCGGCCCGCTCCTCACGGGCGGTCCAGCGGAGGAAGCGGGAGGTCGGGACCCTGGCGGGTTCACCAATTTGTCGTAGAAACGGTTTAAGAAGGCCTTCGGGTAGAGCTCCGAGCGCGGATACGGCCTGTATTCGGGTGCCAAAAGGCAGGACGGTGCCCTTCGAGTGCCCGGCGAGCCCGCTATTTTCGGCGGCCTCCGGAGCTTTTTGGACGGTTTCCCAAAGGCGTTCTCAAGAAGGTCAGGGGTCGGGAGGAACCGCTCCCAAGCCGCATTGCTCGCGGGCGGCTCGCTGTAGCTCCTCGTCCGGCGCGGCGTGCGGGTTGGCCAACGTCGGCGCGCCCTCTACGGTGTGCCGATCTACCCTCAGCGTGATGGAGTCGGGATTTCCTTCGGTGTGCAGGGAAGGCTCAATACCCTGCGACAAGTCGATGCCGATGTTGGCCGGCACGCTTACAGGTTGGCCATCCACGTAGACATGGAGCAAAGTGTGGATGTGATAGGACTCATCACCAACGGGCGGGAGGTTTAGCGCGTCGAGGCGCTGCTGGAGGTGCTTGTGCTCAGGCGGCCACGGGGGCTTGGTGGTCTGTAGAACCTCGTTGGTGCCCCCGAGGGATGCTGTAAGTGCCACAAAGAAAGCCCCGAGCACGACGATTATGATC
>JBKPNW010000200.1:0-28220 GCA_046732815.1 Actinomycetota bacterium | reverse complement strand
GTAACCGGCTACGCCTGCTCGGGAACGCCGGTCGATTGCGTGCGGCTCGTCGCGCTCGGCCTCATGGACTTCGAGCCCGACGTCGTCGTCTCGGGGATAAACCACGGGGAGAACCTCGGGGACGACATCACCTACTCGGGGACGGTCGCCGGCGCGATGGAGGGGATCGTGATAGGGGTCCCCGGCATCGCCGTCTCCCTGAGCATGAACCGTCCCTGGCACGAGACGGTCGATGAGGCCATGCCCCTGGACGGCGGGCTCAACTTCGAGGCGGCGGCGGATTTCACGGCGCGCCTGGTGAAGGTCGCCCTCACGGGCCTTCCGTCGGGACGAATCCTCAACGTCAACGCCCCGAATTTGCCCCGCGAGAGGCTGCGGGGCGCGCGGGTCACCAGGCTCGGGCGCCGCTTCTACAAGGACGAACTCGTCGAGGTAAAGGACGAGCAGGGGAGAGTAGGCTACGACATCTACAACAACCCCCCCGGCCATCACGAAGAAGCGGGCACCGATTTCGCGGCCATCGAGAATGATGAGATCAGCGTCACCCCCGTCCACCTCGAGCTGACGGATACCGCCGGCCTCGAGGAGATCGGCGCCTGGGACGTGGACCGCCTGCTCGAGAACGGGCTCGACTAGGCTTTGCAGGCAGCGGTCCTCTTCGACTTCGACGGGACGCTCGTCGATACCACGGAGATGATCCACCAGTCCATGCGCCACGCCACGAGCTCGGTACTCGGCCGCGACGATATCCCCCGCGAGATCCTGCTCGCCAACGTGGGGCGGCCCCTCCCGCGCCAGATGGAGCTGATCGACGCCGCGAAGGCCGAGTCGCTGCTCGAGGCCTACCGCAACCACCACGAGGAATACCACGACGACCTGATCGGGGAGTTCCCCGGCGTCGAGGAGTCGCTTTCGCGCCTCCGCTCGGCCGGAACGAAGGTGGCAGTGGTCACCTCCAAACGCCGCTCCTCGGTAGAGATGGCACTCCGGAACTTCCCCGGTCTCCGCGACGTGGTAAACCGCTTCGTCACCCTGGAAGACACCAAGGAACACAAACCCCACCCCGAACCATTATGGCGGGGTCTGGAGCTTCTCGGCGGCGTTCCCAGAGAGCGGGCCGCCTACGTCGGTGACTCCCCCTTCGACGTGCAGGCCGCGAACGCCGCGGGCCTCACGAGCGTCGCAGTAAGCTGGGGCGCCTTCTCCGAGGACAGACTGCGCGAGGCCGGACCCGACCACCTCGTCCCCGACATCGCATCGGCGGTCGATGTCTTATTGACCCTGTAGGGTCGTTCGCGAACGACCCTACAACCCCCGCACTGCTCTCGCCAATGCCTTGAGTTCCTCCTCCGTATTGAAAAGGTGCGTGCTCGCCCTCACGTAGGAGTTCGGGGGCGGGAGGTAACGAAGGATGAACCCCTGCGCAAGCAGGTGCCCGACGGCCTCCTGGGCCGGCACGCCTGCGACCTCGAAGCTGACGAGCCCTGACTGCGCCGGTCTCGGCGAGCGTAGCGTTACGCGTGGTAGTTCCGAGAGGAGATCCGTAAGAAGCTCGGCGCGCTGGCGGATCTCCTCGAATCCCGCCCTGCCGCGCTCGCGAGTGGCTTCTGCGGCGGCGGCGAAACCCCCTGCGAGGGCTGGGCTCATGGTCGAGGCCTCGAAGCGGCGGACGTCGGATCTCAGCTCGTAGTCACCGAGGGCGTCGAAGTCGGTCGGGGCCATCAGCGACAATATGCCCACGTTAGGGCTGTAGACCTGCAAGCTGGGCTTTGCGTAGAACGCGCCGATCCCCTCGGGACCGAGCATCCATTTGTGACCCGTGAAAGCGTACATGTCGGCGCCTGTGGCACCCACGTCGACCGCGATGTTGCCGACCGACTGGGCGCCGTCGATCAGGGAGAGGACCTCATGCTCGCGGGCCACGGCGCAGAGCTCGCGCAGCGGCAACACCTCCCCGTTGGTCCAGTCTACGTGCGAGAGGGCGAGGAGACGCGTCCGCGGCGTCAGGGAAGCTTCGATCTTCTCTGGCGTCACGGGGGGCGAGAGAAGCCTGAGCTCGACCCCGAAGCGGTTCTCCAGGTTGTGCAGTGGCACGAGGCAACCGGGGTGCTCCGCCGTGACCGAGACTACCTCATCGCCTTCGCGCCAGTTGATCGAGCCGACGCCGAGGTTCATGCCGTGGGTGGTGTTCTGGGTGATGGCCACGTCCTCGGCCCCTACGAGGCGGGCCGCGGCCTCGCGGGCCCGGGAGTTCGACTCCGCCTGGTGGGCGAAGAGACCGAGACCTTCGAGGTAGGCTGGCCCGGAGCAGAGGTCGTCGGCTTCCCGCATGGCCCGTATCACGTAGTCGGGGGGAGGACCGCTGCTGCCGGTGTTCAGGTAGACGCTGTCGTTGGCGACGAGGGCAGGGAACATCTCGCGGGGGAGGGTCGTGTCGGTGATGGCGCTTCTCCTTCCTGGATCAGGACGACCGTTCTGTATAATAGCCCCTTCATGCACAACGGTAACATGGTCAGGATGGGCCGCAGGCGCAGGCGGTCGCGCAGCAAGAGCAAGCTATTACCGAGGCTGAGGACCGCCCTTCTGGTGCTCTGTTTCGCCACGATACTCGGGGTGGTTGGGATGGTCGCAAGCGGCGTGAGTACCTACCAGGCCCTCGCCGCCGATATGCCCGACCTCGACGATTACCACTCCACCGAGCTCGCCCAGACCTCCCTGATCTACGACACCAACGGCCACGTCGTCGACCAGCTCTACGGCGTACAGAACCGCTTTGTGGTCCCCCTGGAGGAGGTGGATCCCACGCTCAGGCAGGCCATCATCTCTATCGAGGACCATCGTTTCTACGAGCACAGGGGGTTGGATTTCGAGGCCATCGGGCGCGCGGCGGTCGAGAACGTCAAGAGCCTCTCTATCCAGGAGGGTGGCTCTACCCTTACCCAGCAGCTCATAAAGAACACCTACATAGCCCAGCAGGAACGTCAGGTCCCCAGTTTCGAGCGGAAGTTCGTCGAGGGATCCCTCGCCTGGCAGTACGAGAAAGAACACCCCAAAGATGAGATCCTCGAACAGTACCTCAACACCGTTTACTTCGGTTCCAATGCCTACGGCGCGGAGGCCGCCGCCAAGACCTACTTCAACAAGAAAGCCTCCGAGCTCACGCTCCCCGAGTCGGCGCTCCTGGCCGGGATCATCAATCTGCCCGGCGTCTACGATCCTTTCATCGACCCGAAGATTGCGAAAGAGCGTCGCAACGTAGTGCTCGATAGGATGCTCGCGTACGGTTACATCTCCAAAGAAGAGCACGACAGGGCGGTGGCATCCAAACTCGATGTGAGCCGCGGCAGGATCCAGTACCAGAACGACAATGAGTACTTCCTCAACGCCGTGCGCAAGGAGGTAGCCGAGGAGTACGGCGACGACATGGTCTACGAGGGCGGGCTCAAGATCTACACCACGCTCGACCCCGAACTCCAGGCCATGGCCAACGACGCGGTCGACTCCATCGTGGATCCCGAGGCCGGCGATCCGTCGGCCTCCCTGGTCTCCGTCGAACCGGAGACGGGAGCGGTCAGGGCGATGGTCGGTGGGTCCGATTTCGACCAGGTGAAGTTCAACCTCGCCACCCAGGCGCATCGGCAGGCGGGAAGCTCGTTCAAGCCCTTCGTCTACGCCGAGGCCGTAAACGAGGGCATCTCCCCGGAGACCATGTACATCTCCAGGCACCTCACCATAGACATGGGGGAGAACGCCAAACCTTACGAGGTAGACAACTACGACTTTATCCACCGCGGTCCGATCACGCTAAAGAAGGCGCTCGCCGACTCGGATAACACGGTCTTCGTCCAGTTGGCCCTGGATCTCGGCCTCCAGAAGGTGGTGGAGATGGCCAACGATCTCGGTATAGACACCGAGATCGACGCCTACCCCGCCACCGCGATCGGGGGCCTCAGGGTCGGGGTGACGCCGCTGGAGATGGCCTCGGCATACTCGACCTTCGCCAACTCGGGCACGCACATGGAACCCTACCTCGTCCAGAAGGTCACCACTGACGACAAAGGGAAGGATACGCTTCTGGAGAAACACGAAACGTTCGGCGAGGAGGTCCTGAGCAAGGATGAAGCGGCCGTCGTCACGGAGGCGCTGCGGGCCGTGATCGAACGCGGAACGGCCAGCTACTACCACGACCTCGACGCGGAGATAGGCCGCCCCGCCGCCGGTAAGACGGGCACCTCCAACGAGTTCATAGACGCCTGGTTTATAGGCTTCATACCGCAACTCTCCACGAGCGTCTGGGTTGGATACCCCAACGAGCGCCGCTCCATGGTGAACATAAACGGCCTCGAGCAGGTAAACGGCGAGAACTACCCGCTCGACATATGGTCCCTCTACATGCAGAGCGCCGTCCAGAAGTACCCCATCAGGCAGTTCGACACCCCGAGCTCCGACCTGCACCTCGAGGTTAAGACCGACGGCCGCACCTACGTAAAGCCCGAACCCCCGCCGAAGCCTCCCGAAGAAAGGTCCAAGGAAGAGAAGAGCAAGGACAAAACAGGGGGGGACCAAGGTTCCCAGAATCCCAAGGACAAACCTGAAGAGCAGGGTACTCTGCAGACCGGGCAAACGCCGTCCGCACGGGACTCGGATCAGGAGAAGCCCTCGCAACAGACCCCGGCGAGCGCTTCTCCGTCGTCAGTCTCCCCCGAATCGGACGGGGGCTGAGACGCTCCTAAAGGCAGCGAGACAGCCCGGGAGCAGCCCGTGAAGCAGACCAGCGCCCCGAAGGTCGGCTTCGCCAGGGACTCTGTCACCTGGATGATCTATGGCCTCATCGGATTCTTCGCGTTCATGGAGACGGTGCTGGGACCGCTGATGCCGTTCCTCCGGAGGGAGTTGGACCTCGGCTATACCGCCGCGAGCCTCCACTTCAGCGCCTTCGCCTTCGGCGCCGTGTTGCTCGGCTTCTTCGGGGACAGGTTCGTGGGTCGCTGGGGAAGGCGCGTCGCCCTCTGGGGCGGCGCCTTCGGCATGGCCTTCGGTGCCGTGTTGCTCATCTCGAGCCCCAACGTCACGGGCACCGTCTCCGCGGCCTTCGTCATGGGCATCTGCGGCGCCCTGTTGCTCGTAACCTCCCAGGCCGTGCTCTCCGACAGGCACAAAGAGTGGAACGCGGTGGCCCTCACCGAGGCGAACGTCACGGCGAGCGCCTGCGCGATCTCCGCGCCCCTGCTCGTCGGTGCGTCCGCGGCATCGGGGCTCGGCTGGCGCGCGGCGCTCCTCTTCCCCGCGGTGGTCCTTGCGTTGCTCGCCGCCCGTTTCTTCTCCCAGCCCCTCGATCTTCCACCGAACGGGGCGCAAAAAGATGCGCTGTCCGAAGATCCTACCCTACCCTTCCTCTACTGGGCGTTCTGGGTACTCGTGGCGCTCGGCGTCGCTTCGGAATGGTGCGTGGGGTACTGGGGGGCGGACTTCCTCGCCGACGGTACCGGCCTTACCCGTCCGGCAGCGGCGACCTCCCTGACCGCCTTCTTCGTCGCGATGCTCGCTGGCAGGATCGCGAGCAGCCGGCTGGCACGAAGCCTGCCCCCGGCGGTCCTCCTCGCCGCGACCCTCAGCCTGGCACTCCTCGGGTTCCCGCTGTTCTGGCTCGCTCCGGCGACCCCGCTGGCCCTGGCCGGTCTCTTCGTGATGGGATTCGGCATCGGCGGCGTCTACCCGCTCGGCGTCTCCGCGGCCATCGCGGCGGCGCAGGGCAACACCGACGCGGCCTCGGCGAGGCTCTCCATCGGGGGCGGCGGCGCCATGCTCGTGGCCCCCTTCGTCCTAGGAGCCCTGGCCGACAGGGTCGGCATAAGCACCGCCTTCGGCATAGTGATCCCCATGCTCCTCGCAGCCCTCTCACTGGCACTCATCGCGGGCCGAAAGGGCTCACGGAGGGAGTAGGGGAATGGTGTCGCCTTTCCGACTACTTACCCTGCGCCCCCGGGGACCGAGGGCCAACCTGAGTCGATGCCAGGCATCGATCTAACCGGCGGACGATACCTGACACTCCGTCATTCCCGCGAAAGCGGGAATCCACTACTACGAGCAGGAGGTTCGTGGACGTTGGGTGGCTCCGTCGTGCCGTTGGCATTCACCCGTACTCGGTATGGCTCCTTCTGGAGGCGGGGTCATGTTTGTCCGTGGACAGGGCGTTATCGCAAGGCTTCCTCGACTGCCGCGCGCAGCCCGATGTCTGTCTGTCGCCATTCCACCTGACGGCCCAACACGCGCTCTACGTGCTTTGCCGCGTCCCCTTCGAGGACGGCGAGGGCGACGGTCTCTGAGCCGGCTTTCTCCGTGGCGTCGAAACCCCAGGCGGCCTGCGGCTTGGGCCACGACGACCCTGCCAGCGCCTTGACCTCCCCCTCGCCAAGCTCGCCGACCATCGTGGCGTCGGGCCAGGGGTACAGACGCAGCATGTCGGCTTCGGAGACGGGTCCGGCAGGCAGGTAGGAGAGTACGCCGTCCATTGGCGCTTGCGAGGCGAGCATGTCGACGGCCGCTGCCGAGGTGCCGGTCGCCTCTCGCAAGGCGCGCGCGAAGAAGTCCGCCAGCGATGAAGGACCGCCCGAGGTATTGCTCAGGGGCCGCTCGAGTTCGCCGAGAATCCTGGAGGTGGCTTCGTCGAGCAGTGCGCCGCCCGGGCCGCCCCATCGTCCGCTACTCTCCGGGATGATGCCGTAGGCCCTGGGTTCTTCTTTCCTTGTGAGCTCTACCATGCCAAGTTCAGCCCCGAACGGCCACGGTTGGACCACCGGGGTTCCCTCTATCCTTCCGAACCAGCGCCCCAGAGTGTGGCTGGCGAAGATCGCATCCACATCGGCCGCCCACGGCCGGCATCGTGTTGCGAAGCGGTCTGGCCTGGCTTCGTAGCCACGCCTACCGAAGCACCAGTCCACCCCGTCGTGGAAGAGTACTACCACCCACTCAACGCCCGCATCCCTGAGCTCCTTCGCGTTGGCTCTCACCACCCGGGCGAGGTCCTCCTCGAGCGGTGGGGCCGACACATAAGCCTCCGAGTCCGGGCAGGTCAGGCCGACGAAGCCGAGGGAGCCCGCGTCCGTCTCGACCACCGCCGTCGGGTGCAGTCCTGCTTCGGGAGCGTTGGCACAAAGTAGCGGGAAACCCGTCTCGGGCGCGTGCGAACGCAGGTGCTCGAAGCCCCACTCGAACTCGTGGTTGCCGGCGACCCCAACGTCTATACCGAGTTCGGCCGCGGCCGCGAAGCCGGCCACACCGGAGGAGAGCGTCGCGAGCGCGCCTGGCGCCGCGAAGTCGCCCCCGTCTGCCCTGACGATCGGTCCTTCCTCGCGGAGTCTCTCCACCGTACGTCTCAACCCCTCGCCGCCGGGCAGCGTGCCATAGGACGTCGGCGAAGGCACGTAGGAGCAGCAGAAGTCATGGGTGGCGACGACCCGCAACGCCGCGGACTCGCTCATAAGTTCACCTTCCCTGGCTTGGTGGGCAATGCGACGAGTGTACGGGCGTGCCCGAGGGTTCACCACGCCGAACCCCACAAGAAGGCGCATTCTGTGGAGCGAGTTGAACCATCAACCTTGTGGGGCCGTTCGCGAATGGCCCGCATACGAACCGCTTCGGGAAATCGTTCCCAGGATATCCAGCGACGCGCTATCAGGCACTGTGTAGGGTCTTCAGGACTTCGTCGTGCAGGGCGGCGTTGGTGGCGATGAGGCCGTCGGAGGAGAGGCTCCATGGCTCGCCTGTGAGGTCCGTGGCGCGTCCCCCTGCTTCGGAGGTGAGTAGGACAGTGGGGGCGTAGTCCCAGGCCGTGTTGTAGGTGCCGACGGAGACGTCGATGTACCCGGCGGCGAGCCAGGCGCCCCTGATCCCCGCGCTGCCGAGTGCCCTCAGCTGCCAGGCTCCGAACAGTACTCTCTCTACCCCGGGGTCTTGGGGCCTACCGCCGTGCAGGGAAAGGTCGGCGCCGGCGACGGCGTACTCCAGCCTCTGCGTGCCGCTGACGCGCAGGGGGGTCTCCTGGCCATGGGTCTCCCTGTAGGCGCCTCCCCCGGATCTGGCGTGGTAGAGGTCGCCGAGGCGGGGTGCGGCGACGGCGGCGTGGGTGACGGAGCCGTCTTCGATAACGGAGACGCAGGCGCAGAACAGGGGGTTCGCCTTCATGAAGTTCGCCGTGCCGTCGACGGGGTCGAGGAGCCAGGTACGCCCTTCTTCGGAGACCGAACCTCCTTGTTCCTCGGAGAGGATGGCGTCCTCGGGGTAGCGTTCCCTTATGGCGCTCACCATCAGTTCTTCGCAGAGGAGGTCCACCTCCGTTACGAAGTCCTTCGGTGCCTTCTCCCTTACCTCGCCAGGGTCATGGTAGCGCGAGATTTGAAGCTCCCCTGCCCTGCGGGCCACGTCACAGACGAACGCGTGGAGCACTTCCGGCGGGGTATCCAGGGTGTTCCTAGTTGAGGTACTCGCGCAGGTTCTGGGTCCGGCGCTGCTCGCGGAGCAGGTTCAGGGTCTTCATCTGGATCTGTCGCACCCGCTCGCGCGTGATATCGAACTCGCGGCCCACCTCTTCGAGGGTGCGCGGCCGGTCGTCCTTCATCCCGAACCGGAGCTCGATTATCTGGCGCTCCCTCTCGGGCAGCTCGTCGAGCGCCTCCCTCAGGTGGGCCTTGAGCAGGGACTCCGAGACGGCATCCGTCGGTGTTACGGAGCCGGCGTCCTCGAGGAAGTCGCCGAGCTCGGAGGAGTCGTCGTCGCCGACGGGGGTGGCCAGGCTTATGGACCGCTGGCTGATCTCCTGCAGACGCTGGATCTCGGCGACCAAGACGCCAAGCTCGCGTGCGATCTCCTCCTCGGAAGGCTCGCGCCCGAGGGTCTGGATCATACGCCTGTGGGTCCTGTGGTACTTGTTGACCTTCTCGACCATGTGGACCGGAATGCGAATGGTCCGCCCCTTGTCGGCGATGGCGCGCGTGATGGCCTGCCTTATCCACCACGTCGCGTAGGTCGAGAACTTGTAGCCTTTGGAGTGGTCGAACTTCTCGGCCGCCCTAATGAGCCCTAGATTGCCCTCCTGGATCAGGTCGAGAAACGAGACGCCGCGGTTGCGGTACTTCTTGGCTATGGAGACCACGAGCCGCAGGTTAGCCTCGACCAGGCGGTCCTTTGATCTCTTGCACCCGCGGGCTATCCCCTTGGCGAGCCTTATCTCGTCCGCGTGGGTGAGCAGTGGCACCCTCCCTATCTCGGCGAGATACATCCTGATCGAATCTCCCGTGGCGACGGCGTGGGCGATCTGCACCGCGGGGGCCTCGGCGACGTGAACGGCGGCTACCGTGGTCTGGCTCGCGCCGGCCTCACCTTCTACGAGTGTTATCTCTTCCTCCTCCACCGCGGCGTAGAACTCCTCTATCTCCGCCGCCGAAAGATCTCCCTCCTGCACGAGATTGGCGACCTCCTCGGTGCTGAGAAAGCCCTGACTTCGCCCCCGATTCAGGAGCTCGTCAGTCCGCTCCGCCAGCATCATGGAATTCTGGGTCGCCATCTATCTCCTCTCCTGCGTCTCTGTGCATCTTCTTCCTGCGGCAGGACACACATATAGACACAATTGTGAAATCCCTGTAAAAATGACCCGCGTAGGGTAGCACACCACATGTGGTGAGTCACCGTATTTTGGCCCTATTTACTGTGCTTTCTTTTACCACATTTCCGTTTTGGAGAAACCGGCGTGTGTTTCGGCGTAGTTTCAGCAGCGTTTCGGGCATGTTTCGTCGTATTGAGATCTGTTGCGGAATCGTACTCAACGCTCTTACTATGGCACTTGCTACACTAGGGCTGTGATCCTGGACCGGGCAAAGCTTACGGAGGTTCTCGGGACGGAGCTCCCTTCCGGCGTGGGGGGCGTGGGGGGCGTGACGCACGATTCCCGTTGTGTGGAGCCTGGTTTCGCCTTCGTCGCCGTCCCCGGCTTCAAGCGCGACGGGACCCAGTTCGCGCCCGAGGCCGTCCGCCGCGGGGCCTCACTCGTCGTGGCCGAGCGCGCTGTTCCCGGGGTCCCGACCGCGGTCGTGGCGGATGCGCGGGGCGCCCTGGCGGTGCTGGCCAGGGAGGTCAACGGCGACCCTTCGAAGAGCATGCGGGTTTACGGCGTTACGGGCACCAACGGCAAGACCACGACCTCCTATGCCCTGTATGCGATCCTCGCCGGGGCTTACGGCGAGGGGGGGTGCGGGCTCATGACGACCGCCGAGACCATCTCTGGCGGCGAGCGCCGCCGGTCGGTACGGACCACCCCCGAGGCCACGGAGGTGCAGGGCATGCTCGCTTCCATGCGCGGGTCGGGCGTCCGCAGGGTCGTAATGGAGGTCTCCTCGCACGGCATATCCTTGCAGAGAGTCGCGGGGACCCGCTTCGCGGGGTCCATTTTCACCAACCTGACGAGGGATCACCTCGACCTGCACGGTTCGATGGAGGCTTACTACGCGGCCAAGCGCGAGCTCTTCTACATGACGGAAGGCCCGAGGCTCGCCAACGCCGAGGATGAGTACGGGAGGCGGCTGGCCGGCGAGCTGGAGAACGTGAGCACCTTCGGGAGCACGGCCGACGCGGATTACAGGGTCTCCGGGGCCCGGCCGACGCGGAACGGGACGGGCTTCGCGCTCCACCATCATGGGGGCGTCCTCGAACTAGAGACGCCGCTGCTCGGACCTTACAACGTTCTCAACGTCGCCGGGGCCGTCTCGCTCGCGCTCGCCGTCGGGACGGATAGAGAGGCGTTGAGGGGCGCGGTGCGAGGAATGGGCCAGGTTCCCGGACGCTTCGAGCGGATCGCGGCGTCCGGCGGGCGCGGGTTCGAGGTCGTCGTCGACTACGCCCACACCGACGTGGGGCTGGACGCCGTCCTGAGGGTGGCCAGGGAGGTGGCCGGTGGTTCTGACGGCGGACGGGTCATCTGCGTGTTCGGGGCGGCCGGAGACAGAGATGGGGCGAAGCGGCCGAGGATGGGGAGGGTGACCTCCCTTCTCGCCGACATGAGCGTTATTACCACGGACGACGCCTACTCGGAGGACCCGGAGAAGATAGCCAGGGAAGTCGAAGCCGGCTCGGATCCCTCCCAGACCACCATCGAGCTCGACAGACGAGAGGCGATCCGTCGCGCGCTGGAGGCGGCGAGGGCCGGCGACGTGGTGGTCGTGGCCGGCAAGGGACACGAGACCGTCCAGCACCTCCCGGAAGGAGACATCCCCTTCCACGACGCCACCGTGGTCAGGGAGCTACTGGCGGAGATCGAGACCAGAGGGAGGTAGCGCGGGGTTTGCAGAAGCAGACGCGGAGCGAGGTGGTACGCCGGCTCAAGAGCGTGGAGGGCCATGTCAGGGGCGTCGAGAAGATGGTCGAGGAGGGCGACGTGACCTACGCCGACATCGTCCAGCAGACCAACGCCATCTTCTCCGCCATCAGGCGGATAAACACGGTGCTCTTGAAGGACTTCGTCGAGGAGCGGGCCGAGAAGGACGGCGCCTCCGAAGAGATGATAAAGGACCTCATAAAAGCCATAGACAGGGTTACGAAGTAGTCGCAAGACGGCATCGGCCGCCTGATAGTGTATAGTCCGGGACTTATGGAGGACCGTGGGAAGCAACAGGACGATTTGTCGGGACTAGAGCAGAAGGTCGGAGAGCTCGAGAAGCTGACCGACGCCCTCGATGAGGTGCCCGAAGAGGAGCTGGTGGGGACCCTGGGTGAGGCCGTCGAGCTTCTGGCCGAGATCAACGCCGGTATCGAGGAGAGGCTCGACGCCGCGGGAGACGAGTCGCGCGAGATCGGCGCGCTCCTCGGGGAGGTGGACTTCGGGCCTTTCGATGAGGCCATGGAGGACCACGAACAGCGGGAGCGCAATTCCGGTGAGCCGGGTGCCTGACCTCGCATCCCGCATCAGGGATGCGGCGCTCCTGGAAGGGGATTTCGTGCTCTCCAGCGGAGAGCGCAGCAGCTTCTACGTGGACAAATACCTGTTCTCGACAGAACCACAGCTGCTTGGTGACGTGGGCGACTCGCTGGCGGCGCGGATACCGGCGGAGGTAGATCGGCTCGCCGGCGTGGAGCTCGGCGCCGTCCCCCTCGTCGTGGCAGCGGCCCTCGCCACGGGCTTGCCCTACGTCATCGTCCGCAAGTCTGCCAAAGAGCACGGCAGCTCCGCGGGACGGAGCATCGAGGGGAACCTCTACCCTGGCGAGAAAGTAGCCCTCATCGAAGACGTAGTCACCACGGGAACCCAGGCTGTGAAGGCCGCCAGGAACCTGGTGGCGGCGCAGGTCGAAGTCGTGACGATAGTAGCAGTGCTCGACCGCAGGGAGGAGAGTGGAGAGGAACTCGACGGATTTCCTTTCCGATCCCTGCTTAGGATGGATGATTTACGGGTAGTTAAACGGCATTGAGACGTTATAGTGTCTCTGGTATGGTCTTCCGGTTAGCCGGAGGAAAGTGGAGTGAAAGCGAAGCAGGGAGGAAGACGTGGCGTTAAACAAGACGGCCTTGATAGAGGAGATCGCCGGCAAGGCGAACGCCTCGAAGAGCGATGCCCAGAGGTTCTTCGACGCGTTCACCGAGGTCGTGACGGACAACCTCAAGAAGGGTGAGCAGGTCCAGATCACGGGCTTCGGCAAGTTCTACGTTCAGGAGCGCGACGCCAGGCAGGGCATCAACCCGCAGACCAAGCAGCGGATCAACATACCAGCATCCAAGGTCCCCAAGTTCACCGCGGGCAACGCGCTCAAGGACCAGATCAAGTAGCTACTCAGGTTCTCCTCCGGTGCCGCGGGCTTCTGCCCGCGGCACCGTTCTTATCGACCATCTAGGCTACGATGCAGGCACTCGTAGACGCGGCGCGCCGCAAGAGGAGCGTGCTCGTCGCGGGCCTCGACCCTGTTCCCTCGCGCTTCCCCGAAGAATTGCGCTCCATGCCCGAGGCCGAAGCGACGCTCCAGTTCTGCCTCGGCATCCTCGAGGCGGTAACGCCCTACGTTGCCGCCGTCAAACTGCAGGCCGCCTTCTTCGAGCGTCTCGGTCCCGTCGGGATGGGAATCTATGCGGACTTGATCGGGGCCGCCAAACGCCTCGGGCTTCCGACCATAGCCGACGTGAAGCGCGGGGACATCGGCCCGGTGGCCGCCGCCTACGCCGAGGCGCACCTGGGCGTCTACGGCGCCACCTGTGTCACCGTCAACCCGTACATGGGGGAGGATGCCGTGATCCCTTTCCTCGAAGAAGCCCGCGCCCAGAGCCAGGAAGGCGGCGTCTTCGTTCTGCTCGCGACCTCGAACCCCTCTTCCCCCCGGGTCCAGGAGACCACCGACCCACCGCTCTTCGAAGTCATCGCCGAAGTCGTCGCCGGGCTCGGGAGGCCGGCCGGCGACTACCCCGACGCGGGGGCCGTCGTCGGCGCCACGAGGCCCGAGGTCGGCTCTAAAGTCAGGGAGTTACTGCCGGAGGCACTATTCCTCTCCCCGGGCTTCGGCGCCCAGGGGTCCGACGCCTCGGGCGTGCGCCCGCTGCTCGACCGAAACGGCGGCGGGGTCCTCGTCAACAGCAGCCGAACCATCCTCTACGCCCACGAACGCTCGGCCTCAGGCTACAGGGAAGCGGCCCGAGAAGCGGCCCACAGAGCGCGAGACGAATTGCGCCAAACCGGGGCCCACCTGTAGAGCACTTCAGCCGGTCAGCACCTCAGCAAGAACGAAAAGCTGACCGCTGAAAGCTAACGGCTGATAGCTATCAAATAGAGAACAAATGGGCGACCGCGAGCACTGTCACGAGTACGGTCGCGGCCGCGACCACGACTCCCAGAACCTGCACCATGCTCTCTCTGCTCATCTTCTCCCTCCGAAAGGCCCGTGACTACGGTTCGCGGAGGGCCGTCTGGCGGTCCTTCTCCGGCCCTTTTGCGGTGGCTTCTTCGATGGCCTCCTCGAGGCCCTTCTCGTAGCCCTCGTAGTAATAGTCCTGGGCGTACTCTACCTTACCGTTCTTGACCACGAACAGTCTGGGCACCCTCTTGACGTTGTATTTGGAGACGAGCTCTCCGGTCGAGTCGAGTAACATCGTGTAAGGGACGTGGTCGTCGCTCGGGGCGCTGTTCACGTAGACGACCGCGAAGGAGACCCCGTCGTCCCCATACTTCCTGGCGAGTTCTTCGAATCCGGGCGCGGCCTCGTTCGAGTCCTTGTTCAGCGTGCTCCAGAAGGTGAGCACGTACACGCCGTGATCCGAGAGTTCGAAATCGCGGCCCGCCACGGTCTTCACCTCGAAGGCGGGGGCGTTGTCGCCCGTGCTGGGGGCCGGCTGGGGCAGCGTGAGGGAGCCCGTGCCGGTCTCGGCGCCGCCGAAGTGGCGGTAGACCAACGCCGTGGCCAACACCACGAAGAAGACGATGGCCAGACGTTTCACGAACTCTCCGCACCAGGTCTGAAAGAGCGCACGACGCCATGATTGTATCCGCTACGGTGGCCCTTGTAGCGGGGCTGGATCCATCGTAGTCTCTACAACCCCGTGTTCGGAACTTCGAAAGCCATGACCGCGCGTCTTCTCCTGGTCACACTCGCCGTGACGGTCGTCCTCTGCATCCAGGCGGGAACCGCCGTGGCCTCGGCCAGGGCGGGGACCAGGCTCGGCGAGGTCCTCGCGAAGATGGATGGGAAGAAGGTCGGGGAGACCTCTCTGGTCGCGAAGAAGGGCTACGAAGAGGCCTCGCTCGGGCAGCGGGTGTGGTATACCGTGGGGGGGATTTTCGACTAGGAGATAGGTAGGGAGAGGCATGATACTGACCGTGACCCTCAACGCTGCCGTTGCCAGGACGCTGGTCGTTCCCAGCCTGACGCTCGGCCACAGGCACAGGGCGCCCGAGAGCATGACGCTGGCCGGCGGAAAAGGTGTGAACGTGGCCCGTTCCCTGCGCACCCTGGACGTGCCCGTGCTCGCGTCCGGGTTCGCCGGCGGGCGCAACGGCGACGCCATCCGCGACGGCCTCTCCGAGGCCGCCATCCCGTTCGACCTGGTCGAGATAGAGGGATACTCCCGCACCTCGACGGCCATCGTGGACCCCATGGCGGGGACGCAGACCGAGATCAACGAGTACGGCCCCGAAGTGACCCCCGCCGAGGCCAAGGAGTTCTCCCGGCGCCTGGAGTACCTGATGGAGTACGCCACGGCCGTCGTCTTCGCCGGCAGCGTCCCGCCGAATCTGGACGAGAGCTTCCTCGTCGGCCTCCTACAGCGCGCTAGAGAGCGCGGTATCTACACGGTGGTAGACTCTCCGCCGTCCGTGCTGAGGGCCGCCCTCAAGGCGAATCCCTCGCTCGTAAGCCCGAACCAGCACGAGGCCGAGAGCGTCGTCGGGTTCGACTTTATCGAGGAAGGGGATTCCCCTCTCGGCCTCTCCAGGCTCGTCGAGCTCGGTGCCACGAACGCGTGCATCACCTCCCCTGAGGGCCTCTCTTACCTCTCCACCGAGAACGGCACCGTCTCGGCGCGCGCGCCCAGAGTGGAGGCTGTTTCGACGGTAGGGAGCGGCGACGCCTATCTGGCCGGACTCCTCGCCGGCCTTCTGCACCGTAACCTCGCGGCGGCCGAAGCCGTTCGTCTGGCCGCAGGGTGCGCCGCCGCCAACGCCGAGACCCTCGGCGCAGGCCTCTTCGAGGCGCGCAGGGCCGAAGAGCTCGCCGGCTCCGTGCAGGTCGAAATGTTCTCCAAGAGCCTCGAAGAGAGTCGAACTTAGAGCACCCTCGGCGCTCCGGGAAGCCCCCGCTCTCGTGTTAGAATGTGCGGCGGACATTGCTTCCAAGAGATCACGGAGGTTCGAGAACATGGCAGTAGCCGAAGTAACGGACGCGACTTTCGAGAGCGACGTCCTGCGATCGGATAGGCCGGTCATAGTGGATTTCTGGGCGCCGTGGTGCGTGCCGTGCCGGCGTGTCTCCCCGATCCTCGAAGAGATGTCCGAGGCGCGCGAGGACGTGACTTTCGTCAAGGTCAACGTGGACGACAACCCTCAGGCGGCGATGAACTACAGCATCTCGAGCATTCCGACCATCGCCCGCTTCGAGTCGGGCCAGGTCACCCAGCAGGCGATAGGAGCCCTGCCGAAGAACCAGCTGTCGGCACAACTCGGCCTGTAATTGCGAATAGCAACACTCGCGGTTACAATCTCTGGCGCATGAGTCCCGCACGGTCGGATACATCCGGACGTCGTGCGGGCGTCGTAGAAGAGTCCAAAGAGACGAGGAGGTAAGTAGATGAGGTTCAAGCCATTGGGGGAGCGGGCGCTCGTCCAGATCGTCGAGCGCGAGGAGACGACGGCCTCCGGGATAGTGCTCCCCGACACGGCCAAGGAGAAGCCGCAGACGGCCGAGGTCGTCGCCGTCGGCCAGTTCGAGAACGGCGTCAAGGTCAGCGAGGGCGACGTCATCGTGTTCGCCAAGTACTCGGGGACCGAGATCAGCCTCGACGGTGAGGACTACATGATCCTCGATGCGGACGACATCCTGGGGATAGTCGAGAACTAGAGGAGAGGGCGAGAGTCGGCTCTCCGGAGCGCCGGGCATCCTCTCGGGGCCCGGCGCTCAAACGTTAGCCGGCTAGAATACTGAGCGAAGGGGAGACCGGTCGGATACGTGCGTACGCTGCGTAGGGGAGACAGGGGAAGGGAGGTCGTCGACCTTCAGACCCGCCTGCAGTCTCTCGGCTTCGACCTGGGAAGCAGGGGCATAGACGGCGTCTACAGGGAGAGGACGGAGGTGGCCGTCAGGGCTTTCCAGCAGCGCCTCGGGCTCCTCTCCGACGGGCTCGTCGGTCCCATAACCTGGCGCGAGATCGTGGAGGCCGGCTACAGGCCTGGGGGGCGCCTACTCTACCTAAGGCAGCCACCTTTCAGGGGCGCCGATGTCGTCGACCTTCAACAGATGCTCGACGACCTCGGGTTTGACCCCGGCGCCGTCAACGGCCTGTTAGACCCCCGTACCGTCAGGGCCGTTCGCGACTTCCAGAAGAACGCGGGCCTGCAGGACGACGGGATCGTAGACGCCGTGGTCTTCAAGGTCCTGAGCACGTACGCCGCCCAGTCACTGGGCACCCATCAACTCCCCGACAAGAGCGGAGGATACTTCACCGATGACCTCTTCTCCGGGGCCATAGTCGTGGACGCCGCCCACGGCGGCAGGGACACGGGGTACGAGAGCCCGACCCGGCTCTCCGAGGCAGACCTGAACCTCGCCGTGGCGCAGGAGCTGGCCCAGATCCTGCCGGCCAGGGAGGTCCTCTTGACCAGGAGCGGCGACGAGGAGGTCTCGGCGGCCGACAGGGCCTTTCTCGCTAACTCCTCTGGGGCGAAGATGATCGTCTCCGTCCACCACGCCTCCCACCCGACCCCGACAGCCCGTGGAACGGCCTCCTTCTACTTCGGACGGCTCGGCTACCAGTCGCACAGGGGCCGCATGGCCGCCGCCTATCTGCAGCGGGGCATCTGCCAGACCCTTGGTACCCGCGATATCGGGGAGTTCGGCCGCTCTTTCGAGATCCTGCGCGAGACGAACATTCCGGCCGTCGTCCTCGAGCCCCTGTACCTTACCAACCCCGAAGAGTTGGACCTCGCCTCCGACCCCTACTACCCGGCAACCGTCGCCGAAGCCATAGCCAGCGCCCTCGAACTCTACGCAGGCCGGGATACGGCCTTTATTGCCGTATAGCCGGTCAGCACTTCAGCACGGCGCCGCTGGCGCCTTGTCAGCATTTCAGCCAGTTAGCAGTCATACCGAGGACCCCTCTTCCGTCATTCCCGCTAAAGCGGGAATCCACGGTGGCAGACAGCTCGCATGTTCAACCAGAAAGCGATCTGCCCGATTACGTATGACTGGCAAGCGGGGACCGTGCCGTTATGCCCCGTTGGGGTGCTGACAGCCGGTAGCTGACTGCTATAATAGCCCTCTCAGTCGGGACGTAGCGCAGCCTGGTAGCGCGCCTCGTTCGGGACGAGGAGGTCGGAGGTTCAAATCCTCTCGTCCCGACTTCTCTAGCAAGTCAGCATTTCAGCACGCTCAGGCTTCACCTTCGCTTGTCAGCATTTCAGCTCTTTGTTTTTGCTGAAATGCTGACAAGGCGCCAACGGCGCCGTGCTGACAAGCGAAGCCCGAAGGGCTGAGCGTGCTGACCGGCTCTTTCACAGCCCGGCTTGTTCGGCCTCTTCGAGTAGCGTCCCCCAATCGGCGTACAGGGCGTCGAGGACGCTCTTTAACTGGCGGTGTTCGGTGACTACTTCGCGGGAGCGTTTGCCGTCGGCGTAGAGTTCTGAGGTGGCCAGTTCCTTTTCGAGGCGGGCCACGCGTCGCTCGGTCGCGTCGATCTCACCTTCTACCGCGACGAGGCGGGTGGCCAGAACGCCCTGCTCTCTATTCTGGCCTGGCCTGACGCGCCGGCGCTGGCGGCCCTTGCCGCCTTGCGGGGCCTCGTCCAGGCGGCGGTGGGAGCGGTAGTAGTCGTAGCCGCCGAGGTAATTCCTTAGCTTTCTACCTTCCAGATCCACGACCCTGGTCGCCAGCTTGCGGAGGAAGTAACGGTCGTGGGAGATGAAGAACATCGTGCCCCGGTATTCCAGGAGGGCATCTTCCAGGGCCTCGCGGGCGGGGATGTCGAGGTTGTTGGTAGGCTCGTCGAGCAGGAGGCAGTTGGCTCCGCTCACCACGATCTCGGCCAGGCTCAGGCGGTTCCTCTCGCCGCCGGAGAGGGATCTGACCTTCTTGAAGACGTCCTCGCCGGAGAACAGGAACGCGCCGAGCAGGTCGCGGGCCTCGGGTGCGTCGAACCCCGTCGTGTCCATGGTCTCCTGCAGGACGGTTTTGTGGTCGTCCAGGCGGGCCAGTTGCTGGTCCTGGTAGGCGAGCGTTACGTTGTTGCCCGTCCTGATCATGCCCTTCTGGGCGTGAAGTTCGCCCGTGGCGAGACGCATTATCGTGCTCTTCCCCGTCCCGTTGAGACCTAGCAGGGCCACCCTCTCCCCACGCTCGATGACGAGGTCGAGACCTTCGAGGAGCGGATCTTCGGCATCGTCGTGGGCGTAGCGCACGTCCTCCATCTCGAGCACGACGCGTCCTGCCCGCGCGGTCTCCTTTCCGAGGTCGAGCCTGACGTTCTTCGAGGCGTCTCTCGGGTCCTCTATCTTCTCCATCCTGTCGAGTAGCTTCTGTTTGCTCCTGGCCTGGCTGGCTTTGCTCGCCTTGGCCCTGTCCTTCTCCACAAAGCGCTCCAGTTGCGCCCTGCGTTCGGCGTTGGCCTTCGCCTTGCGGGCGAGTTGCTCCTCCCGGGCCCTCTTCTCGGCCACGTACTTGCTGTAGTTGCCGGGGTAGCGGGAGAGAACGCCATCTTCGAGCTCGAGGATCGAACCGGCCACGGCGTCGAGGAAGTAGCGGTCGTGGGAGACGACGAGGACGGCGCTCTTCGCCCCCTTGACGAAACTTTCGAGCCACTCTATGGCGCGCAGGTCGAGGTGGTTGGTCGGTTCGTCGAGGAGGATGAGATCCGGCTCCTCCATGAGCAGGCGGGCGAGCGCGATGCGGCTCTGCTCGCCGCCCGAGAACGAGCCCACGGGACGCTTCCAGTCCTCGGGGGCGAACCCCAGGGAAGAGATGGTCGAGGCGGCCCTGGCGCGGTAGGCGTAGCCGCCGTCCCGCTCGAACTCGCTCTGCAGCCTGCCGTATCGTTCCATGAGCGCGTCAGAAGGGTCTTCGGAGAGGCGCGCGCCTAGCTCCTCCAGCTCCTTCTCGCGGGCCATGAGGGGCTCGAAGGCGGAGATGATCTCCTGCTCCAGAGAGAGCGCGCCCCGTTCGCCCACGTAGAGCTTCTGGGCTGTCATCCCGACCTTCGCTCCGCCGGGGTGCTCGACCGAGCCAGAGTCGGGTTCGGAGTGACCGGCCAGGATGTCCAGCAGGGTCGTCTTGCCGGCGCCGTTGCGCCCGACCAGGCCGACCTTCTCCCCGGCCTCCACCGAGAGCGTCGCGCCCGAGAGGACCTTCAGGTCGCCACCATGGTACTTTACGAGATCACTTGCGACAATCACCTTCATGGCACAGGGATTATACAAAGGAGACCCCCTGACGCCGGAAGAGCGAGAGGAGCTCGAAGACGACCTCATCGCGTTCTGCGACCGCGAGCTAGCCCTTCTCGGGGACATCAGGGGCCTCGATGTGCTCTACGCCGGAGGCTCTTCGCCGCTCTGGATCGAAGGCCTCAGCCAGCGCATAGGAGAAGGCGGTAGCCTCACCGCTATCGACTTGGACGTGGAACGTGTCGATGAGACGCAGACTTCTCTCGGGGTGGCGGAGTTCGCAGCCCCGGTCCATCTTCTCGCGGGAGACATCTTCGGGATGCCGTTCGCCTCGCGTACCTTCGATCTAGTGTACTCTTCCGGCTTGTTCCACGAGCTGGACGTAAAGGAAAGAAGCGCGGAAGACGCGCTCGCGGCGCTAGTCTCGGTGGCAAGGCCGGGCGGCAGGGTGGCCACCGGCGACTTCGTGGACTCCGAGAGGGCGGTCCAGCTCGAAGACGAGAGACTGGAAGCAGAGCTGAGGCGGGCGGCGTACGCGAGAGAGCCCTATGGGATCGGAGCGCCAGAACGTCTCGTGGGTTTGCACGATAACCTCCTTGCGGACGTGCGGTGGCTGGTCTCACCACCACAGAGAATCCGTCACCTCGGAAAGCTGGTCCTGGCCGAGGACGAGCCCACGGAATTGGCCTCGTTGTCCCCGGAGACCGCACGACGGCTACGCGAAAGCCGTGATGTCCTGCGCGGCCGGATCCTCGACGAAGGCTACACACGCCCGGCCACCCTGTATGTCGAAGGCCTGGTGTAGCAAGCTCAGGTAAGATCACTCAAATGGGTGATGCGTCGGTGCTGCAAGGGCATCATCATAAGTCCCGTGAGAGAGCTAAGTCGAGCGAGCGATAGGGTGGCACCATGACCCTCATAGGGCTGAGTTCCGTCGAGAAGTTCTACGGGGGACGGGCCGTGCTACAGGGTCTGGAAATGAGGGTCAGCGCCGGAGCGAGGATCGGGCTCATCGGCACCAACGGCGCAGGCAAGTCCACCGTGCTCCGGATCCTCGGGGGCACGGAGGAGGTCGATGGGGGGGAAGTGGTTCGGCGCCGCGGTCTGAGCGTCGCCACGTTGCCCCAGTACGTGGAGGGTGACGAACGCACGCCGATGGAGATCGTAGGCGCGGCCAGGCCCGAGATCTCGGAGCTCCAGGGTGAGCTTCGAGCTTGCGAAGAGCAGCTCGGTTCGCCAGGGGTGGTGGGCGACCTGCGCCGGATGCAGCGGGTGCTCGAGCGCCAGGAGCGACTCCTGCGTCGCTTTACGGAGTTCGGCGGGCCGGGATTCGAGGGTGAGGCGCGTGGCTACCTCAAGTCGCTCGGCCTCGGTGACGGGGATCTCGAGCGTCCCATGGGGGAGCTGAGCGGCGGGCAGCGCAAGCTGGCTGTACTCGCCTCCTGCTTCGCGCGCCGTCCCGACCTCTTGCTCCTCGACGAGCCAGAAGCCCACCTCGACGCCGGACGCAGGGAGCTGTTCGAGGCGATCGTCCGGACATTCGATGGCGCCGTAGTCATCGTCTCCCACGACCGCTACCTGCTCGATGAGACGGTGGAGGAGATCGCCGAGCTGGAAGACGGGAGAATCAAGCTGTGGCCGGGCAACTACTCGGCGTACACTGTGGCGCGCGAGCTCGAGCTCAAACGACAGCAGCAACTCTACGTCGCCCAGCAGAAGGAGATAGCGCGCCTAGAGGAGGCGATTCGGCGCTTCAAACTCTGGGCCAGCATGGTCGTAAACGAACGTCACATCAAACAGGCTCGCAACAAACAGCGTCAGATCGACCGCATGGACAAGGTCGAACGCCCCGTGCTGGAGCGGCGCAAGATTGGGCTCAAACTTCGCGGCAGCGTCAGGGGTGGCAAGAAGGTCATCGAACTCCAGGAGGCGAGCGTGGCCTTCGACGATGACCCCGTCCTGATCGGCGTCGACCTTACGGTCTCGCGTGGCGAGCGCCTCGGGATAGTCGGGCCGAACGGCGCGGGCAAGAGCGTCCTCGCGAAGCTACTCGCCGGCATCCTCCCACCGACGGAGGGAGGGCGCTGGGCAGGCCCATCCATAGACATCGGGTACTTGGCGCAAAACGACGAACCGCCCCCCGGCGCCTCACCGCTCGGACTCGTACGTGGCGCAAGGCCCATGTACGAGGGCGACGCCGTAAAGCTGCTAGGGCGTTTCCTCTTCCGCTACGAGCAGGCCAAAGAGCCCGTAACCTCCCTGAGCGGGGGAGAGCGCACCAGGTTGCAGCTGCTCCTGCTCATGCTGAGAGAACCGAACTGCCTGATCCTCGACGAGCCCACCAACCACCTCGACATAGACTCGCTGGAGATCCTCGAAGCCGAATTAGAACGGTTCCCCGGCACGGTAGTCTTCGTCTCGCACGACCGCTACTTCCTCGACCGGATCGCCGACGGCATAGTCGAGGTCAGCGAAGGCGAAGTACACCGTCACACCGGCGGCTACAGCGACTGGAGACGAAAAGCATTTCAGCCCGCTGCCTCCGGCAGCTAGTCAGCACGCGCCCTGTCGGGCGCTGTCAGCACTTCAGCGAGTCAGCTTTCTCGCTTGCGAGTCGTGGCTGACTGGCTGACAAGGCGGCGCAGCCGCCGTGCTGACTGGCTGACGAGCAAAGGCGAAGCCTGAGCGTGCTGACAAGCTATCTCTCCAGGAGGATTGTCACAGGGCCGTCGTTGACGAGCGCCACGTCCATCATCGCCCCGAAGCGGCCTGTCTCGACCTGCTCGACGCCCGCCGCGCGGAGCCGCCCGCAGAAGTAGTCGAAGAGGCGCGTGGCCTCCTCGGGTGGGGCTGCGCCGACGAAGCTGGGACGCCTGCCTTTGCGCGTATCCGCGAGGAGGGTGAACTGAGAGACGGCGAGGACGGCCCCTCCCATATCTTTGACGCTGCGGTTCATTTTTCCTTCTTCGTCGGCCATGATCCTGAGTCCAGCTACCTTCTCGGCCAACCAGTCCGCCTCGGGCTCGCCGTCTCCGTGTGCGACGCCGACCAGAAGGAGAAGGCCGGGGCCTATCGCGGAGATCCTGTCCCCACCGACCGTAACGGAGGCTTCTTTGACGCGCTGTAGGACTATGCGCATGGTCTCTAGATTGGTTGTCGGCCGGCGTAGCCGGCGTCGAGGTCGTGCCAGTACTCCACGGTCTCTTCAGGCGGGTGCCAGCAGAGGAAGACGATGCGCCCCTCGCGCTCGTGCGGGAAGTCGAGCAGGCCCATATCCAGGTCCTTGAGGACGACGCCAAGGCTTGTAATGCGCCCTATCGCCAGGTAGAGCCTGTACGCCTCCACGCCGTACTCGGAGCCCGCTCGTCCGCCGCCGTTTTCGGCCGCGGCCCGCAGTATTGGTTCCATGTCGGGGGCCCTCTCTCGCAGGGCGTCCCGGTGGAGCGCTACTTCGTCCAGGATCTTACGCAGGGTGGGTAAGAGGGCGTTCGCTTCCTCGACGGTAAAAAGCCTCTGGAAGGCGGGGTCCATGCCCCGAGGCTAGCGGCCTATGGCCAGGCGGTCTGCGAGCATGTCGGGGAGGCCTGCTGCCCGTATCTTGGCCTGAGCCTTCCCTATGTCGTACTCGACGAAGCGGTAGATCACACGCTCGCCGTCGGCGACCACGTACGAGGCGAAGGTGTCCCCATCGCGCGGCTGGCCCACGGAGCCGGGGTTGACCAGGTAGGGGCCGCCGGACCGGAGATCCAGGGTGTGTCCCCCCAGCATCGCGCCGTTCGGGGAAGGGGCCACGGCCTTCACGTGCGTGTGGCCGAAGAAGCAGATCGGGACTTCAGGGTACTCGCTCTTCAACATCGCGAGATTGTCCTGCGCGGAGGTCGCGTTGATTATGTACTCGTCGGGATCCCGCACCGAGCCGTGGACGAAGAGCGCCTCCTCGGTCAGCATCATGCGCGGCCTCGTACGCAGGAAGTCCGCGTTCTCCTCGCTCAGGTGATCCCGCGTCCACAGTACGGCCGCGGCGGCCGTCGGGTTGAACCAGTCGAGGTCCGTCTCCAGGTCGGTTACGGCGAGGTCGTGGTTACCCGAGATCGTGGGCATCCGCATAGAGCGCACCACGTCGCAGCACTCATCGGGGTTCGCCCCGTAGCCGATGACGTCGCCGAGGCAGTAGATGGTCTCCACGTCCTCGGGCACGTCGGCAAGGACGGCTTCCAGAGCCTCGAGGTTGCCGTGGATGTCCGAGATCACCGCGTACATATCCGAATGCGGCGTAGTTTATACGTTGGGTGCATGATTTCAATCGTCCCAACCATCCGTTGAAGCACCACAAGCGTTACGGTAACATCCCTTCGCGGTTCCCACCCATGTGCGGGCCTGTAGCTCAGGGGATAGAGCAACGGTTTCCGGGGCCGTGTGTCGCAGGTTCGAATCCTGCCAGGCCCGCTCTCCTGGGTCGACCTACTTCGTTCGGCCAACCCCTCATTTCTAAGCGGGAAACCGTCACTCTATCCGAAGGGAAGGTGAGCCCTCCGAAGACCGCCAGCGGCCGTCGCACGATACGGTTCTCCAAGCTCGCCATGGCGGCGTTGCGACAGCACAGAACCAACGCGGCCGAGCGGCACGCATCCGAGTGGGTCTTCAGCTCGCGAGCGGCGACGCCCATCAGTGTCCATAACCTCCACAACCGCTCGTGGAAACCGTTGCTGGAACGTGCTGGCCTGCCCGCCAGTGCTCGGATGCACGATCTCAGGCATTCGGCTGCGACCCTTCTCCTGTCGAAGGGGGTGGCGGTCAAGGTGGTGTCCGAGATGCTGGGTCATGCCGACGTGTCCACCACCCTGAGCATCTACGCCCACGCTCTGCCGGATATGCAGAGCGTCGCCGCCGATGCCGCAGATCGAGCTCTGGGGTAGCCGGAAAGGGATCATCAAACTACACTTTCTCTGGCAAGCTGGCCCGATCGGTCATCTCCACGGATGCCACACCGCGCGGACTCTCACTTGGCGGTGCGCGTAGCCCCGATGCGAGCCTGCTCACCGATGTAGCGATGGACCGAGCCGACCGTTACTGAGCCCTCGCCGACCGCCCCGGCGACCCGCTTCACCGACCCGTAGCGTACGTCGCCGGCAGCGAATATCCCAGGGACGCTGGTCTCGAACGGAAGCGGAGGACGGCTCGACGTCCATACCTCCTGGGGAACGTCGCGACCCGTCAGGACGAATCCGCGGTCGTCGCGCGCGACGACGCCGCGAAGCCATTCGGTGCGGGGTTCGGCTCCGATCATGACGAAGATTGCCGCCGCAGCGACCTCCTCGCGGCGTCCCGTCTCCACGTCCTCCAATGCCAGCGCCTCCAGGTGCACCTCTCCGCGGCCGCTGACCACCCGCGTGCGCAGCCTCACCTCGAGGTTGGGGGTCGCCTCTATCTGCCTGATCAGGTAGTCTGACATGCCGGCCGCGAGCGACTCACCACGCACGAGCAGCGTTACTCGCGAGGCGAACCTGGCCAGGTGCAAGGCGGCCTGTCCCGCGGAGTTGGCACCTCCCACGACGTAGGCCTCCTCGCCCGCCATGGCCGGGGCTTCGACGCTCGCCGCGCCGTAGAAGACGCCCGCCCCCACGAGGCACTCGAGCGAGGGTACCCCAATGCGGCGGTAGGCCACACCGGTGGCGACGATCACCGCCCGCGCTTTCGCCTCGCTGCCATCGGAGAGCTCTATTATGTGCCCCTCGCCGCGCGTGGTCAGCGAGGTAGCGGGCTGCGTGAACGCGAACTCGGCCCCAAAGAGCACGGCTTGCTCCCAGGCCCTGTGCGCGAGTTCGCTACCCCCGATGCCACTGGGGAAACCGAGGTAGTTGCGTATCATGGAGCTCGTCCCCGCCTGGCCGCCTATGGCCAGCGGCTCCATGACGAGCGTGCTCAAGCCCTCCGAGGCGCCGTAGACCGCCGCCGCTAGCCCCGCCGGTCCCGCCCCGAGGACCGCCAGATCATAGGTATCGGGTGAGGGTCGCGTGCGGATCCCGTGGGAGCCAGCGACCTCGGCGAAGGTGGGATTGTGCAGCACGGACCCGTCGTGGCGTATTAGGGCGGGCAGCCGCTCGGTATCCACGCCGAAGTCGCGCAGTAGCGCGGAAGCCTCCTTCGAGTCCGCGGGATAGAACGCGAACGGTACGCTGTTGCGGGTGAGCAGATCGCGCAAAGCGTGGGTGCGGGGGTCCCACCGCTCGCCGACGATGCGGTAGACCACGTGGCGAGAACGGTTGACCGCCGTCCAGGCGCTGAGTGCCTCCTGTACCCGCGGGTAGAACCATTCTTCTGGGGTGGTCCATCCCTTCACGGCCCAGAAGTCGATGCGGCCCAGGGCAGTGGCGTGCTGTAGAGCCTCCAGCTCGCTGAAGGGGATGCGGGTGTGGTGCTCGTCCATCGCTACCAGCAGAGCGCGAACGACTCCTTTATGCAAAGTGTGTGCCCGTTCGAGGAATTCGACGCCGTCCGTCCCGGGCAGCCGGAGGTCGGCCGCGACGAGCGCCACGTCCTCGCCCCGGTCGGCCAGCCGCTCGAGGAGCTCTAGGGCTGCCTCGCGCGAGCGCTCGGCCATCACCCGGTAGTCGGCGCCGTAGCGCCTCCTGAGTGCGCGCTCGACGGCTACGAGCTCCCGCGAGTCGTGATCGACGACCAGCAGCACGGGTTCAGTCATACCGCCCCCTTCCTAGACCGATGCTCTCACCGCTGGCCGATGCGGCAAGTCGTCGTGGACCTCGGGCCAAGAACGTTTGCGTCCACCGCTCGGCCGCGACGATGTCGTTTTCGCGCCGGGCGATGAGCGATTCGACGCGAGAGCTTGCGTTGCGTTTCGCGTAATGTGTCTCGAGAGCGCCACCCTAGATTGCCCTAACGTTGAACGTGATAGCGGTATGGAACTCCCAGAGTTGCGGTGAGAGGACACGGTACCCCAACAGGTGAACAACGCCAACGCACGACGCCGTCGAGAGACCCGGACGAGTCTGCGGGGGCGTCGCGGACCTTGGTATTTCCACCAATTTGCCTAGGAGGAGAGTTCCCCGAAGCTTGAGGGTCGTTGCCCGGTCAGCTTGGTGAGCCGCTTCGGTTTGGCGGCGATCACCGGCGCGGCCAGGCTTACCCCTGCCCTCCAGGCACCGAGCTGGCCGCCGATGCGCTCGTAGTCGATGCCCCCGAACGGGGGCTCGGGATCGTAGCCAAGCCGGTACTGCACCTCCCGGGAGGTCTCCTCGTCGGTCAGGTTGGCCGCGAGCCGAAGCGCCATGTCGATACCGGCCGAGACCCCGGCGGAGCAGATGAACTTGCCGTCCTCCACCCACCTCTTGCGCACGTACGTCGCCCCGAACTGTTCCAAGACCTTGTAGAAGGCCCAGTGGGTGGTCGCCCGCCTGCCCTCCAGGAGGCCGACCGAGGCAAGGATGCACGCGCCGGTGCACACCGATCCCACGACCTCGGCGGTTTCGGCGGCGGAGCTCACGTAACCGCGGATCGCCTCGTTGCCCATCGCCCTGATGGTGGGCATCACGCCGCCCGGGACGACGAAGGCGAAGGGGCGGGGCACCTCCTCGAAGGTGTTGTTGGGGAGCATCTTCATCTCTCCGGGGACGTCCGTGTCCATCGGCTCGAGCCGCTCCGCCACCACGACCGTTCGGTATTCGGGGGAGATGGAACCCAGGGTGGTCAGGACCTGCAACGGCCCGACCAGGTCGAGCAGCGTGAGTCCCGGGTAGAGCACGAAGGCGATCGTCTTCTGGTCTTGCCCTTCCGTTGTCATCTGGGCTCGTCTCCTTTCTTGCCCGAGTGCGTCCGTCATGTGATCGATAGCGGCGGACTGTTTCAACCGAACATCTTGTCGTAAAGGTCCGGTTTGTCGGCGAGCGCCCGCTCCAGTTCCGTCCCGTGTTCGGCTAGCATTGTCGCGAGCCCGTCGCCGCCCGCCCCGCCGTTTTGTTCGAGGCCTCCGAACGGGGGATGGGGATCGTACTCGATAACGGTCTGTATGGTCTTGGCTTCCCGTTCGCCCTTCAGCCTGGCCACCATATACAGCGCCATGTCGATACCACCAGACGCCCCCGCCGCGGTTAGGAAC
>JBKPNW010000199.1:0-14265 GCA_046732815.1 Actinomycetota bacterium | reverse complement strand
TGTAGAAGCAGACCCTTGGCGTGGTCGTCGTGTGGCAAACATTGAAATCGTTGCTTTCCCACGAAGGCGGTCGAGATCTGGTACCTCCTGGACCACAGGGGCCACATCCGGCTCGTGGAGGAGTATCTCCGGGATGCCGGGAACTTCGCCCATGTCCGCAGTCTCGATCGCAATCCACGTCGCATGTTTTCCGACCCGCTCTACGCGGTCGTTGCAGAGAGCACAGGCTCCTACGCTGGTGGACAGGCGGGGTAGACTTGGCGGGCAGGCAGCGAGAAGGAGCGAGATGAACATTCGCCAGGCGAACGGGATCGGCAGGGTGCACGTGGCCAAGCCACAACTCAGGGAGACATACTGCGGCAGGCCGATCAACGACGAGGACTGGGTAACCACCACCAAAGAGGCCAACTGCACCGGTTGCGCCCGGGCCGGGGCACCGGGACTAGAACGAACTGCTGGCGCGTCGCGCTGAGCCACGGGTGAGGGGCGCGGTTGTCCCGGCCCACAGGCTCCCACCCCATGTTAGATAGATAGCCTTTCGTGGGTAAACTAAGCGGCGAAGTAGTCTGAGGTCTGCCCGGGGCGTATGCCTACGGGAGGAGGTCGCATGAAGATACCGGGTATGCAGTTGATCAAGAAGGCCGAAAGCAAGGGCAACGAGGTCGAGGTCCCCGTTGCGCAAGACCTTGGTCTCGTCGACTTCGTCAAGCTGACGTACGAGGAGATGAGCGAAGACCACGTCATGGCCTTCGCCGGCAACCTCACCTACAAGGGCCTGTTCGCGGTCTTCCCGTTCTTCACCTTTCTGCTCTCGCTTCTCGGGATCTTCAACGCCAATGACCTGGTCAAGACCATGGTCAACAACCTCTCCGGCGTGGCGCCGCAAGCGGCCACGGACTTTATCGAGAAGCAGTTGCTTGGCATCACCCAGAGCCAGGCCGAGAGCGCCTTTACCTTCGGGGCGATCATCTCGATCCTGCTCGCCTTATGGGGGGTTTCTGGGGCGTTTCGCTCGGTCATGGAGGCCATGAACGTCATGTACGAGGTCGAGGAGGACAGACCTTTCTGGAAGGTGTACGGACTCTCGATCTTTATGTCGCTCGCGGTAGCCGTTCTCCTGATCGGGGCGCTCGTGCTCGTCGTCTTCGGCGAGTCGATCGGCGTGACCGTGGCCGACCTCGTCGGACTCGGGTCCGTGTTCGCCACGATCTGGAGCATAGTGCAGTGGCCTGTTGTGGCCCTGGTAGTCCTCTTCGCCTTCGCCCTGATCTACTACTTCGCCCCCGCCGCCAAACAGAGATTCCGTTGGATCAGCCCCGGCTCGGTCCTGGCCTTCGTCTTCTGGCTCCTCTTCTCCCTGCTGTTCTCGCTGTACGCGAGCACCTTCGGCGGTAGCTCCTACAACGAGACCTACGGGTCGCTCGCCGGCGTGATCATCCTGATGCTCTACGTGTACTACTCGGCACTCATCATGCTGGTAGGCGCCGAGATGAACCAGGTGATCGAATGGCACATCCCCGGCGGCAAGAACGAGGGCGAGAAGGTCCCCGAAGACGACCGCAAGCCCGATGTCCACCGCCTCGACAGGGAAGCCGACCAGGACGGCGAGGGCCAGTAAGACCATCCCAAACGAACCCGCGTGAGGATCTACGGCCTCGACTTCACGAGCGCCCCCGGCCGCCGCAAACCCCTCATCGTCCTCGGCTGCACGCTGGAAGGAGACGTCCTGCGCGTCGGGGACTCGGAGACGTTGACCGACTTCAGGGGCTTCGAAGGCTTCTTGCAAAGGCATGGCCCCTGGGTGTGCGGGATGGACTTCCCGTTCGGCCAACCGGGATCCCTGGTAGCCGCCCTCGGCTGGCCGGAGGATTGGGAAGGCTACGTGCGGGAGGTCGGCACGCTCCCGAAAGAGGAGTTCGAGGGGAAGATCCGGACCGACATGGCCAAGAGGCCGGCCGGCAGCAAGTGGCGCTACCGGCTCGCCGATCGCAGGAGTGGATCTAGCAGCGCGATGATGTTGTTTCAGGTGCCAGTGGGCAAGATGTTCTACCAGGGGGCGCCGCGCCTCCTCGCCGCCGGCGTCCGCGTCGAGCCCTGCCGCCGCAACGGGGACCCCCGCGTGGCCGTCGAAGCCTACCCTGCCGTCGTCGCCCGCCGCTTTCTGGGCCGCACGGCGTACAAGCGGGACGCCGCTCCAGACACGTCCGAAAGGAGATCCGCCAGGGAGACGCTCTTGAACGGCCTCGGGTCTTCCACCTTGAGAGACGCCTATGGGTTCGCCGTGGAGATGGATGCACGCTGGAGGGAGGAGTTCGCCCGCGACCCCTCCGCCGACGCCCTAGACTCACTGCTGTGCGCGGTCCAGGCGGCGTGGGCCTACAAGAAGCGAGACGAAGGCTACGGAGTCCCGCCGGAGTGCGATCCCAACGAGGGTTGGATCGTCGACCCGGCGCTACTGGCAGGGTAGAGAGGGGAAAAAGTGCCATACGGTGAGAAGTTCGAGAGAGCCCTCCTCTACGCCGCTCGAGTGCACAGAGACCAGTATCGAAAAGGCACCAGCACACCCTACGTGACCCACCTGCTCGCGGTGGCGGCCCTCGTCGGAGAGAACGGCGGGACGGAGGACGAAGTGGTGGCCGCGCTACTACACGACGCCCCCGAGGACCAGGGCGGAGAGACCACCCTGGAAGATATACGCGCCCGTTTCGGAGACGAGGTGGCACAGCTAGTGGATGGCTGCACGGACACCTACGAAGACCCCAAGCCTCCCTGGCGCGAGCGCAAGGAGAGATACCTGGCCCACCTGGCGAACGCCCCATCATCCGTGTGCCTCGTCTCCTCCGCGGACAAGCTGCACAACGCCCGCGCCGTGCTCTCCGACTACAGGCTACTTGGTGAGGACCTCTGGGAGCGTTTCAACGGCGGTAAGGAAGGCACGCTCTGGTACTACCGGGCCATCAGCGATGTACTCACGACGGAAGACGATAGTCCACTAGTCGAGGAACTCGACCGGGTCGTTGCCGAATTAGAACGCCTCGCGCGGGTCCAGGGCGGTTCGTGATCGGATGGTACGGCGGGCGGGTTTGAAACGGGCCGCTACCTGACGATGGCGCCGTCGTCGCGGAAGATCTCGACCGCGTCGGGGTCGGTGTGGAAGACGCGCACCTGCACGGTCGACGCGGCGAGCAGGAGCCCGAAGATACCGCTCTTGAGATCGCCCGGCTGTGCTGGCTCGACCCAACCGACTTCCGCGTTCTTCAGATCCGCATCGGTGGTGACGAACCTCTGCAGAAGGAGGCTGAGAGGAACGCGCAGGGCGAAAGCGAGGACGACGCTGCCAAGGATCAAGAGGTAGAGATAACTCCCGCCGAGGTAAAGAAAACCCAGCCCCAGGGCGACGAGGAAGAAGATCGCGGCGAGCAGGTTCGCGGCGACGATGGTGGTGCCACAATTGCGGTGGACGGCGAGCCCATTCTCTCCGTTCTGTAGCCTGCGTATTGCCTCTCTGGCGGCGCTCTCGACCTCGGCTATGGAGCGTACACCCTGTACGAAGAACCCATCGTCCGTGGAGAACCCGTTCAGCTTGCGGCCCGGCTCCCTCTCCATCATCACCGCTATGGTCGCATGCTCGAGGGCGTGGTTGCGGCGTAGGATCCTGTTCCCGAAGACCGCCCTCAACTGCCGCGGATAGACGAAGAGGCTCCCGACGGCCTGCAGCGAGAACAGTATCGGCAGCAGGAAGAGGAACACCACCACGAAAAACGCTATGAACAACACCAGCAACAGGGCCACAGTCTCACCTTCGCACTATGTCAATATGTACGGGAGATTATATCTCAGGTTTCAGCACTTCAGGACGCGCCCTGTCGGGCGCTTGTCAGCACGCCCCCAGGCTTCGCCAGGCGACTTGTCAGCACTTCAGCTTGTCAGCTTTTTGTCTTTGCTGAAATGCTGAAGTGCTGACAAGCGAAGGCGTCAGCCTGAGCGTGCTGAAATGCTGACTAGCTCAAGTGCTGACCGGCTAATATCTCCACTTCCCCAGGCTGCTCGAGCTCGTAGAGCAGTGCGAGTGCTGCTAGAGCTATTCGCTTGTGTCCTTCGCGGTCGCCTGGTTCGCCCATCGGGAGGTTGTAAGGGAAGGGTACGAAGCCGACCCGCGGGGCCATGACGCCATGCTCCATGGCCAGCGTGACGGTGGGGATCCCCCGCTCTTCTATGGCGTTGCAGACCAGCCCTACGGACCGGTGGCACAGGGGTCACGAGGGGGTGAGCAACACGACGTCTACTTCGTCATTCACCAGTTTGCCGGCGACCTCGGGGGCCGTATTCTCGACGAGCCGGATCGGGTCGTGGATGGCCCCCATAAAGGAGAAGTGGCGCCCCGACAGCTCGCCTACCACTCCGTCGCTGACCAGGCCGTGCAAGGTCTGCAGAGGAAAGACGGCGTCGAGGTCGCTGCCCTCATCCGGCCTGTAGTAAGCGTGGGTCCAGGTGAGATCGTCGGCGCCGGCCGGGATCTCCCGGTAGGAGCAATCGCCGGCGGGGTCGTCGATGTCGAAGCGCGGCTGCTCTGGCAGATGGACGCCGCCGGTGGTGACGAGCGCGAGGCGGGAGTCTTGCAGCGGCTTCTTCGGCCTGACGAAAGGTTGCACCGGCTACGCCCTCAAACGTTGAAGCGCACGAGTACGGTATCGCCGTCTCTCACGAGGTAGTCGCGGCCTTCGAGGCGGACCTTGGCCTCCTCCCTGGCCCCGGCCCAGGAACCGGCGGCGACTATATCCTGCCAGTCCCCGACCTCGGCCGCGATAAAGCCGCGCTCCATGTCGGTGTGGACGCGCCCGGCGGCCTGTCTCACCGTCGAGCCCTCGCGTACGGTCCAGGCCCTGGCCTCCTTCTCCGCGGCGGTAAAGAAGGTGACGAGGCCGAGTAGCCGGTAAGCCGCGCGCACGAACTCTTCGAAACCCATCGTCTCGACCCCGAGCATCGCCAGGTACTCGCGGGCTTCCTCTTCGGAGAGTTCGGCGACTTCGGCTTCGAGCTTCGCACAGATCCGCACGGCTTCGGCGCCCTCACGGCTGCTGTGCTTCTCGACCTGCGCGCTGTAACCGTCCCCGTGGGCCACAGACTCCTCATCCACGTTCGCCACGTAGAGCGTCGGCTTGGCCGTTATGAGGGTTCTCATAGCCTCGGCCACGGTCTCCGTCGCCGGGTAGACCCGGGCCGGGCTCCCGGCAGAGAGGTGGTCGAGTAATCTTTTCAGCTCGGCCGCCTCGGCCTGGAGCTGGGCGTCGCCACCCTTAGCGGCACGCCCGATCCGCTCCAGCCGCCGCTCGACGGTGGCGAGGTCTGCGAGCAACAGCTCGGTGTCGATCGTCTCGATGTCTCCTTCGGGATCAACGCCGGCGTGGACATGAACGACGTTCTCGTCTTCGAAGCAGCGGACGACGTGCGCGATGGCGTCACACTCCCTGATGTGCCCGAGGAACTGGTTGCCCAGCCCCTCTCCCGCGCTCGCGCCCCGCACGAGCCCCGCGATGTCCACGAAGTCAACCGTAGCGGGGACGACGCGCTTGCTGCCGATCACCCCGGCCACGGCCACGAGACGCTCGTCCGGTATGGTGGCGACACCGAGGTTCGGATCGATGGTCGTGAAAGGATAATTCTGGGCCTCGGCCCCGGCCCGCGTAAGACTGTTGAATACCGTGGACTTGCCGACGTTCGGCAGCCCGACTATACCCACTCTCATGCTTTGAGTGTATCAAACTGTAGCAAGATTACGTTACGAAAGACGACCTTGCGATAGAATCGTCTTTAGAAGATCGATGGGATAACACAGTGGAAGGTTGCGTGTTGGACAGGCAGCTACAGATACAGATACTGCTGGATCATTACGAGAAGCCGCGGCATCGGGGCTCTCAGGAGGACGCCCACGTGGCTATGCCTGGCGGCAATCCCGGTTGCGGTGACGTCGTTACGATGTACCTGAAGGCGGCCGAGGACCAGGAGCACATAGAGAGCGCTACCTACGAGGGCGAGGGCTGCACCATCAGCATGGCGGCGAGCAGCATGCTCCTCGAGGACATTCACAAGGGCAAGCTGACCATGGATCAGGTACTGGAGATGGACTACCACGAGATGATCGATCAGCTGGGACGACAGGTAGTGGCCTCCCGCCCCAAGTGCGCGACCCTGGGCCTCGGCACTCTGAAGGCCGCCATCAGGAAGTACCAGAAGGACCGTCGCCTGGAGCGTGCCGGCGTCACACGCCCCGACGAAGAAGGGTTCGTCTTCGGGGAGCACGCTGCGGAGGCGGCCAAAGGCCGGTAAGCAGGGCGCCGGAAGTCCCTTCCTAATCCCTTTTCGTCCAGGCTCCCGCGGCCGATGAGGCCATGATCAGGATAACGGCCTCGAGGATGGCGGAGAGGGTGAGGCTGACCAGGAAGTAGGTCCAGGCCAGATCCCCTGAGACCCGTGTACCGAGGAGCTCCGAGAGGGTAGCGGCGATCTCTGCGGCACCGATCAAGCGGGCCGCCACAAGCGCCCCGAGCGTGGACCCGAGCACGTACCCCGGCGCGGCGACGGCACCGCCGATCAATCCGGAGAGCGCCCCCGAGCGTTTTCCCGCCACGGCCGCCCGTCTCCCGCAGGAGAAGCCGATGAAGCCTGCGACAAGAATCCCGACGAGCGAACCGGGCAATGATGCGAGCAGCCCAACAACCCCGCCGATGCCGCCCCAGATCATCCCGACCCTTAAGGCACCACCGCGATCTTCTCTCTCCTCCATACCCGCATTCTAGCGACATGGACGACCAGAGGACGTCCATGTCAGCTCTGCGTGAGTCCTGACCAGGCCACAGGGGGAAGTGTTAGCCCGCCGCCCGACCGCGCATCTCGAAGAGCCTCTCCTCCAGCGCCTCAGGCGGGACGCCCATCACGGCCAGTATCCTGACGGCCATACCGTCCGCGTTACTCAGTATCCCGAGCAGGATGTGCTCGGTACCGAGGTAGTTGTCTCCCATTCTTCGCATCTCTCTGCGCGCCTCGACCAGCGCTTTCTTGGCCCGAGGGGAGAACGGGATGCGCCGACCGTCAGGGATGCGCATCTCAAAGGCATCGCCCGCCTCCCTGTGCATCTCCATTAGGGAGATCCCTATCGAAGAGAGGGCGTTAGAGAGCATCTCCTCCGACTCCTCCCGCACGCCTTCGAGCGTCACCCCAAGCGAGGAGAGCGCTTCGGCGGCCGTCCCCTCATCGACGTGAAGGATGCCAAGCAAGAGGTCCTCATCACCGAGCGAGTCGTGGCCAAGCATCCTGGCCTCATCCAAGGCAGCCTCAACGCACGCACGGGTTCTGTCGGTAAAGCGGGTGAACATCATGTGCTTTTCCTCCTCGGCGGTTCTCCAGGGTACCTGGCCCTGATCCTCCTGGCGTGCTTCTTGTGCACAGCCTGCTTGCTGACCCCCAGAACTTCGGCGATCCTCGCCCAGGACCATCCCGCGACAAAGGCATTCTCTACCTGCGCCGCCTCCAGAGCCTCCAGTGTCCGCCTCAACGCGACGACCGCCTCTAGCCCATCCCTGGGGTCCTCCGGCCCACCAACCCGTGTCCTCGTCTGCTCATCCATATGTCAATCTTAGTTGACGAAATTGGTTTTGTCAATCTTTGTTGACACCAGACCACGCAGACACATTTAGTAGATCGGTTGTGGTCGGGAGCTAGGACTTATACCAAGTGCGGGTAAATGGCGACGCCGGCGCGCCAGGGGCCGCATCTGCGGCTACTCGTGGATTCCCGCTTGCGCGGGAAGACGGGTGTGGGGTTGCGGGAACGACGGAGCAAACGAAGCGGGCTCCCGTAGTCGGAAGGCACGATCTTGCAACCGCACTCGGTATTACTTCCGCAGTGGAATTGCGCTTTATCGGGAATGAAGGTGATACGAAATCCGAATTACTCGTAGAGTTCGCGCCAGCTCAGGAGCTTTGGCTTGCCTTCTTCGACGGAGAAGGTGGCTTCGATCTTGCGCCTCGTCTCACGGTAGTCGCCTGTGGAGGTCGCCTCGAAGGATCCACTTTTGTCGTCGTGCTCGACAGTGACCGTAACGGAGCCTTCGTCCGTGCCGGCCATGTGGAGTTCTCCGGAGGACCAGTCGGCCGGGTTCAGGTCGTTCGCGAGGTGTGCTTTGGCGACCTCGATCCCCGCCTCGGCCATCTCGAAGGCCCGTTCTCCCCTGTTGACTTCCGCGATGGCCTCGAGGTCCGTGGCGACGAAGGTAAGGAGGCCCGCTCCCATGACGCCGACGATCACGACCACGATGATCGCGAACCCCAAGGCCATACCCTTCTCCTCGCGCAGGAGATCTCCGATCATCACGGCCCTTCGCGGTTCCTGAGGTAGACGTCGACCGCGAGCGTCTGCCTGGTGGGGTCCTGAGCGCGGCGCCTGACTTCGACGGCCAGCTCTATGCGGAGGAGCCTGATCTCCTTTTCGTCCGTGATGGCGAGGGCCGGGGGACAATCGTCCGAGGTCCGGCACGGGGTAAATCGTAGTCCGTCTGTGGGGACGGAATCGACGAGCGTCTGAACGCTACCGCCCTTGGACCGCTTCAGGTCGTGGCCGCTGAGAAAGTAGCCTATGACCTCGGTGGTGCCGATGCTGCGGTCTCCCCCCGTCTCGTTGCCGAACGCGATGCGGGTTGCGGTAGGCACCGCCGGCTTTGTGGGGGCCGCCGGATTCAAGAACAGGTATCTCTTCGGTGGACTGGAAGTCAGGTCGTACGGATAGGCGGCCCTGATCTCACGCTCCATCTTGCCGAGGGCGAGCCTGGCATTCTCGACGGACTCCAGCCTGTCGCGGCCGTAGCCGAAGGTCCTGACGCTCACGTCGAAGATCGCATAGAGGGCGTAGAGCACGGCGAACAGCATCATGGCGGAGACGAGTACCTCCACGAGGGTGAAGCCCGTTGTCTCCCTCCACAAGCGTCTCCTCTTGAGGTTCACCATCTGGAGACGATCCCCGAGATGCCGTAGGAGTTCTCACCGCGCCAACTGACCGTAACGGTGATCTTCGAGAGTCCCTCCTCCCCGGAATCGTCGCCGAGGTCGGTGCCGATGGGCTGCGTGGCTATCGTGTAGGCGAAACCGGAAGGCTCGCAGACACCGCCCGGTAATCCTCCTTCGATAGTCTCGTAGGGGAGGCTCTTCGCCTGCTCGAGCTTCTGCACGGCGCACGCCCGCGCCCGATCGTAGTCTCCGCTCGCGTTGGCGGCCCGGATCGCCCCTTCGAACATGCCCACCATGGGTACGACGGCGACCGTAAGGACCACTATCGCCACCGTCACCTCTACGAGCGAGTAGCCGTACTCCTGGCCGGTGCTATTGATAGGAGATCCCACCGATCCTTATCCTCGAGGTCGGGGCGTTAAAAACCACCGGGCAGGTCGGACTACCGTCTTCCGAGCTGATCACCACGGCGCCGCTCTGGCCGGGTCTCAGGGTCCTGACGGTGCCGTTGGACTTGAACTCGAGGGTGCGCGTGGCACCGTTCTGTGCGGTGTCGGACCCGCAGGAGCTGGGCGGAACGACGGCATTGCGGTCGCCGTGCGAGCAGTCTGGATCGAAGGTGACGTCCTTGATCCTGGTCCATGCGGGCAACTCACGGCGCACCGGCCGGGTATCGTCGGCCAACGTGGGAGTAGGATCGCCGGCACCGTAAGGGAAGTTCAGCTTGACCATGCAGTAGTCCGCCGAGGAGCAACGGCTCAAGGGTGCGCCGTCGGGCATGAACACGACCCGCCAGTCCGTCAGCTGCTCGGTGGCCCTGGTGTGGGCGAGCCGCAGGTCGGCGGCGAACTGGTCGGCGGCGGCCTCGACCCTCCAGCGCTCCAGCAGGGCGAGCAACACGATGATCCCGATGACGAGAATGATGCTCATGATGGATACGGCGGTCAGGATCTCTGGCAGGGTGTAGCCCCGCTCGTCCTCACAACCGCGGGCAATGTTGGACCGTATCGCACGCACGACATATTTGTCGGCGTTGCTACGCACGTGCTTTAGCGGATTTGGGAAGGTGCCCTTCCCAAATCCGCGCTGGTCAGCCGGTCAGCATTTCAGCTTGTCAGCTCGTTGTGTGCTGGCGGTTCGTGCGGCGTTGTCGAGAACCCTTGGGGCTCGTTAATGGCGTTCTATGAATTCTATGCGGTAACCGTCGGGATCTTTGACGAAGAAGATCCTGGTCCCGCTACCCATGGCGTGCGGCTTGCTCTCGAAGTCCACGCCGCCGGCTTCTTCGAGCCTGTCCGCGAGGGCGTCGAGGTCTTCGACGGCGAAGGCGACGTGGCTATAGCCGGTTCCCAGCTCGTAAGGTTCGTCCTGGTCGTGGTTGAGGGTGAGCTCGAGCCGGGGCTCGGGGTCGCCGGGCACGGCGAAGAAGGCGTTGGTCGCGTCATCGCCGATAGGCGTCTTGCGGGCGAGCTCCAGGCCCAGCTTGTTCGTATAGAAATCTATGCTCCGGTCGAGATCCAGAACCCTGTAGCAGGTGTGCACGTACTGCATGGTCGCTCCCTTCGGTCGCTCAGCAATTCAGCTCATCAGCATATCAGCACGCGCCCTATCGGGCGGTTGTCAGCAAGTCAGCCCGGCGCTTCGCGCCTTGTCAGCACTTCAGCAAGTCGTCCCGTAGCTTCCCCAGCAGCGTAGGACCCTCCTTCCCTGAGCAATGCTTCCTCGTGCGCGGCAGGGCGAAGCCACAGTAGGAGAAGCTGACCTGCTGACAAGCGAAGGCGAAGCCTGAGCGTGCTGACAAGCTGATATGCTCTATACATGGAGAGGGTCTCGCGGGATTTACCTGAGAGTCCGGCCCGCAGGGTGGGCAGGATCGCCCGCGTCGGGGCGCGCTACGGGTTCGGCTTCGTGTTCAGGAGGCGTCTGTCGCCCGGCCGCCGCAGGCAAGAGCCGGGGCAGGTGGGCACGAGGTTGCGCTTCTCTCTAGAAGAGTTGGGCCCGACGTTCGCCGAGTTGGGACGCTTCCTCTCCATCCGCCGCGACTTGATCCCACCGGACGTGGCCGCCGAGTTGGGACGTACCAGTGTTCTGGCGACGCCGATCGGCTTCGTCGAGGCGCGGGCTTACGTGGAGAGGGAGCTCGGCAACACGCTGGAGCGCCTGTTCGTCGAGTTCGAGGAGGTTCCGGTCAGGGTCGGTCCGTTTACCCAGTCACACCGGGCCTTGCTACCGGGAGGGCGTCCCGCGCTCGTGGTCTTCGACCGTACGGGCGTGCGTAGGGACCTCCTGGCGATGCGACCCGTCGCTGACCTGACACGCCGGAGGCTCGGCGACCGTTTGCCCCTGGATCCCTCCACGATCGTGGCCGAGTTCACCGCGCACGTTACCCAACGCCGTGACATGTTCGCTTCGGCCCAGATCTCCCGTCGCCTCCGAGAGATGGAGGACTTCCGGCTCAGGGTTCCCGAAGTCTACAGAGACTACTCCACGGGCCGCTGCATCACGTTCGAGGAGCCCGCGGCCTCCGCGCACCCTGACCAGGAGCACTACCCGAAGGTCTCGGAGGCGCTCGTGCGGCTCGCGCTGAGTGAGGGGATCCTGCTCGCTGACCCGGCGAGGGCGCGTTTCGTCCTCGGCGGACCCGCGGAGGACCTGTGGCTGGCCGATCCAACGGAGGCTTTCGCCATCGACCCGGAGAGGCTGCGGGGGGTGGCCGAGATCCTGGCCGCGGTGCGCCGCGGGGACGTCGACGGAGTGGTGCGCGCGCTGCCGCTGGCGGGGAGCTTCGTCCCCCACGACGACTCGGACCTCAGGCGTGAGGTGCGCGAGACCCTTGGCGTGCTAGGCGGACCTCTGTGGCCCGAACACTCCCTGGAAGAAGTCAGGGATAGGGGACTCGAAGCCATCCGTAGAGGAGGAGTGCGGCTGCACGTCGAAGTAGCCCAGATGGCAGATTTCCTGGTCGAGGTAGAGAGGCTCGGGGGACAGACCAGGATAGCTACGGCAGCGGAGGCGGCCGAGGTCCTCATCACCCGCTACAGGAATCCTGCCTACATCGCGGGCCGCCTGGCGCGCAGGGTCGCCCAGCCCGACGCCCTGGCGGATTACCCCCGCCAGATACACGCGCTCCTGGATGAACTCAAGGACGGCGAGGTCGAGGTTCGTTTCAGGCATGCCGGGCTCGACGACCTCATCTCCAAAGTAGATATCCTCGCCAACCGCCTGGTCTTCGCCCTCCTTATAGCCGCCCTCATCATAGGCTCCTCGATGCTGGGGATCTTCCTCAAGGGCGGCACCAGGTTCATCGGTGTTAGCATTTTCGGCCTTATCGGCTTCGTCGTCGCCGCCATCCTAGGGCTCCTGCTTCTCATCGGCATCATCAGATCCGGACGCCTGTAGGGAAGCTAGTCAGCAAGTCAGCACGCTCAGCCCTTCGGGTTTCGCTTGTCAGCAAGTCAGCAAGAACAAGGAGCTGACTTGCTGAAATGCTGACAAGGCGCCTGGCGAAGCCTGGCGCCGTGCTGACTAGCTGAAATGCTACTCGTGGCAGAGACCGTTGTGTTTGACCGGGAATTCGACCGGACACGACCCATTCGGCATCAGCGGGACCGGCCCGTCTGTGGAGCCACCGGAAGAGAACAGCTTGTGGGTCTTCTGCGGCCTGGGCGGGGCGGGTGCACTGCTCGGCGACGGGCTGCTCGGCGGCGTGCTGCCAGACGACGGACTGCTCGGCGATGCGCTGCTGGCGGCCACGCTGCCGCTGGTCCCGTAGGGGTAGTTATCACAGGCTATTCCGTTCCCGTCGGCATCCAGGTTGTTGGGGTCGCTGGGGTCGTTGTCGAGCTCGACTTGCGCCGATTCTTGAGAGCCGAAGCTGGCGCAGTCGTACTGGTCCGCTTGCGCCACGGCCGGCTTGCTCGGGTGGATTATCTGTTCGTAGGCGCCACGCAACACGAAACCGGCGACGAGCACCAGCCCTACGATTACCAGCTTCCAGGCCATATTTCCCATCCTGCGGCACATTGTACCCTACCATGCATGCTGCCGATACATTCACCCCAAAACGCATGATGATTCGCGCTCATGGTGTCGAGCCCGCAGAGTGACCTCCAAAGCGATTCGCAGTAAGGCGATTGCTACGCCGATCGATCTCATTTAAGGCGTGCATCGTTTGCCACCATGGATTCCCGCTTTCGCGGGAATGACGGGTGGAGAGTGCGGAAATGGCAGGTGCTCACCATGCTGAAATGCTGACAAGCGACCATAGGGAGCGTGCTGACTTGCTGACCTGCTGAAATGTAGAATGCCGTCTGACCGACGGACGGTCGGGGCAAGACCAACGTTTCGACAGAGAGGCGGGAGCGCATGGAAGGGCAGACGCGCAGTGAGATTCTCAAGACGATCCCCTACGGCTTCTACATCACCGGCGTCGTGGGTTCGGATGGTGAGGTCAACGGGTTCACCACCTGCTGGGTCTCGCAGGTCTCCTTCGAGCCGCAGCAGGTCGTCGTCGCCGTCCGCAAGGACCATCACACGCACGACCTGATCGAAGATGGCGGCGTCTTCTCCCTGAACTTCCTCGACACGGAGCAGGAAGACCTCGCCCGAAAATTCATCGAGCCACTCCAACCGGAGGACGGCGCGATCGCCGGCTCTACATACACCAAAGGTGAGACGGGGGCGCCGCTCTTCGACGAGGCTTTCGCCAACCTGGAGTGCCGCGTAGTCGGCAAGTTGGAGGCCGGGGACCATACTGTCTACCTGGGGGAGGTCGCCGCCGCGAACCTCGGACGTCCCGCCGACATCCTCACGGATCTCGATACTCCTATGGAGTACGGGGGATAGTAGCGTCAGCATTTCAGCCGGTCAGCTTTCTGTTTTTGCTGAAGTGCTGATGGCGCGCCGCGCGTAAGGGTTGAACTCTTGGGTACGGCGCTGTGATTCCACGGCGGCAACACCAGCGTCGGCCGAAAACGCTGGCTAAAGCTACCCGCGCGCATGTCCGAAGAAAAGGGTGTAGGCGGGCACGGTCCCGGCAGCGACATTGGCGTGCGGCGAGAGCGGGAGAATGGCGTGTCCCTGTTTCTCACATCTAACTCTTCCCTGCTCCCCACTCCCTACCCCCGAACAGCATGAGCCGTGAACTCATCGATCGGATGCGGCAAGAAGGAGGCTTCACCCTCGTAGAGTTGATGGCGGTCGTCGTGATCATCGGGATACTCGCCGCCATCGCGATTCCCAATTACATCGGCCAACAGGACAAGGC
>JBKPNW010000198.1:0-19154 GCA_046732815.1 Actinomycetota bacterium | reverse complement strand
AGGACATGCAGTACATAAGCGGAGTTTTGGACGAGCTGGAGGCGATCGTTCAGGATGCATCCGGCGTACCGATGAGCAGAGGACGGGCCGTGGTCGATCGGTCTGATCTGCTTGTGATGCTGGACGAGCTAAGGGGATCGTTGCCCCCTGAGCTGGCGGAGGCGGAGTCGCTTCGCCGGGAATGCGGGGCCACAGTAGCTGCGGCCGAGGAGGAGGCCCAGCGCATAGTCGAGGAAGCCCACCATCGCGCCAACGCGATGGTCCCCGAGACGGAACTTCACCGGCGTACAGAGCGTCGGGCCGGAGAGATCCTGGACGGGGCGGAACGTTACGCCGAGGAGGTCTCCGGCGGTTCCGAGGTGTATCGGGACCGCGTTATGGGACAGCTGGAGAACTGGTTCCAGGATTCGCTCATCTCGGTGGAGGAGTCGAGGCAGGAATTGGGCGGCGTCCCCGTGCGCAGGTCCGCCCACCGTCCCGAGGTCATCGAGGAGAAGACCGACGGTCAGGGCTGGCAGGTAAGCTCGGCGTAGCGCAAAGAGGCAAAGCCTCTTTGCGCGCATTTCAGCACGCTCAGGCTTCGCCTTCGCTTGTCAGCACTTCAGCATTTCAGCGTCTCCCGTTCGAGACTTGCCCTGGTGCGTCCGAGGTAGTGCTATTAGCCACAGTCGGGTTTACGCTCATAGCGAGACCACGGGACGACTGGCTGAGATGCTGACAAGCTGCCGAGCGCAGCGAGGCGGCGTGCTGAAATGCTGACTAGCTTTCTTCTTGCTTGGTCATGAGCTCACTCAGGGCGTCTAGCCTGGCATTGAGTCCGTCGAGCGACGCGTTGAGGTCGTACGCCCTGGCGGGATTCTCGCTGTCGATAGAGATTCTGACGACCTTCGCCCTCAGGTCTAGAAGCTCCTGGAATGTGGTAGAGATCTCTGCGTCAGCGGCGTCTATTCTGTTTTCGAGCTCGCGAAGGTTCTCCCGCCTTGCGGTGGAGCCTGTATCCTGATCCAGGTTCCTTACGACTTCGGCGGCCCTCTCCCTCCCCTGGGCCACGTCCACGAGCCGGTCTGCCGCCGCGTGCAGCCTTGGGATCGCATCTTCGAGTACCGTCCTGGTTACGTCATCTGAGGTCTCGATGGCGGCGACGACCTTGCGGTAGACCTCGAGTGCTGCCTCCACCTTCTGACGGGTCTCTCCGCGCGGGAGCCAGCGGGCGCGGCGCTCGGGAGAGACGTCGGCGCTCTCTACCGAGGCAGGCGATGCCTCTGGAAGTTCCTCTCCCCCGAGGACTTTGCGCTGGAAGATCGGGTCTCTCGTGGCCAGGAAGACCAGGGAGGCGTAGGTTACCAGGGTCAGCGGAAGCATCCACCACGCCAGCGTCGTCACGAAGACGCCGGCCCCGACGACGAGGATTATGAGGTTGACCGGACGCAGCGCGGCCGCCCACAGCATCCGATCCCGCTCCCCGGAAGTGAGGGGGGCGGGAGGGCCCGACCTCGGGTTGCGCCGTTCAGTCATCGTAATCCGCCGGTGGTATCAGGCGCACCTTCCCCCCGATCTCGAGCGCGAGGGCGTGGGTGGCACTGCCTTTGTTTATGGCGAGACTCAGGCGCCAGTGGGAGTCGGGGACGAGCACCAACTCGCCGGGCTTGGCCGACCCGAACGTTTCGACGTACCGGACCGACATCTTCCCGTCTCCGGTGTCTACTCTCAGAGGGTCGCCGTACTCCAACCCTGACTCATCCTGCATGACGGAGAGCCTCGCGTTGCCGAAGCGGTCGATGGAGATTATGTGGGCGACGACACCTTCTCCCTCATCTGCTAGCGCGCCAGCCGGGCTCAGGCGTATCAGTGATGTGGGGTCCACAGGCTCTCCGAGGTCCGAGAATCCGACCCCGGCGGCAAGATGCGCCGCCACGGGCGCGAAGACGTCGCGGCCGTGGAAGGTGTTGGAGACGGGATGCAGATGAAAGCGCTCTTCTGTGAGCGCACGGGCCCTAGAGATACCCCCCAGAGACTCCGCCGCGTCGATGAGCAACCCGTTGTCCGGACCGACCAGCAAGGCGCCGCTCTGAGTCTCCAGAGCGAGCTCCTTACGGCCCGTGCCGACTCCGGGATCTACCACCGCCAGATATACCGTGTCTGAGGGCATGTAGCGGGTGGCGTGCTGCAGGATCTCAGCCCCCGCCTCTACCCCGAAACCCGGTACTTCATGCGTCAGGTCGACGATGGAGACTCCGGGCGCGATCCTCAACATCACGCCCTTGCACGTGCCGGCGAAGTCATCGGCTAGACCAAAGTCGGAGAGAAAGCAAATCGGCCGCATGCAAGTAGTATAAAGCTCGCCGACATGGCCCGCGAAGACGGTCCCCATGCCGCCCCCGCCCCGTAACCGTGACCCACTGGAGACTCCACCAACCCCCGCGGACACCGATGGATACATCTCGACCTTAAACTTATATGACCCTCTACATACAGTTTATACATGTTTTGCGGCAGATTGAGATTTTGGTCGAGACTCAACATGTTGTGCCGGCTTGAAAAGAGTTGCGAACATATCGTGCCTGATGTTATGTAGCATACATTGTCGGCTTAGGTAGAAGGATTAAGGGAGGTTGCGGGATATGTAGGGGGATGCTAATTTCAGTCCAGGCGATTCTTGCCTGCCCGGGGCTCGGTTTAAAGCTAGGGTCCAGGCATGAATCGCACGGACTTCATCGGCTGGGAGGGCTGATGGAGTCCGGCTAGAGGCTCCTGATGGGGAGGGGCCGTTGAAGCGGGAGGGGGACTTCCCCCTCCTGCTAGCATTTCAGCACTTCAGTACGCTCAGGCTTCGCCTTCGCTTGTCAGCACTTCAGCATTTCAGCTTCTCTTGTTCGGGCCTTGCCCTGGTGCGCCCGAGGTACTGCTATTAGCCACAGTCGAGTTCACGCTCATAGCGAGACTACGAGACGACTGGCTGAAATGCTGACGAGCCTGCGAAGCAGGCGTGCTGAAGTGCTGACCAGCTTAAATCACACGAACAATCCTGCCGCGGTGCTGGTGTATGCGGTCAGCCAGTGGAGATCTTCTTCGGTAAAGGGTTCCGTTGAGGTTCTCGTTGCGTAGACCACGCCTAGGGTGGTTTCTTTGTGGAGGATCGGGACTGCGAGGGAGTTGGTCCAGCGGGCGTTCGTACGGGCCTGGGGCAGGCGCCTGGGGCCCGTCACGGTCAGGGTGGGGTGGGCGGTTTTGACGACCAGGTCTATCACGCTCCTGTCTGAGGCGGTGAGATCCTGGGGCGAGAGTTCTCCCAGGGGTGTGAGATCCGGGACCCTGATCAAACCCACCCTGTCAGCCTTGAGTTCGCGCCGTATGGTCTCGGCCACCTGCTCCTTCGGCGCGTCGGGATCGAGGTTTTGGGGCATCAAGGGGCGGAACACGAGCCGCGAGGAGAGGATGAAGTTCACGCTCGTCCCCGCCACTATGCCGAGTAGATTGAACAGTGCGTAGTACGGAAAGTCGTCCGAGACGTACTTCACGAGCGGGTACCAGACGGCGAAGTTGGCCCCTATGCCCACGACGGCCACGGGGTAGGCCAGGACGCCGCGCAAGAAGAAGTGGATCCTGCTCGAGTGCCTGATGTCTCGCCAGGTGAACGCGTTGTTGAGGAGGAAGTTGCTGAGGATGGAGACGCCAACCGCGAACATCCAGGCGATGACCTTGTTGGCGTCGAAGTACTCGGCGAGCAAGATCAGGGTGGCCATGTTGACCAGCACACCGGAGGCTCCGACCAGGAGGAACTTCCAGAGGCGGCCCGCCGAGGGCACGTACCAGAACAGGCTCAGTATGTGGGTCAGGTACTCGAAGCCCTGGCGTACGGTCGCCTTGGACACCCCGGCGTTGCGGGCCTGGAAATCGAACGGCACTTCGAGGACCTCGAGCTCGGGCGCGCACACCAGTATCTCGAGCAAAACTTTGAACCCGGTCGGCCTGAACTGGATGCCCGAGATCGCCTGGTTCTTCAGCAGGAAAAAGCCGGCCATCGGGTCGCTCGTCTTGCGCGCTTCCTTGAAGGCGATCCAGGCCAGGTATTTGCTCCCCACCGAGACGGCCCGCCGCATTCTACCTGCGAGGCCGGCGTAGCTGCCGCCGGTCGCGTAACGGCTCGCCACGACCACATCGGAGTCGGAGCGGCGTGCGACCTCTAGCATCTCGCGCACCTTCCCCGGGGGATGCTGCAAATCCGCATCCATCACGCAGGTGTACTCGCTCGCGGCCGAAAACAGCTCCATCCCCGTCGTCACGGCCGTCGAAAGGCCGCCGTACCGCTCCGCCCCCACCCGGCGTACCAGGTGGACGCGCCCGTCCTCTTCTGCGAGGCCCTGTATCACCTCCGGCGTTTCGTCCGTCGAGTCGTCCACGAAGACCACCCGGTAATCCAAGTCGGAAAGGCTTTCGCGCAACTCCTGCATGAGCTGCGGTACGTTAGCGGCTTCGTTGCGCGTGGGAACGACCAGGGTAAGGAGCACCCTGTCCAGTCTCCCCCCGCGCCTGCCTACAATCGTTTGCTTCTCTGCTTTCATGCCCGCTGTAGGCTAGCATATCGGGTTAACCTGCCCAATAGAATGGCCGATAATGCGACAGACGGAGGTACGAAAAGTGCAAGATGGCGATCTACAACGCGCACGCGTCATGGTCTCTGGCCAGGTGCAGGGGGTCTTCTTCCGGGACTCGACCCGCCGCAAGGCCGAAGAACTCGGCCTTGCGGGATGGGTAAAGAACACACCGGACGGACGGGTCGAAGCCCTGTTCGAAGGTCCCTCTGACAGGGTCACGGAGATGATCCGCTGGTGTGAAGATGGGCCCCAGAAAGCCTCGGTCGAGAACGTGGATACGGACTTCGAGGCCGCCGGCGGAGACCTCGAAGGCTTCGAGGTCCTTTGAAGCCAGCCCCGTCCAAAAGCCTCCCCGAAGAACTGCGCCTGCTCCTCGATAGGAAGGGCGTAGAGATAACAGGGTCCAGGATCATAGACTACGGCACCCAGTACGACTTGGCCCGCGACGGCGAGACCGCGAAGCTGAACGTCTATCGTACGGGCAAGGTATCTACCGGAGGTAGAGCTTCAGGGTTGCGCGACCTGATCGAAGACTGGCGTACGTCGCAGACCGGGACCGGGGCTACGCGGGCATCGACGGCCCGCACGGGAGGGAGACCCGTTCTCGATGGTACGCCGCGGCTGGGCATCGACGAGGCTGGGAAGGGTGACTACTTCGGTCCCCTGGTCGTGGCTGGGGTCCGGATAACACGGGCAGAGACGGCGCAAAGGCTGCAGGAGATAGGAGTAAGGGACTCGAAGGAGATCGGAGCCTCGGGCATCCGTCGGATCTCGGGGCGCATCCTGGAGGCCGTGGGCCAGAACAACGTCCACGTCGTTTCGCTTCCGCCCGGGGAGTACGAATCCCGGCGGAGTGCCGCCGGGAACGTCAACAGGTTGCTCGGCGAGCTTGACGCCAGGATCATGGGTGAACTTGTGGATGAGGTCGAGGTAGTCGTGGTAGACGAGTTTGCCCGTTCCGCCCGCTCCTATCTTGAGCCTTTTGTGCCCGAGGGCGTGCGGCTCGTGGTACGAACACGGGCCGAGGACGACGCGGCCGTGGCCGCTGCGTCCATAGTAGCGCGGGCGCGGCAGCTCGAGGAGGTCGACCGTCTTTCGGAGCTGGTCGGGTTCTGTTTACCGCTCGGCGCGACGCACGTGGTCGAGGCCGGCAGGCGCGTCGTCAGGGAACTCGGGGAAGAAGGCCTGGCGGAGGTGGCGAAGATCCACTTCGCCACCACGCGCCGGGTGTTAGAGAAGTCAGAACAAAGTGAGGGAGGCGACCCTTGATAGATCTTCGCAGCGACACCGTAACCCGGCCGACAGAAGGCATGCGCCAGGCGATGCTCGAGGCGCCGGTCGGAGACGACGTATTCGGTGAAGACCCGACGGTAGACAGGCTCGAGAGGTATGTGGCGGATCTGCTGGGCAAGGAGGCCGCTCTGTACGCGCCTTCGGGGACGATGACCAACCAGATCGGGGTCCACGTGAGTACGAACCGGGGTGAGGAGGTGCTCCTGCACGAAGGCTCGCACATCTTCGTCTACGAGGCCGGCGCTCCGGCGCTGCTCTCGGGAGTCCAACTCCGCACCCTACCTGGAGAGAACGGCGTCCTCGACCCCGATACCGTCCGTGCCGCCGTCAGGACAGAAGACGTCCACTTCCCGCGCTCGAGGCTGCTCTGCCTGGAGAACACCCACAACACCGCAGGCGGCAAGGTCTTCCCGCTCGAGGACTTCGCCGCGGTCGCCGCAACGGCGCAGGATCTCGGCCTGAAGGTCCACCTCGACGGTGCCAGACTCTTCAACGCCCAGGCCGCGACAGGCATACCGGCCCGAGAATGGTGCGCGCACGCCGATACGGTCTCCGTTTGCTCCTCCAAGGGCCTGGGAGCACCGGTGGGGTCCCTGCTCGCCGGAGACGAGGAGACCATAGGGGAGGCACGCCGCGCCCGCAAGGCTTTCGGCGGTGGTATGCGGCAGGCCGGCATCATCGCCGCAGCCGCCCTCTACGCCTTCGAGAACCACGTAGAAAGGCTTGCCGAGGATCACGAACGCGCCAGCACCCTCGCCACAGGACTCAGGGAATCCGGCTACGAGGTCCAGGATCCGGAGACCAACCTCGTCCTCGTGGCGGTCGACAAACCCTCCGAGTTCCTGGAGGCCCTCGCCCGCGAAGGCGTGCTCGCCACCCCCGGCAAACCCGGCTACGTTCGCCTCTGCACGCACCTCGATGTCGGGGACGAGGAGATAGAGGCCGCCATCCAGGCGGCGGCCAGGATCACCGCCGGCACCATCCGGCGTTGAGACCCTTCGAGGTCGCACCCGTCCCCCCAACACGCCTGTCTGTACCCCTGGCTCTCCTTGAAGAAGCCGTCAGAGGAGGCGAGCCCGTCCCCCAGAACTTCGCCGACCGCCTGCGACAAGCAGTCGAGGCCGGAGAGGTAGAAGTGCTCGCCGCCAGGGCGGAGGGACGCACACTCGGCGTAGCCGTCCTCGCCTACCACCTCAACATCTCTGCGGGCGGCCCGTTCGCCAGCATCGAGGACCTCTACGTACGCCCGGAAGCCAGGCGCCAGGGCATCGGCCGCGCCCTGCTCCGGGCGGCGGACGAGCGGTGTGCAGAGCGTGGCATCTCTTACGTCGAAGTACAGGTCGAAGAAGCAGGAGCAGAAGCGTTCTACACAGCAGTAGGCTACGAGCCAGAGAGCAGCGTCAAGCTCTACTCCAGATCTTCAACCCTCAGCCAAAAAGCTGACGGCTGATAGCTGACCGCTCTAGAACTCGAGCACCTGATACACCGAGATCTCCCTGAAGCCGAGGTCATCGTAGAACTTGCGGCCTCGTGCGTTGGCGGCTGCGACCTGCAGGGAGATGCCGTCCGCGCCCCTCTCCTGCGCCCAGTCCCTGACGCTCTGCAGCAGGGCGCGGCCCATACCGCGGCTACGGTATGCGGGTTCGACGAAGACGTCATCGACGGAGGCCCAGGTCCTTGGGAGGAACGTCGGGGAGCCCTGACGCAGCTCGCCGGAGATAAAACCGACCGTCCGGTCTCCTGCAGCGGCCACGAAGAGGAAAGAGTAGCCACTGTTTGCCACGTCGGAGAGAAAGCGCCGCATCGTCTTCTCCGCGCCCGGGGCCGTCTCGTAGACCCGGTCGTGGGCCGTATGCTCCTCGGCGCTCCTCATCCACAGCCGTGCCGCCTCTGCCGCGTCATCCCTGCGCCCCGGCCTGATGGTGAAGTCCGCGCCCACAGAGCAATCCTATACCATGCGCCGCGGCCTGCATGATTTGAGGTTTGGTTATGATCCAGACACAGCGTGGTGCATTGGGATAAAGCCTCATGCACGACGAGCATTTCAGCAAAGAACCTAGAGCTGAAATGCTGACAAGCTAAGGCCAAGCCTGAGCGTGCTGAATTGCTGACCAGCGCGGGTTTTGGGAAGGTCCACCTTCCCAAACCCCGCCAGGAGAGGAGCCGGGTACGGAGCGTAAGGTGGACAGGTTCTGGGAGATAGACGCGGCCCGAGGCGTCGCTATCATCATGATGATCGTCTACCACTCCACCTACGACCTGGACATCCTGGGTGGGTACGCTATCCAGTCCACTTCGGGGAACTGGGCGCTCTTCGCCGACCTTACGGCAGGACTCTTTCTGTTCCTCGTTGGCGTCTCGCTGGCCATAAGCCGGGCGAGGAGCACTCTGACCGGTTGGAGACTCTTCGGTAAGTACCTGGCCAGGGGGTTGAGGATTCTCGCGTACGGGATGGTGTTGACCCTGGTCTTTTTGGTCCTCGGGATGGGCGTCGTCGCGTTCGGCATACTGCACCTGATCGGGGTCTCCATAATCCTGGCCTACCCTTTTCTGAGGCTCCGGTTCACCAACCTCGTGCTCGGCACGCTCATATTCGCCGCCGGCCAGTACGTGCTGGCCCAGGACCTCTACGCGCGGAGCTTCTGGCTCTTGCCTTTCGGCGTCGTACCGGAGGGTGTGATCATGCCGGATTACAGGCCCCTGTTGCCCTGGTTCGGCGTCGTCCTGATCGGGCTGTTCTTCGGGAACGTGGTCTACAGCGACGGCCGGCGGCCCGCAGTTCGCGAGGACAAGGCGCCGCCGCTAGCGCGGCCGCTGCTTCCTCTGGGCAGAAATTCGCTGTTTATCTACCTGATCCACCAGCCTATCATCATCGCTCTTTTGGCCGCGCTGGGCATCGTGGACCTGAATTTCTTGTAAAGCTTTCTGTCCCCGGGTTTCTTTTTCGTGGCGCAACCGTTAAAGTTAGCGGGTCGTTTCAGAGGCGTCGGGAGGTGGACAAGGGTAGATATAGTCGCAGTAGATGACCAGCGAGCACGGTGGGATCTTCGGAGCTTGCGGGTAGAGAACTAGCAGAAGCGCCAGGACTCCTGCAAGAGTAGTGCGGGAGTCGACGAGGAAGACGTTCATCGAAGCATTCGGCGGGTACGTCTCGGCTTCGGGCGGTCGTCAGGGCGGTGACAAATCCCGGCGGTGACGCCGGGGACAAAGCACCGTTCGAGCCCGGAGACAGAGCAGCTCTGTCTCTATTCTCTGCCCTCCCTGGTCCCATCCCTGATAGACAGGGAGGTAAACCTGTGTGCGGGATAGTAGGTTACGCCGGTAAGGAGCGATGTGTCGAGGTGCTTATGGAGGGCCTCGGGCACCTCGAGTATCGTGGATACGACTCGGCTGGGCTGGCCCTTCAGAGGGAGGGCCGGATAGAGCGGATCAGAGAGGTTGGGCAACTCGCAAATCTTACCCGCGCCCTGGCCGGGCGCAATGGGGAGCTCTCGCTGGTGCGGACGGGAGTGGGACACACGCGCTGGGCGACGCACGGGCGTCCCAGCGAAGAGAACGCCCATCCCCATCTCGGCGGCACCGGCAGCGTCGCCGTCGTGCACAACGGCATCATAGAGAACTTCTCGGAGCTCAAGCAGGAGCTGGAGGCGCGGGGCGTGTCATTCCGTTCCGAGACCGATACGGAAGTCATGGCGCACCTCATCGCCGAGAGGGTCGAGGCCGGAGAGACTTTACGGACGGCGCTCGCCGGGGTGCTGGAGAAGCTCGAAGGGTCCTTCGCCGTCGCCGCCGTAAGCGTGGATGAGCCCGGAAGGATCGTAGCGGCCCGCCACCAGAGCCCGCTCGTCGTCGGCCTGGGGGAAGGCGAGAACTTCCTGGCGAGCGCCGTGCAGGCGCTGCTGGGAGAGACGCATAGGTTCGTCGTCGTCGAAAACGGCGAGATCGTCGAGATAGACGACTCTACTGTTGGGGTGTTCACCTCTGCGGGTGGGCCCGTCGAGCGTGCGTCTTTCGAGGTGGACTGGGACGCTGAGGCCGTCGAGCTCGGTGGCTACGACGACTACATGCTCAAAGAGATCCACGAGCAGCCGGCCGCCCTCGGTGCGACCCTTCTCGGCCGCATCGACTCAGACGGCTGCGTCGACCTCTCCGAGTTAGAGCTCGACCTCTCGGAGATAGACCGGGTCGTTATAGTCGCCTGTGGCACGGCCTACCACGCTGGCCTGCTCGGCAAACACGCCATAGAGAAGCTCGCCAGAATACCCGTCGAGGTTGTGATCGCCAGCGAGTATCGCTACGCTGACCCCATCGGGGACAGGCACACGCTGGTCGTTGCCATAAGTCAGAGTGGGGAGACCACGGATACCCTGGCGGCAGTTCAGGCGGCGCAGAGTTTCGAAGCCAGGGTGCTCGCGATCACCAACACCAAGGGTTCCCTCATCACCCGCGAGGCCGACGCCGTCTTGCTCACCAAAGCGGGGCCCGAGATCTGCGTCGCCTCCACCAAGGCCTTTGTCGCCCAGGTAGCCGCGCTCGACCTGCTCGCGCTCGCGCTCGGAGACATGCGCGGCGTCATCACCCAGAGCGAGCTGCGGGAGATAGGACGCGGCCTCAGGCTGGCGCCGGAGAAGGTCGAGGAGACACTCGGGTTGCTCGGGAGCAGGGTCGAAGAAGCCGTCGAGGTCTTCGGGGAGGCGCGATGCTCGCTCTTCCTCGGGCGCGGTATCTCCTTTCCTGTGGCGCTGGAAGGAGCCCTGAAGCTCAAGGAGATCTCCTATCTACCTTCCGAGGGCTACCCGGCGGGCGAGATGAAGCACGGTCCCATAGCCCTGGTGGACGAATACTGTCCCGTCGTAGCCGTTCTCGGTGATGGACTCGTCCGCGAGAAGACCCTCTCCAACGTCGAGGAGACCGTCGCCCGTGGCGCCAGCGTGATCGCCGTCGCCCGCGAAGGAGACAAAGGAGCAGAAAGGACGGCGCGCGTAATCTTACCGGTGCCGGAGGCGCCCGAGGTAGTTGAGCCCCTGGTGGCGAGCGTCCCGCTGCAGCTCCTCGCCTACCACGTCGCGAAGGACCGGGGCCTAGACGTCGACAAGCCACGCAACCTCGCCAAGAGCGTCACCGTTGAATAGCTGGTCAGCATGTCAGCACGCTCAAGCCTTCGGCCTTCGCTTGTCAGCTAGTCAGTTTTTTGTTTTTGCTGGAGTGCTGACCGGCTGAAATGCTGAATTGCTTGTAAAGTAGGGGCGTCCATGCGTGCGATGATCCTGGAAACTCCCGGCGCGCCACTGAGGGCCGCAGAGGTTGCCGTACCCGAACCTGGGGCCGGACAGGTCCTCCTGAGGGTGCACTGCTGCGCCGTGTGCAGGACCGACCTGCACGTCGTGGACGGAGAGCTACCTGATCCGAAGTTACCCCTGATCCCCGGCCACCAGATAGTCGGCACCGTGGAGAAGACCGGCGAGCATGAGGACAGCTTCACGGCCGGGGACAGGGTCGGGGTGCCGTGGCTCGGGTGGACCGACGGCGCGTGCCGCTACTGCCTCTCCGGGCGTGAGAACCTGTGCGAGAACGCCAGGTTCACGGGGTACCAGATCGACGGCGGCTACGCCGAATATGCCGTCGCCGACGCCCGTTTCTGCTTTCCGGTCCCCGAAGGCTTCTCCGACCTGCAGGCTTCTCCCCTGTTGTGCGCCGGCCTGATCGGGCACCGCTCGCTGCGTTTCGCCGGAGATGCCAGGAAGCTCGGTCTCTACGGCTTCGGGGCCTCGGCCCACATCGTCGCCCAGGTCGCAGCGCACGAAGGCCGGCAGGTCTTCGCCTTCACCAGCCCGAGAGACGAGGAGGCGCAGGAGTTCGCCAGGGAGCTCGGCGCCGAATGGGCCGGGAGCTCGGAAGAGGCACCGCCCGAGGAACTCGACGCGGCGATCATCTTCGCCCCTGTCGGCGCCCTCGTCCCCACGGCCCTAAAGGCCGTCGCCAGAGGCAGTACCGTAGTCTGCGCGGGCATACACATGAGTGACATACCGTCCTTCCCCTACGAGATCCTCTGGGGCGAGCGCTCCGTACGCTCGGTGGCCAACCTCACCCGCAAGGACGGGCTGGATTTCCTCGCCTTAGCCCCAGAAGTACCCGTCCGCACCGAAGTCGTACCCTTCCCCCTCGATGATGCCAACGAGGCCCTAGAAACCCTGCGCAGCGGCAGAATAAGGGGCGCCGCCGTGCTGATCGTCGACCATCCCTGACGAGCGCTACAAAGAAACGCGCGGCCAGAGTAGCGACGACCGACCACGATGCCAAAAGCTGAAATGCTGAAGTGCTGACAAGCGAAGCCCGAAGGGCTGAGCGTGCTGACAAGCTGCCGAAGGCAGCGTGCCGAAATGCTTTCCCTACCGAACCACGTTCAGGGCGCCGGGTTCGATGCGAAACGACATGGGCAGTCCACCCCAGAGCTCGCCGTCGAGTTGTACGGGCACCTCTGCGTCGGGGGCCCTGGCATGGACCTCCTTCGAGGTAAATGACCTCATGGCACGGTTGAGGGGCCTTCTGGCCATGATCCCGGCGAAGACATCAGGCCTCAGGAGGACGCTCACGCGCCCGACCAAGATGGTCTCGAGCTCGCCGCTAGTCAGCAAACCGGGCCCCGACACCCTGTAGTCGCCCCCGTAGTACTGGCCGTTGGCGACGATGGCGAACCTCGGAGTATGTACCTCGTCGCCGTGGATTATCTCCAGCGGGGGGAAGCTGTTCCCGAAGAGCACCTTGAACGCCGTTACCTGGAAGGCCAGCCTCCGCAGGTAGCGCTTCAGGCGCGGTGTCACGGCGCTAATAACCTTCGCGTCGAAGCCTATCCCGGCCATACAGGCAAAGCGACGCTCCACCCCCTCGTCGTTGGTGGCCACCCCGTAGTCAACCTGGGAGCGTTCGCCCTTCAGGATGCGCTGGCAGGCCTCGGCGGGGTCGAGCGGCAGCCCGAACTCCCGCGCCAGCACGTTCGCCGTGCCGAGCGGCAGTACGCCCAGCGTGGCCCCGGGCGAGAGCCCGTTCAATACCTCGTTGACAGTACCGTCGCCCCCCGCGGCAACGACCAGACGGTCTCCCGCGAGGGAAGCGAGCTCGGTGGCATGATTGGGGTGCTCGGTGTTGAGCACCTCCACCGTAAGGCCTCCCGAGCGCAGGATCTTCGCGAAACGCTCCAGATAACCCTCATCACCCGCGCGTCCCGAGTGCGGGTTGCCGATGATAACTATGTCCGTGGCCGCGTTCATCCTCATACTATAGCCCTTTTGCCTGGAGCGAATCTGCCGTAACATACGCCCCGTGGAAGGTTTCGTCGTACCAGGGATCGGGGTCGACGTAGTCGATGTCGAGAGGATGCAGTTTGCCCTGGAGCGCACCCCGAAGATACGAAAACGCCTGTTTACGGAGGCCGAGATCTCCTACTGCGAGAAGTACCGTTTCGCCGAGCGCCACTACGCCGGACGGTGGGCCGCCAAAGAGGCCGTAACCAAGGCCCTGGGGTGCGGCCTGATCCAATGGAACGGCGTCGAAGTCGTGCGGAGGCCCCGTAGCGCGCCAACGGTCCGCATCTCCGGCAAGATCAAGAAGTTCGCCGACGCGGTGGGCGTCCGCGAAGAAGATCTCCACATCTCCATAACTCACTCCGAACTCTCCGCCGTCGCCGTCTGCGTGGTGCGCAGGGAGCAGATCTCCGGATGAAGCTCTACACCGCGGAAGAGATGGGCCACGCCGACGCCAGGGCGCAGGATCTCGGTATCCCCGGCGGGGTCCTGATGGAACGTGCCGGCGCCGCAATGGCCGGCATCGCCCTGAAGCGCTACTCCCCAGACCAGGCACTCATAGTCTGCGGCGGCGGCAACAACGGCGGCGACGGTTTCGTCATCGCCCGCGAGCTGCACCGCTCCGGCGTCGAGGTCGCGGTTCTGGCGACGAAGGACGGATACGAGGGAGACCCCGCGACCAACCTGGAGGCGCTCAGGAACCTGCAGGTGCGGTTTATCTCCCAAGAAGACCTCGACGCGGAGCTCGCAGCGGCCGACCTCATCGTCGACGCCCTGCTCGGGACGGGCTTCTCGGGGGAGGTGCGCGAGAAGGAGGCCGGGATCATCGAGAAGATGAACTCCGCTCGGGCCCCCGTTCTCGCCGTCGACGTGCCCTCCGGCGTAGACGGGGCCACGGGCGAGGTACAGGGGGTGGCCGTGGTCGCCGATCTTACGGTCTGTGCGCACGCGGTGAAGGTGGGGTGTGTGATCTCCCCCGGCCGTGAGCACGCTGGTGAGGTCGTCGCCGTGGACATAGGCATCCCTCCGGAAGCAGACGTCGATCCCTCTCTCGTCTGGACCGATGCAGCCACCCTACGGTGCAAGATACCGAGCACTGCCGAACCGGCCCACAAGTACTCGGCCGGCGCCCTACTCGTCGTCGCCGGCTCCCGCGGCACGACCGGAGCCCCCGTCATGGTCGTACACGGCGCTCAAAGGACAGGGTGCGGCATAGTCTTCCTGGCCACCTCCGAGGGGGCCGCGCCCGCCGTCGACCTCGCCCTCACCGAAGCACTCGTCTACGGTGTCGCCGAGGACGAAGAAGGCTTCATGGGGTCGGGGGCGCTGGAGGAGATCCTGGAGCACGCGGGGAGAGCCTCCGCGTTAGTGATGGGGCCAGGGACGGGTACGGGAGACGAGGGCAGGCGCCTCGTCGAAGGGATCCTGCGCGAGGTCGAGGTGCCCGTGTTGCTCGACGCCGACGCCATCACCAACCTCGCGGGCACTGATGTTCTCGCGGGGAGAGATGCCCCGACCGTCGTGACGCCACACGCCGGGGAGTTGGGGCGACTGCTTGGATCCGGAGCCAAGGAGGTGTCTGCCCGCAGGCTAGATTCCGCCCGCAACACAGCAGAACAGCACCGTTGCTGCGTGTTGCTCAAGGGTTCCGACACACTCGTTGTCGAGGGCGAGAGGGTCGCCGTCAACTCCACAGGGGACGTCGCGCTGGCCACGGCGGGGACGGGGGACGTGTTGTCCGGCGTGATCGGGGCATTTCTGTCCCGCGGGATGGACACCTACGAGGCCGCCAGGGCCGGAGCGTGGGCGCACGGACGCGCGGCGGAACTGTGGCTCGAGGAGACCGGCTGGCCCGCCGAGAGCTTCGTGGCGACAGACCTGCTCGACTATCTGCCTCTGGCCGTGGGAGAGCTGCTCTGAGCTTCAGGCTGCTCTTCGTCGGGGACGTCGTCGGACCCGCGGGATGTTCGGCGGCGCTTGACCTCCTGCCGCGCTTGCGCGAGGAGTTGGAGCCCGACGCCATCGTCGCCAACGCCGAGAACTCCGCCCCGTCGGGACGGGGGATCACCCGCGAGAGCGGCTCCGCCCTGCTCTCCGTGGCCGACTTCCTCACCCTCGGAAACCATGCCTTCGACGCTGCTGGATACGCAGAGTTCCTCCAGGAAGAGGACAGGGTGGTGCGTCCCGCCAACTTTGACGAGAAAGACCCTGGGCTGGGGTGTGGAACATTCGAAGCCGGCGGCGTAACCGTGGGTGTCACCAACGTGCTAGGGCGCGTGTTCGTCGAGAGGACGAAGGTGTCGCCCTTCGAGGCCGCCGACAAGGCCATCACGGAGCTGAGGCAGCGCGGCTCCGACCTCGTGCTCGTCGACTCCCACGCCGAGGCCACTAGCGAGAAGCAGGCGCTCGGCTACCACCTCGACGGAAAGGCTCACGCCGTGCTCGGGACCCACACGCACGTGCCCACGGCGGATCATTCGATCCTGCCTGGCGGAACCGCATACGTGACCGACATTGGCATGACAGGCTGCAAGGAGAGCATCATCGGCTTCGACCGGGACGACTTCCTCGCCCTGTTCATGGGCGAGTGGCGTGGGATCTCGGTCGCCACCCGCGGTCCTGTCGTGCTCAACGGTGCGCTCGTCGCGTTCGATCTCGACACCCTTAGGGCCGCCGAGATAAGCGCCATACGCAGGGAGTGGAAGCCTTGACCAGAGGCTCGCCGGGCCGTTTACAATAGCGCTGATGCGACCGGGAACGACGATCATAGGGGTGGAACATGGAACAGCAGGACATCCGGGAGCTGAGGGTAGCCGAGATCGCGCACGAGGAGTGGCCCACGCTGGGCCCCGACGACACGGTGGAGAGCGCGATCAAGCTCTTCGCCGAGGCTGGCACCTCGGGCGCCCCCGTCGTCGATAATGGGAGGCTCATCGGCATAATCACGGAGGGAGACCTGATCTTCCAGGACGCCGACGTGAAGGCGCCGGGCTTCCTCGACATCCTCGGCGGCCTGATCCCGCTAGGGAACTGGGACGAGTACCGCAAGGAAGCGCTCAAGAGCGCCGGCGTGACCGTCGACGAGTTGATGACGAGGGAGCTGATCACCATCTCCCCCGACGCAACTTTGGCGGAAGCCTCCACCATAATGGCCGAGAAGAGGGTCAAGATCCTCCCCGTCGCCGAAGAGGACATCCTCCGCGGCGTTATCACGCGCATGGACATCCTCACTCTCCACGTACTGAATCCCCGCCGGTAACAGCGCCGTGCATAAGGCTCAGAAGCCTTATGCACGACGAGCATTTCAGCCAGTCAGCAATTCAGCATGTCAGCAAACAAGGAGTGCAGAAACAACTCCACCGTAGAGAAAGCCGCTGTCAAAACCACAAACCAGTTAAGGGGCGGCGTGTCCCGTGCTTGACCGTCGCTCCCGAAGACTCGGCGAACGCGAGTACTTCGTCGTTCCCACGCTCGGACGCCGTGAACACGAACTCCTCGACTCTGCCACTACCACGTTGCAGACGGAAGTAGACTCTCTCCTCGGGCACGAGAGTTGGCCTCTGTCGCTGCACTTCCTGTACCTCTGACCACGCGAAGCGAATGTCAGGCTCATCATCCCATGCCCAACGCATCAAACGTCCCAGGATCCCCGAGGTGACCGAGAGCTGTAGTCTGCCCCCCTCGTCGTCTAGCGACAGCCTGACCAGAGGCCAGGTGGCGCGCCACTTGCGTCCCGAAGCGTCCGGATAATCCGCTCCTCCTACCCAACTCCTGCGTCTCATACGTATCTTGGTTGTTCCCTTCCAACCTTGCGACCTAGTAGCTCTGCGCCACGGCGATCCGACGTTCACACGTCAGGCACTCGAAGACGAATACCGCCGTCCATCCATCGCCCACGGACGTCCACAAACCATCCACATCGTCGACGTTCGTCGCCTCTTCCAGAATAGACGAAAGGTAGGATCTTCCATCATCTACTCCGCCTTCCTCCGTCACCTTTTGCTGGTTCCTTTCGCCTATGTAACGGCAAAAGTCGCCGTGATGCACAGGCCACGAATTGTTCTGGACCCACGGTACGGGTGGCGTCCTCGACAGAGTATCGACAGCCTCCGACACGTGTGCGTTGACGCGTTTGGTCGACCATTCGGGAAATGATGCTCTGACGGATTCTCTGAGTTTATCGATCAGATTACCAGCAGCATTTACCCGAACAACTCCCGAGACCAGACTCTGTAAACAGACCGCTTTCGGCACGTCCGGGTCATCGAAATACACGCCCTCCAGGCACGGCCCGTCGCATTCGCAGGGCTCTTCGGCGAACTGAGCCCACCGTCCGAAATTGGCGAAATAACGAAACCCAACTTGCTCGTGCACCCAACAAACCCCCCATTCCTCACCACGCCCGCCGTCGCCTAGAATCGTAGCAGTAGACGTCCAGGAGGATCTTCCCTTGAAGATCCACGGGAGGAAATGATGCGTATGCAGGACCGAAGCATCCGTCAGAGGGGAGGAGGTCCCGATTGGTTAGGCTGAAGACGTTATTGGCGGTGGCGTTCGCCTCGGCTCTCATGCTGGGCGTGATGGCCGCGCCCGCTTTCGCGTTCCACCACGCTTTCTTGCCGGGGGAGCCTGCGGCCAGAGCGAGGACGCGGGGGGCAACAACCCCACGGCGACGGGCGCGATAAGGACCCACAACCCGGCGCAGGGGCAGGCGCTGCCGTTGCCGCCGACGGGCACGCCGGCCGCAGAACGCTCAGATCTGATCACCAACCCCCCAGAAACGGTGGAGTGCCCGGTGCCTCAGCGGTAAGGCCACGGCCGCGCTGCCGACGGGGCCGCGCTCTACCCCAGATCGAGCTTCGCGGGTTGGGGCGCACCGGAGCGTCGGGACGGAAGGTTCCATAGGTGGCTGCAGACGATATTTCGCTCGAACCGTCGAGGGGCCCCCACGCGTAATGAGGGTGTAGGACTACGGGCAGGGAGCGTCTGCCTGGGAAGGAGAACATCACCGTGGACACGAAGTACCGCAAAGCCCTCGCCGGAGCCTTCACGACACGCCTCGCCCTGGTGGGCATGCTCGTCTTGATCGGCGCGCTGGTCGTGGCCTCCGTAGCACAGGCTGCGGTTAGCATCTCGCGCGCCGAACTCAGCGGGACCCAGCTGCGCATCGAAGGGCAGGCCAGCCCCAACCGCACCATCACGGTCGATGGGGTGGCCATGGGCACCAGCGATGGCGCCGGCAAGTTCAGGATCGATAGGAGCGGCTTCACGGCGCCAGCCGACTGCACCGTGGACGTCAACGACGGCTCGGCCACTGCCGCCACAGCCCGACTGTCCGGCTGCACGGTCTCCTCTTCGCCGCCGCCACCATCGTCTTCGGCATCCCTCTCCTCGCTCACCGTCAGCCCGACCGACGTGGTCGGGCCAGAGCAGGCGACCGGAACCGTTACTCTCAGCTCTGCCGCACCCTCCGGCGGCTTCACGGTCGACCTATCCAGCGACAACACGGCTGCGGCGACGGTGCCACCTAGCGTCACCGTCCCGGCAGGGTCCACGCGTGCGACCTTTAGCGTCTCCACCAAGCAACTGACCAACGCACAGTCGGCGGTAATCATCGGGACGGTGGGAGGAGCCTTCAGCACGGAGAGGCATGCCATTATCACGGTGTGGGATTCCTTCCATTTCTCAAACGGAAGCATCGCGATCGTTCCTGGAGGCAACGGCAGCGGGCGCGTGACCTCACAGCCAGCAGGGATCGACTGCACCATCACCGCTGGCAACGGCTCAGGCGCCTGCAACGCGTTCTTCCCGGTAGGCACGATCGTGAGGCTCGATGCCCGTCCCGCTGCCGACTCGAGTTTTCAGGGCTGGAGAGGACTCCCGGGCTGTAGCGACCCCTCCAAGATAAGGGTTGCGCGCGGCACCACGATAAACTGCCAACCGGGCTTCTCCCTAAGATAGTCGA